>DASQBG010000043.1:0-1882 GCA_035635335.1 Myxococcales bacterium | reverse complement strand
GTGCTCCGGCCCGCGCACCCGGAGGAGATCCAGCGCTGGATGGGGGCGAGGCCCGGTTCCCTGGGCGGCGTGGGCCTGGCCGGCAAGGGGTTGCGCGTCTTTCTCGACCAGCGCCTGGTGGGACTCTCCGGGCTGGTGACGGGCGCGAACCGGGACGGGTTCCACGTCCGCAACGTCTCCGTCCCCCGCGATCTGGCGCACGCGACCGCGTCGGACCTGCGCACCGTCGGCGCCGGCGAGCCTTGCCCGCGCTGCGGGCATCCGCTCACCGTCGGCAAGGCGCTCGAGGTCGGGCACATCTTCAAGCTGGGGACCCGCTACTCCGAGTCGATGGGCGCGCGCGTGCTCGACGAAGCTGGGAAGGAAGTTCCCATCATCATGGGCAGCTACGGCATCGGCATCGAGCGGATCCTGGCCGGCGCGGTGGAATTGCACCACGACGCGGACGGCATCCGCATGCCGATGAGCATCGCCCCGTTCCACCTCGCGCTGCTGCCTTTGCAGATGCAGGACGCCGCGGTCCGGCAGGCGGCGGAGAAGCTGTACCTGGAGCTGACGCAGGCCGGCGTCGAGGTGCTGCTCGACGACCGCGACGACCGGGCGGGCGTGAAGTTCAAGGACGCCGATCTGATCGGGCTGCCCCTGCGCATCGCCATCGGCAAGAAGGGGCTGGCCGAGGGCAAGGTCGAATGGAAGCAGCGAGGCGCGAAGGACGTCGAGCCGATCGCGCTCGCGGACGTGGTCGGCCGCGCGCAGGCGGCGGTGCGCGACGGCGGAGGGAGGCTCGGGGGGTGAACCGGATCTGCGCGGCCCTCGACGTTCCCGATCTCGCCGACGCTGAACGGCTCGCCTCCAAGCTCGCGGGACACGTCGGCTCGTTCAAGGTCGGTCTGGAGCTCTTCGTCGCCCACGGCCGCGCGGCGGTAGAGGCGGTGCGCAAGCTCGGCGCCCCGATCTTCCTCGATCTGAAGCTCCACGACATCCCGCAGACGGTGGAGGGCGCCGCCCGGGGCGTCGCAGCCCTGGGCGTCGAGTACGTCACTGTTCACGCGAGCGGCGGAGCGGAGATGATCCGCGCGGCCCGACGCGCGCTGCCACGGACCCGGCTCCTCGCGGTCACGGCGCTGACCTCGCTCGGGCCGTCGGATCTCGAGGCCATCGGTCTCGCGCGGGATGCGGTGTCCCGGCTGGCCAAGCTGGCCATCGCCGCCGGCGCGGACGGGGTAGTCTGCTCGCCGCAGGAGGTCGCGGCGTTGCGAGCCGAGCTGGGCGCGGCTCCGCTCCTGGTGGTGCCGGGGATCCGCCCGGCCGGCACGGCCAGCGGCGATCAACGGCGCACCGGCACTCCGGCGGAAGCGATCCGCGCCGGAGCGTCGATCCTGGTGATCGGCAGGCCGCTGCGGGACGCGGCCGACCCCGCCGCCGCCGCCGACGCAATTGCGGGCCAGATCCGGGCGATCTGATTCCACATTTGTGTATCGTTCGCTGAGACGCCGCCGGGCTGCATGGCCGTGCGCCGCCACGCAGAAAGCGAACACGCCAGCGAGGCACTTCACGTGAGGCGAGAGACACGGGGCGGCGCATTCGGCGCGTCGTGTGCTTTCTGATGCGTCGGCGCGACGGCCACGCACCCCGTCGGCTATCTGCGCGCGGCCCACTGAGTCGACACAGCGCACACCGCGCTCCGCGTTGGTTCAACGTCACCGGTGAACAACGTCACGACGACTAGCGGCGATCGCGGTACTTCTGATCCAGGCGGCGGCGGTGTTCTTCCGCTTGCAGCGCGGTGGCGCCGCCTGCCTGGGCGGATAGCTCACCGAGCAGCTTCCGTGCTGCCGCGTCCGGGCCGGACGGCTCAACGCGGCCCCTGGACCGGTGGAGT
>DASQBG010000042.1:0-30538 GCA_035635335.1 Myxococcales bacterium | reverse complement strand
GTTGCCGAGCACGTACATGGTCGTCCCATCCTTCGGGTGCGGGGCGACGAAGAAGTAGTCGGAGGCCTCGATGGCGGGGGTGGCGGCGGTCACGTTTGTGAACGCGGCTCCGAAATCGGTCGACCGGAACACAGCTCCGCCACTCGCCGTGCCCCTAGCCGTGACGGCATAGATCGAGCCGGTGATCACTCCGCCCGAGCTCACTCCGTCGACGGTGAACGCCAGCCCAGCAACGGAGCCGGTCAACGGAGGCGGCGCCGTGAACGCAAAACCCGGCCCGGTCGCAAACTCCACGGCCCCGTCACCGTGCCCCGCGACAACCGTCGTTCCCTCCGGATCGGTCGCGATCGCGTTGACCTGACTTGCATCAGTCGTGATGAGCAGGGTTGCCGTGCTTCCGGAGACATGGAAGAGATTCCCCGGCGCGGTTCCCACGAAGACCGTGCCGTTCGAAGCGATGGCGAGCGCAGTGGGCTGATCGTCGAAGGTCGAGCTAGTGAGGGGTAGAGGAATTTTCGACCACGTGGCTCCGTCGTCGGTCGAACGGAACAACCCGTCCTGGCTGAATGCGACGTACAGCGTCTGCTGTTGCGGATCGGACGGGTCGAGGACGATCGCGCTCCGACCGATCGGACAGGCGGCGGCTGGCAGGCCATTTGTGGGTCCGGTTACCTCGGTCCACGTGGACCCGTTTGTGGAGTGGTAGAGCTTCCCGGTGCAGTTCACGGAAGCCCAGACGGAGAGCGCGCCGGCTGGATGTGCGACGCTCACGCCTAGGGCAGGAGTCGCGGCCGGGAAACCCGTGCCGCTCCAGGGCGGGCCACCCGTCGCTGTCTTCAGCACTCCGTCTTTGAGCGTGGCGGCGTAGATGGTCGACGGATCCGCCGGATCGAAGGTCATCGAGAACGGCTGCGCGGCGCGGGTGTCCGGGGATGTCGGTGTCGGGTTGTTCAGGTCGACCCAGGCGGTGGGGGTGGTCACGGTGGCTGTTGCGCTTGCGGAAGTGACCGTCCCCGCCGCGTTCGTCACGTTCAGCGTGAACGTGGTCGTAGTGGCCACGTTCATGACTACGGTCGCGCCCGGGGACGTTGCGGGGTGTCCCCCGGGATCGATCGACCCGGTCCCGCCGCTGAATAGATAGCTGAGCTGGGTCGCTCCGCCGCTGAAGATGCTCCTCGGCGCGGCGATGAAGGTGGTGATCACGGCTGGATCGACGATGTCGAAGGCCGTGCTGCCGTCGCCCGGAGTGCCTGTCACGGCAGCGTGCAGCTTGTAGCCGGTGCCCGCCTTGTTGATGCTGAGGTCGGCGAAGCTGGCGACGCCGCTCGTGTTCGTGGTTCCGCTGGTCGTGCCGGACAGCGTGCCGCCCGTAGGATTGGTTCCGATCGAGATCGTCACCGACGCCCCGGGCACGAGGTTCAAGAAGGCGTCCTTGACGGTGATCCGAACCGCCGGAGTGATGTGCAGCCCGGTCGTGGTGATCGTCGGCTGGACCGAGAAGACCGCCGTTGCGGGAGCGGCCGCCGTGATGTCGAAAGCCGTGCTGTCGGCGGTGACCGGCGACGGGATGCTCGGCACGGTCGCGTGCAGCTTGTATCCGGTGCCCGTCTTGTCGATGCTGAGGTCGGCGAAGCTGGCGACCCCGGTCGCGTTCGTGGGGCGCGTGGTCGTGCCGGAAAGCGTCCCACCTCCGGCGTTGACACCGATCGAAAGCGTTACGGACGCGCCGGGAACGAGGTTCGTGAACGCATCGGTCACGGTCACCTCAACGGCCGGGGCGATGTGGACTCCCGCCGTCGCGGAGCTCGGCTGCACGGAGAAGGCAGCGCTCGCCGGCGCGGCCGCGTTGACGGTCGCCGGCTGCGAGCTGGTGAGCGTGCCGTTCACCGTGTCGGTGACCGTCACGGTCTGCGAACCGGCCGTGAACAACGTGACGCCGTTGATGAAGGTGTGCGTGCCATCGTCGGTCGGAGGGAAAGTGAAGTTTGCGGGTAAGCTGGCCGGGAAGGGGTCCGTCGAGGTGAAGTGGACCGTGCCGGTGTACGCGTTCGGCCCCTTGGCGACGTTCGCGAACGCGTCGAAAGCCGTCACTGTCACCGTGCTCGCAACCCCAGCCGTCACGGTCGCCGGGAGGCCGGTCAACACTATGCTGGCAGTCGGGCCGGCGACGACGCTGACCGAGGGATGGTCGTTCAGAACCACCGGTGCCGCCCCCGGGTTCGCCGTCGCGGCGATGGTTTTCGTCTCGGCTTTCGTGCTCCTCAGCGTGGCCTGGAACACTCCGGCCTGGCTGGTGCTACCCGAGCCGGACAGCGGATTGAACGTGTTCGCGGAGCCGCTGACGGCGAGGGAAACCGGAAGGCTACCGATCGGTTGCCCGAGACGGTTGCGCACCGTCACCGTAACGGTGGCGGTCTCGACGTCATTCGCGACCACGAAGCCAGATCCGCCAGTCGCGACGGCGGTGACGCTCGAGGCAGCTGGATCGGGATCGAGCACCGTGACGTTCAGGATCGCGGCGTCCGACCGGAGACCAGTGCCGTCCTCGGTGGCGACGACGCGGAACGCGTACTTCCCCTCCACGTCCGCCTGGAAGCTGGTCGCGCCTGCGGCGAAGGAGACCGCGCTGCCCTGTGGCAACGAGAGCAGCTCGAAACCGATGGTCGAAGTTCGCGCATCGCCGCAGGCGCCGTCGGGATCGACTGCGGTCGCGGAAAGCGTCACTGTCTGGCGCCGCGCCGGGAACGTGGGCGAGTTGCCGGTCGTGACCACGACCGGCGGCCGGGACCCGCAGGCGTCGACGTGGACCGATGCGGTGCCCACCTGCCCCTCGTGACCGCTGGTGTTGATTGCGACTGCCGAGACCCTGTAGTCGCCCGGCCCGGTGCTCCGGAAGTCCACGGTCCCGCCGAAGCTTCCGCTGAGCTGCGCAGGAGCGCCGACGCCGGCGACTGCCCACGCGATCTGCGGCGCGAATCGCGCCGGGCAGCCGGTGGCGGCGGGCGTCGCCGTGAGCGTCAGCGGCTGGTAGCTGTTCACGGTGCTCGCGGCCGGCGTCAGCTGGACGGCGATCGGAGCGGCGCCGCAGGTGCTCGTCGACACCGACGCCGACGCGTTTGCCGATTGACCCCGGGTATCCACGGCGCGCACCGACACGTCGTAGGTTCCCACCACGTCGGGAGTGAAGGTGAACTGCGCTCCGGCCTGCACCGCGAACGCGACTGCCGAGCTGCCGGACGGACCGGCCAGCGTCCAGACGTACTGCACCGAGCCCGCGGGGACTCCGCACGCCACAGCAGGGTCGAGGGGATGCGCCGTCAGCGTCACCGCCGCCCCCACGTTCGCAGCGCTTTCCGCAAATGCCGCCGTGATCGCGGGTGCCGCGAAGGTCACCGCGCCGGCGCCGCAGGGTCCCACGACGACGTCGCGGACCGCCACCTTCGAAGACAGCCCTGCCGAGTCCGTCACCGTCAGCGTAGCCCGGTAGGTCCCTGCCACGTCCGGTGTGAAGGACGGAGATGTCGCCGCGGGATCGGAGAGCAGCGCCGTGGCGCTTGAAGGCGGGCGGGTCAGCGCCCACGCATACGTGAACCCCTGGTTGAGAAGGCAGGTGCCCGCGTTATCGGCATCGGTCACCGTGGGCGTGAGCTGGATGCTCGACCCAGGGACAGGGCTCGCCGGGGCCGAGGCGATGGTCGCCGCTGGCGCGTGGTTGCCGCAGTCCGTCGTCGTCACGGTGAGGAACTTCGGTGCGGAGCGCAGGCCGGTCGAATCGGTCGCCACGACCGAGAATTGATACGGCCCCGTCTGGTCGGGCACGAAGGTGGGGCTTACGGCCGCGGGGTCGGACAGCACGGCAATGCTGGCGCTCGGGCGCGCGACGGCGGTCCAGAGCAGCGTGAACGTCTGGTTCAGGTTGCACGCCGGGTCGTTGTCGGCGTCGTGCACGGTCGCGGAGAGCTGGACCGTGTTGCCGGTGTTCGGATTGGCCGGCGCTGCGACGGCCGCGGTGACGTCCGGCGCCGCCTCGCTGCACTTGCGCGCCGTGACGATCACCTGGCTCGCGGGGCTGGAGAGCACCCCGTTCGAGACGACCAGGTCGATGGTGTAGCTGCCGTCCAGATCCGGGATGAAGCTCGGCGTCGCGATGTGCGCGTCGTTGAGCGAGGTCTGGCTCAACACCGGGCGTGCCGTGATCGACCAGTCGTACGCCAGCGAACGGCCCTGCGGGTCGGCCGAGGACCGCCCGTCGAGCGCGACCGAGCTGCCCATGTTGACGGTCACCGCGGTGCCGGCGTTGGCCACCGGCGCCAGGATCTTGTCGGCGCAGCGAGCGGTGGCGAACGCGAGCGCAAGGCAGCCGGCGACTCGTCCGAGTCGAGTAGTCATTGGTGGTGTCCCCCTCAGAATGACGAGCCGAATCCGAGCGTGGCTCCGTGCGCCACCCGGTAAGTGTGAGAGAAGCTCAGAACGTCGTTGCGGTAGTCGAGCGAGAGGCCGAACCGGCCCAGCGGCAGCGTGAGCCCGCCTCGCGTGCTGACGTGGCTGCGGAGCGTGCCCAGCGCCGAGCGCGTGTCCGGAGACGCGAAGTTGTACGCGTAGGCGAAACCGACCTGGGCGGACAGTCGCCAGAAGAGGGGGAAGCGCGCCTGCGCGCCGAGGTCGGCGCCGATCAGGTCGACCGGAAAGGTCCCGTTGCGGATGCCCAGGTACTGCACGCCTGCGGTCGGGACGAGCGAGAAGGCGTCGCCCCAGATCGCGTCGCCCACGTCGTAACCGACCGCGAGCGCGGCGTCGTATCGCTGCTCGTCGAGCGTGATCCTCTGGTTGGTGTTCGCTCCCGGATCGGGCACGTAGGGTTGCTTCGCGCTGCGCCAGTCGAAGCGAGCGATCGCGAGCACGCGCGGCGCCACGAGCCTGGAGGCGTCGATCCCGAATCGCGACTGGACGATGGCGGCCGTGTCGCTCTCGCTGCTGCGCTCGGCGCCTCCGTGAGCGGACACGTTCCAGGCGCTCTGCCTGCCGCGCGGATCGTCGATGAGCCTGCCCACGGGCCTCTGCAGGTCGAACTGCTGCGGTCCCGCTTCGCCGAAGCGCGCCTGCACCGGTCCGCCCGGCGGCGGAGGGTTGATCGCCTCGGCCACCGCCTGCCGCAGCGGCGTCTCGGCCTCTTGCACCGCGACGGAATGGGGCAGCTCCGGCGTGCCGCTCCGTGTCGGTCCGTTCCCGACCGAGTCCCGCGCCTCGAGGTAGTACGCGAAGCCGTCCGCGACGGCTGCGCCGGGGACCACCGCGAAGTATTCGTCGTTCGCGGCGGGGGCGAGCGGGATGCACTCGTACTCGATGTGGAACAGGTTGCGCCAGCAGGCCTGGGCGTCTCCGACCCCGGATCGCTCGTCGACGATGCGCGCCACCAGCCGGAGCACGCTCCCGGCCGGCGCCTTGCGCACGGCCTGGTGGGTGAGGACGGGAGCCTGCGTGTCCTCGTCCGGGAGCATCGGCAGCGGAAGCGCGACGGCGCGGCCCGGCTGGGCCTGCGCGATCGGCGGAAGCGGCAGCGGAGGCGGCTCGGCCCCGGGCAGGGGCTGCACGGCTCCGGCCGGCGGCTCCTTCGCGGGCGCCTTCTGCGCGAGCTGTCCGCCGGGCGCGGCCATGGGGGTCGGCTGCAGGACCAGCTGGCAGAACGCGATGTACTGCTCGGCCTGCGCCTTGACCTTCGGGTTCGGGTCCCGCTTCTCGCGGAGGAACGACTCGTAGGCGTCGAGCGCTTCCTTCAGGTTCCCCTGCCGGCGATGCGCCTGCGCGAGGTTGAAGAGCATCTCCGGGCGGTGGCTGTAGTCGTACGCGGCCCGGTAGCCCGCCGTGGCGCAGACATAGTCGCCCGCCGCGTAGCAGGCCTCGGCCCGCTTGTATTCCGCGCGCGCCAGCTCGAGGGCCGCCGGCGCGTCGTGCGCCTCGGCCTCGCGCACGGGCTTCAACGCCACCGCGACGCGCAGCTCGTAGCCGGGCTTGTCGGGCAGGCGCGTCGGCGCCGACCAGACCTTGTATCCGTCCAGCACCAGCCGGAGCTCGTGCTGCCCGGGCGTGGTTTGCGCCTTCTTCGGCGTGGGGCCGATCAGCTTGCCGTCGAGGTACAGCAGCGCTCCCTCCGGAGCGGAGTTCACGCCGACGATGGGCGGCGCGTTGTCGCCGCCCGCAGCCGAGAGCGTGAGCCGCAGCGACACCTGCTGCCCTGGCGCCAGCGTGATCTGTTGGGCGAGGCTGCGGTAGCCGACGCTCGAGATCTCCACGTTGTGGTCGCCGGAGGGCAGATCTCCGGAGTAAGGCGCGACGCCCGCGGCCTGGCCGTCGATGGCGATCTCCGCGTCGGGCGGCTCGGTCTCCACGCGCAGCCGGCCGGGACCGGCGATGCGCTCCGGCGCGAAGGACAAGTGCGCGTCCCGGTTGGCCCGCAGGGTCACCGCGCGCTCGGCGATCAGGTATCCGGCGCGGCGGACCTGCACGGCGTGGTCGCCGAGCTTGAGCTCGCCGCTCCAGGGCGTCAGGCCCACTTCCTTGCCATCGACGAGGACCGCCGCGCCGACCGGGGCGGAGGCGACGGTGAGACGCGGCGCTCCCGCGGTCTGGCCCAGCTCCATGCGGAGCGACAGATCCTTGTCCTTCGGCATCGTGAACTCGGTGCCGACCTCGCGCCGCCCGGCCAGGCGCAGCACCAGCTCGTGCGGGCCGGCCGCGACTGGAGCGAGGAACGGCGTGCGCCCGCGCTCCTTGCCGTCGATCGTCACGGAGGCTCCGGCCGGCTCCGACTCGACCGTCAGCGCCGGCTCGTTGGGCATGGCGGGCAGCACGAAGGCGAGCTGCACGTCGCGCCCCTGCCGCGCGGTGATCTGCCGCTCCTGGCGGAGACGGCCGGCCAGCTCGACCACCACGGCGTGTGCGCCGGGCGCCAGCTCGACCGAGTAAGGCGTCACGCCGACCGCGGTTCCGTCGAGGAACACGCGCGCTCCCGCCGGATCGGAGCTCACGCCCAGCGAGGCCGGTCCGCCGGCCCGCGAGGGCAGCGGGACCAGCACGTCGAGCTTCCGGCCCGGTTTGACGTCGAGCTGCTGCTCGGTGCTGCGGCCGTCGGCGGAAATCACCTGGATGACGTGCGGTCCCGGACCGAGCGACACCGTCACCGGCGTCTTGCCGGCGTCGTTGTCGTCGATCTTGAGCGTCGCGCCCGGCTCCTCGGTGCGGAAGGTTGCCTTCACCGGCCGCGCCGGCGGGTCGAACGCGATGCAGATGAACGGCTTGGTGGGCGATCCGGATCGCGTCGGCTCGCCCTCGTCGTGGCGCGCTTCGACGAAGTACTCGAACGACCCTTCGTCGAGCATGGACGAGGGGAGGCGTGCGAAGAATCCGCGGCTGCCGCGGTCCACCATGCTGTAGGCGCCGAACCGCTGCGAGCCGGCGGGCCGCGCGAACACGAGCGGCGCGAAGAGGCGCGCAGGGTCCTTCACCTTCGCGCGGATGACGATCGAAGCGCCGCGCGGGGTCCGCTCCAGCGGCTTGTGATCGATCTTCCCCTCACCCGCCGTCGCGGCGGGCTGCAGGCCGGGCTGTACGACGGCCTGGGCGAGGAGGAGCCTTCCGGACGCAATCGATGATTCCGCCGTGGCCGCAAAGATTGCGGCGAAAAGGACCCCGAGCTGCATTGTCCGATCCCCCTACCGGTCGACCGCGGCCCCGCGTGAGCCGGGGTCGAGCAAAAACGCGCTTGGATGTCCCTCGCGGGGCAGGACGCCCCACGTTTTCCCCAGGGCAAGCGTTTTACCGCCTGCTCACTAGTACACACAAGCCCCCCGGGTGGCCTACCTGGCCCCGGGGAAACGACGCGTTGCGAAAAACCCTGTCGCCGCGCAAGCTCCGCTGCTTGGTGAAGGACGGAATCCAGGTCCTGGGCGGTCTCGCGGAGGTCCCGCGCGCGGATTGGGACGGGCTGCTCGATGCGGCCGCCACGCCATTCGTCCGCTGGGACTGGATCGAGGCGATGGAGCGCTCGCGCTCTGCCTCGGACCGCTCCGGCTGGTCCCCGCGCCACCTCGCTCTTTTCCGCCGCGGGCGCCTGATCGCGGCGGCCCCCGCGTGGGTAAAGGAGGATTCGGACGGCGATTTCGCGCGCGACTGGGACTGGGCGGGCGCGGCGGCGCGCGCGGGGCTGCCGTACTACCCGAAGCTCTGCATCACCGTGCCTTTCACTCCCTGCACCGGGCGGCGGATCCTGGTCGCCCCAGGGGAAGACCGCGCCGAGGCAGTGCGCCGGATCGCCGACGGGGCGCGCGCCCTGTGCCGGCGCGAGGGCATCCCGAGCCTGCAGGTCCTCTTCCCGCCCGAAGAAGAGGCGCGCGAGCTGGGCGAGGCGGGCCTTGCCCTGCGGATGGGCTTCCAGTTCCACTGGCGCAACGAGGGATACCGCACGCCGGAGGAATTCCTGGCGCGCTTCCGCAGCAAGGATCGCAACGCGATCAGGCGCGAGCGCCGCGCACCGCAGGAGCAGGGCATCGCCATCCGGACCGTCCGCGGCGAGGAGCTGTCCCGTGCGCCACGCGAGTGGGCCAAGGCGGCGCACGAGTTGCACAGCTCGACGGTGCGCAAGCTGATGTGGGGACGCGGATGGCTGAACCGCGCCTTCTACGACCTGGTCTTCGAGCGGATGCCCGGCGCGCTGGAGGTGGTCGAGGCGCGGCGGGAGGGCCGGCTGGTGGCGGGCGCCTTCAACGTGGCCGGCGGGAATCGCCTGTATGGCCGCTACTGGGGCAGCTTCGAGGAGCACCCCTTCCTGCACTTCAACGTCTGCCTGTACCACTCCATCGACGAGTGCATCCGGCGCGGCGTGACCGCCTTCGAGGGCGGCGCGGGAGGCGACCACAAGCTCTCGAGGGGATTCTTGCCCAGCGAGACGTGGAGCGCCCACGCCTTCCTCGACGCGCGGCTGGACGAGGCCCTGCGGCGCGCCCTCGCCGCGGAGACCGAGGAACGCCGGCAGGCCCTGCGGCGCTGGTCGGCGCAATCGCCTATCCTCAAGCCTGCATGAGCCCGAAGCGCCAGGAGGAGAGCGAGCCCGGCGTCGTCACCAAGACGCGCCCGAAGACCAAGCCCAAGCTCGAGGCGCCCAAGCGCTACAAGGTGCTGCTGCACAACGACGACTACACGCCGATGGAGTTCGTCGTGCTGGTGCTGGTGCAGGTGTTCCACAAATCGGAGAGCGACGCGGCGAGCATCATGCTGCACGCGCACACGCACGGCCATGCGGTGGCGGGCGTCTACACCTTCGAGATCGCCGAGACGAAGGTCAACGAGACGACCGCGCTCGCCAGCAAGGCGCAGTTCCCGCTCCTCTGCACGCTGGAACCGGAGTGACAGGCCGCCTCCGGGGCGTCTACTTCCTCTATTACGGCTACGTCGGCGCGGTCCTCGGGTACCTCGCGCCGTACCTGCGCGGGCTCGGCTTTGGTGGCGACGCGATCGGCGGGGTGTCCATGGCTGCGCAGCTCGTCGCCGCGCCGGCGGCGCTCCTGTGGGGTCATGCGGCTGACCGGCGCGGATCGCGCGCCGCCACGCTGCGGCTCTGCGCGCTGGGCGCGATGGTCGCCCTCTGCGCGTTGCCGTGGGCGCGGACGCCGCTGGCCGTCGGCGCGGTGTTGGTGGCGCACGCCGCCTTCGGGGGCGCGCTGGTGCCGCTGCTCGATTCGCTCACCATGGAGTGGGCGCGCGGTGAGGCGAGCCGCAGCTATGCGCGCACGCGGCTCTTCGGCTCGCTGGGGTTCGTGGTCGTCGCGCAGGGCCTCGGCGTCTGGCTCGCGGCGCGCGGGGACAGGCCGGCCGACCCGCTCGTGCCCTTCGCCGCCATGGCCTGCGTCGCGGGGTACGCGCTCTTGCTGCAGGCGGCGCCCTCTCCCCCCGAGGCGACCTCCGCCTCCGCGGCTCCGTTGCGGGTCCGCGACGCGCTGGCCCTGCTCCGCGACCCTGTAATCCTGCTCCTGTTCGCTTTTTGCTTGATCCACTGGGCGTCCTGCGCGCCGTATCACCTGCTCTTCGGCGTGCTGGTACGGGACGATGGGCTGCCGTCCACCGTGACGGGCGCCGGCCTCGCGCTCGGGGTGCTGGCCGAGGTCGCCGCGCTCTGGGCGTTCCCGGCGCTGCTCAGGAGATTCCATTTGCCGGCGCTGCTGGCCGCGGCCTGCGCGGGGACGGTGCTGCGCTGGTGGCTCGTCTCGCGGGCGCAGGGCGCGGCCGCGCTGATCGTCCTTCAACTGTTCCACGCCCTGACGTTCGGGGTGTGGTGGGCTTGCGCCGTCGAGGCGATGGGACGGCTGGTGCCGGTCGGGCTCCGCGCCACCGGGCAGGCGCTCTTCTCCGCGCTGGTCTTCGGCGCCGGCAACGCCGTCGGTTACGGCCTGTCGGGCGCGGGTTACCAGCTGCTCGGAGGCGCCCGCCCCCTCTTCGCGGTCGCGGCTGCCGTCGAGCTGTGTGCCCTGCCGCTCTGCGCGGTGGCCGGCCGACGCCTCGCCGGCGCGCAGGCTGCGCGGGCCGGCTCCCCCGAAGGTGGCGCACCGCCAGGCAGTGCGTAGCTTTTTCGCTTTGGCGCCCCGATGAGGCGCGGAGGAGACGCATGCCCAGCTCCTGGAGCAGCAAGCGCGAACGCCAGTACGAGAAGATCAAGCGCAGCGCGAAGAGCCGCGGCCGCAGCAGCGCGACGGCGAAGCGGATCGCGGCGGCGACGGTGAACAAAACGTCTCGCCGCAAGGGCGAGACGAAGGGCAGCAGCAAGTCGCGGCGCCGGACCTCGCGTTCGTAGAGCCGCAGCTCGACCACGCGCAAGCGCGCGATGGCGGGCCGCAAGGGCGGGCGCGCGCGGAGCCGCAGGTCCTGATCCCGAGCAGCCCGGCGCTGCGACTTCTGTCTCGCTGGCCGCCAAGCGTCGCCGCCGCGGTAGAGCAGCGCGATGGCCGGCTACTCGGGGACGCCGCTGCCGCAGAAGCTCGGCATCCGGTCTGGCGCGCGGCTTCGTTTCGTCGCCGCTCCCGAAGGGTTTGCGCGCGCGCTCGGCGCGTTGCCTGCCGGCGTCCGCTTCGCCTCGCGTGGGCCCGCGGATGTGGTGGTGTTCTTCACGGATCGACGCGCCGAGCTCGGGCGGCGATTCGCCCGGCTCGCGCGTGGTCTGGACCGCGCCGGCGGGCTTTGGATCGCCTGGCCAAAGAAGTCGTCCGGGGTTTTCGACAGACCTCGACGAGAGCGTCGTGCGCGAGATCGGTCTGTCCTCGGGGCTGGTCGACAACGAGGTGTGCGCAATCGACGAGACCTGGTCGGGCCTTCGCTTCGTGGTGCGCGTCGCCGACCGGAAATGATCGGCTAACCCGCTGGCATGGCGCGCAGCCACCCCCATCTCAGCAGCCAGGTGTGCGGCTGCGCCACGCAGTGCCGCTCCCACGCGGACGACATCGGGTCGATTGCGTCCGGGTGCACGCTCTCGCCCCGCCGGGCAGCGTGGATGATCGCGTTGCCGAGCACATACGCGACCGCATTGGCGACTTCCCGAGGTGAGCGCAGCACGTGTGCGTGGTAGCGGTCCACAAAGACTTTCCCGCTCCGCGCGAGCACCTGGTTCAGCGCCTTCGCAATCCGGACGCCGAGGCCCTGCATCCCTCGCGCGAGCGCGGACATGTCGTCCGCCTCCACGACGAGGTGGATGTGGTTCATCTGAACCGAGAAGTGCACCAGCCTGAACCCGACCTGCTCGCGCGCCGCCGCCAAAGAGCGCGCAATCGCGCGGAAGCACGCCCTGCTGCGTAGCTTTGCCACGTCGTCCCGCACGCGTGCGGTGACATGCACCGGATGCCGCGCGCTCAAGGGGCCTCGCGGCCGATGCGGCACACCTGCTCCCGGCTTCTTCGGCCGACCTGCGCCCTCCCGGTAGCCGCCCCGCCCGCGGTACCGAAATTTCATCGCCGTCTGCCCGCGCGCGCGCTTCATTGATTTGAGCATAGATCGCACCCCTGACATCCGAACGTGCGGTGCGCTCGCGGGGGTCGGCCCGAGGCCAACGGGAATTCCCTCACCGCGACGCCTCGCCCTGCGCTGAGGTTCGTGTTCGCAGCGTCCTGCACAATCCAGCCCGCAGCCGCGAGGGCGGGCCGCGTCGATCAGCTCGCGCGCAGCCAAGCAGCTCGCTCCTTGCTTGAGCGCGCACGGAATCGCTATCGTGACGACCTTCAATGGGAGGGGTCATCATGGAGTGGTTCATCGGCTGGATTGTGTTTTCGTTCCTCGTCGGCTGGTTCTGGCAGACGAAGGGGCTTTCCTTCGGAGTGGGCCTTGCGTGGAGCTTGTTCTTGAGCCCGTTGGTCGGGTTCTTCATCGGGATTCTCAAGGAGCCCGACCGCAAGCAGCAGGAGGCCATGCAAATTGCCGCCGGCGACGCGAGGAAGTGCCCCTTCTGCGCCGAAATGATCAAGCGCGAAGCGACGGTGTGCAGGTTCTGCGGGCGAGATATGCCCGCCGCACCTCCGGCGCCCCCTTCTGAGCCGGAGTGGACCTACGGTGAGAAGAAGTCCGGTACGTAAGAGCCGAGCCGGATGAAGCGCGGTGCCGTTGAGCCGAATCCTGCCGGATTTGGCAGCAGTCGGGTTCGGGTGTAGCTCTCTGCGCTCTCCGGAGGCGCAGATGTCCATCCGAACCGCTGCAGTGGTGCTCGCCGTCGCCTTGCCGGCCCTCGCCGTCCGAGACCCGAGCAAGCCGACCTGGTGGGACAAGTACCAGTACCTCTCCACGCACGCGCCCGACGCCTCTCCGGACGGCACGGTATCTCTGTCGGTCGGCCGCAACGTCGACGTCTCGAACGAGTGCGGTCCACAGAGCGAGACTTTCATCGCGATCGACCCGACCCGCCCGAAGCGGCTGGCCGCCGGCTCGAACGAGATCTTCCGCAATCCGATGCGCGGCTATTTCTCGACCGACAATGGCGCCAGCTGGGGCGGCGTCGATCTGCCGCTGCCCGCCTGCAAGAACCAGAACGGCACCTGCTTCGGGTCCGACCCGTCGCTGGCCTTCGATTCTCGCGGGACCCTCTACTACAGCTACATCGTCGTCTACTTCGGGAATGGCAACGGCGTCTCGGCGACGCAGATGGCCGTCGCCCGCTCCACCGACGGCGGCCGCACCTACCCGCAGGCGACGTTCTTCGCGCTGGCCGGAGGCAGCAGCCATTTCAACGACAAGCCGATGGTCACGGCCGACCAGAACGCGGCGAGCCCGTTCCGCGACAACGTGTACGTCGCCTGGGACGCGGCGATCGGCGGATCGACCGGCGGCGGTGTCCAGGTGGCGACGTCGAGCGACGGCGGGGCGACGTTTTCCCTGGCCCGCGTGGACGGTCCGAGCGGGCAGGGGCATTCGATAGGCGCGACCGTGACCACCGGGCCGCGCGGGGAAGTCTACGTCGCCTGGAACGACATCGCGAAGAATGCGATCGTGTTCAACAGCTCGCTCGACGGCGGCGCGACCTGGGGTGCGCCGCGAGTCATCTCCTTCAAGTCGATCCGGTTCGACATCGCGATTCCGGCCGAATCGGTCCGCGCCGCGCTGGTGTATCCGGCCTGCGACACGGATCGTTCCATCGGTCCCCGGTCGGGCCGCGTCACTTGCTCCTGGATGGACCTGGCGGAGGACGGCGCGCACACCGATCTCTACGCCTCGGTGTCCGACGACGGCGGCGCGACCTGGTCGGCGCGTGGCACGATCGGCGAGTCGCTTCCCCGCGTGGATCGCTTCAACCACTGGCTCGCCACCGACCCGGTTACCGGCCAGGTGAACGTCTCGTATTACGACACGCGCAACGACACCACGGGTGCCGGGTTCATGACCGACGTCTATCTGTCGCAGTCGGCGGACGGCCAGACCTTCGGGGCGAGCGTACGGGTGAGCGACGTCAGCTCCAACGAGCACGACTGCAACGGCACGTTCCCCTGCGACAGCATCAACTACGGAAACCAGCAGGGCGACTATGAGGGCGTGGCGGCGTACGGGGGCGTCGTGCACCCCATCTGGACGGACAGCCGGCGCAACCAGACCCCGGGGCCGACCTGCGCGACGCGCGGGCTGATGGAAGAGGTCTTCACCGCCACCGTGAAGTAGGGATCACTCCACCGCGCGGAGGAAGAGGGCGAACCAGCTGGGGTGCCGCCGCAGGATGCCGAGGGCGCGCCGGCGCAGCGCGGGCCGCCGGGCGAGGGCGAGCAGGCTTCGCGCGGGGACGGCGTAGCGGAGCCAGCCGGCGCGCAGCGAGGCATCGTACCGGCGCAGCGCGCGCGACAGCGCTGGCTCGCGCAGGTCGCGCGGCAGCAGGCGCACGAGCAATTCCGCCGAGGTGAAGGCCAGCGACAGGCCCTGCCCGGTGATCGCGTCGACGTATCCGGCGGCGTCGCCGATCAGCGCTAGCCCCGAGGCCACCCGCGCCTTCACGGGGCGTGACAGCGGCCCGGAACCGCGCGCTTCGGACTCCAGCGTGGCGCCGCGCACGCGCTCGCCCAGCGCCGGGAAGCGGTCGAGCAGCGATTCGAACGACGCCTTCTCGGCGAGCGCGTCCTCCTGCCAGAGGAAGGCCAGGTTCACGGAGCGCGGCCCGACCGGGGTGACGTAGGCCTCCGCGCCCGCCGACCAGTGCACCTCGACCAGGTCGCTCCAAGGTGGGAGGCGGAGGTGACGCCGCAGCCCGAATCGCCGCGGGCCGCGCACCGGCAGCTCGAGCCCGGCGGCGCGGCGGAGCGCTGAGTTGAGCCCATCGGCGGCGACGACCAGGCGCGCCTCGACCGTTCCAGCGTCGGTGTCGAGCCGGCCGCCGGACACGCTGCGGACTCCGGCGTTCCGGATCTCCGCCCCCGCTTCGCGCGCCCGCCGCTGCAGGGCCTGGGAGAGTGCCGTTCGCCGCACGCCCAGCCCGCTGCCGGCGCGGAACCGGCCCTCCACGCTCGAGCCGTCCTCCTGCACGTAGCGGATGCCGCGGAACGGAGTGCATTGATCGTCCGCGACCTCACCGAGGACGGAGAGCCTCTCCAGCGCCTCGAGGCCGCGCGGCATCAGCCCCTCGCCGCAGGCCTTGTCGGGCACGCCGGGCGTCCGCTCGAGGACCACGGTGGAGAACCCGGCGCGGGCGGCGTGCACGGCCGCGGCGAGCCCGGCGGGACCGCCGCCGCAGATCGCGACGTCCCAGATCATCGCGAGAAGCGCAGGCGCGCCAGGGCTGCGGCCGAGAGCGCCGCCTCGCGCGCCATCCGCAGCAGCGAGATCTTTTGAGGCGGGCGCAGCTCGTTCTCGACGAGCTGGCGAAGGGCCTCCGCGCGGCGCAGCTTGCCGCTGGAGGTGCGCGGGAGCGTCCCGGGCGACAGGAGCCTGACGGTGTGCGGCCGGACGCCAGTGCGCTCGACGATGCGCGCCCGTACCGCGTCCTCGCCGAGGGCGCCTTCGCGCTCCACTTCCACCAGGAGCGCCAGCTCCTCTCCGTCGGCGCCGTCGGGGACCAGGCCGACGGCGACCGCGCAGCCGGGGCGCGCCCCGGGCAGGCCGTCCAGGGCGTCCTCGAACTCCTGGGGAGAGTGGTTTGCCCCGCGCAGGACCACGACGTCCTTGGCGCGCCCGGACACGACCAGCTCGCCTCCGTCCACGAATCCGAGATCGCCGGTGTCCAGCCAGCCGTCGCGCACGGCCTGCGCGGTCGCGTCCGCGTCCTGGAAGTAGCCGCGCATCACCGAGGGGCCGCGGACGCGGATCGAGCCCACCGAGCCGTCCGGCAGCTCGCGCCCGTCCTCTGCCTGGATGCTCACCTCCACGCCGGCGACCGGCAGTCCGACCGAGGCGAGCTCGCGCTCCGCACGGCGCATCGTGCGGGGCCCCCGCCCCGGAGGCGAGAAGGTCACCGCCAGCGATGCTTCCGAGAGGCCGTAGACGGGCATCAGCGCGCGCGGGTCGAATCCGAATCGGGCGAACCGGTCGCAGAAACGCCGCAGCGCCGCGGGGGCGATCGGCTCGGCCCCGTTCAGCACCAGGCGCAGGCAGGACAAGTCTGCGCCTTCCAGCTCCTCGTCGCGGATCCGCTTCGCGCACAGCCCGAAGGCGAAGTTGGGCGCCACGGTCAGGGTGGCGCGCGTCCGGGCGATCGCGCGAAGCCACAGGGCCGGTCGCGCGAGGAACGCTTCGGGCGGGAGCAGCGCCAGCGGCCCGGGGTGGTAGACGGCGAGCAGCAGGCAGCCGATGAGCCCCATGTCGTGGTAGAGCGGCAGCCACGAGACGCCGCGCTGCCGCAGCGGCCCCTCCTCAGGGATGTAGGCGTCGATCGCCGCCACGTTCGCGAGCACGTTGGCGTGCGTGAGCGCGACTGGCTTGGGCTCCACCGTGGTCCCGGAGGAGAACTGGATGAGCGCCAGGTCGCCGGGCGCGGCGGGTACCTCCAGCTCGCCGCCCCGGGGAAGATCGGAGACGGTGCGCACACCCAGCTCGGGTCGGGCGCGGGCGGCGGCCTGGCCGAGCAGCCGCCCGGCGCGGGCGTCGGTGAGCAACAGCCGCGCCCCACAAGACCGCAACAGGCGCGCCGTGCGCGCGTGGAACTCGTCGAGGCGGCCCAGCCGCACGGGCGGGTAGAGAGGCACCGGTATTGCCCCTGCGAGCAGCGCGCCGAAGAAGGCGTCCATGAAGTCCACGCCGGTGGGCAGCACGAGGGCAACCCGGTCGCCGGGCCGGATCCCCAGCCCCGCCAGGCCGGCCGCGGCGCGGCGGGCGCGGAGGCGCAGGTCGGAAAAGGAAAAGTGCTGCGACTGCTCCCGGGCGTCGAGGAAGGTCAGCCCTGCCGGCCCGGTCGGGGTCGGGGTCGAGGTCGAGGTCGGGGTCCGGGTCGGAGTCGACGCCTCGGCCGCTGCCGCGAGCGCCTCGCCGATGGTGGCGTGCTTCAGCGGCGGCAGCGGCGGTCCGCGCAGCATCAGCGGCCTTCCGCCCGCGCGGCCACCAGCCCGGCGAGATCGCCGACGGTGCGCACCTCGACGGCGTCCTGCTCCGCGAGCGCGACGCGGAAGTGGTCCTCGAGCCCCACCACCAGCGTCAGCACGCCGACCGAGTCGAGCTGCAGGTCCGCGAGCAGGTCGTCCTCCGCGCGCACGTCCCGCGCGATGCCGAGCTCCTCGCGGAGCACGCGGCCGATCACCGCGATCACCTCCGCCGGCTCAGCCACGTCCGTGACCTCCGGGCAGGAAGCGCGGGCGTCCGGCGAACGCGTCCTGCCACACGGCGCCCAGCGCCGCCTCCTCCGCGCGGATGCGCACCCGCAATACGACGAGGTTGAGCGCCGAGAACACCAGGGCCGTGACCCAGCAGCCGTGCACCAGCGGGACGGCGATCATCTCCAGCACGACCGCGGCGTAGTTCGGGTGGCGCACGAATCGGTAGGGCCCGCGCTGCACGGGCGCCTCCCCGGGGACGACGATGACGCGCACGTTCCAGCGATCCCCCAGCGAAGCGACGACCCAGTAACGCAGCCCCTGCGCGCCGACCGCGGCGGCGAGCGCGGCCCAGCCCAGCGCGCCGGGGAAGGGCCGGAACGCGGACTCGAGTGCGCACGAGGCGAGGAAAGCCGTGTGGAGCGCGACCATGACGGGAAAGTGCGCCTGCCCGGATTCCCGGCCTCCGCGCGCGAGCGCCCGGGCCGCGTTGCGGCGCGACAGCGTCACCTCCACGAGCCGCTCGGCCGCCAGCAGCAGGAGGAACCCCAGGTACAGCGCGCGCGAAGTCACCATCGCAGCAGCACCAGCTCGGAGCAGAAGCCGGGTCCCATCGCGATGAGCAGGCCCAGGTCGCCCGGACGCGCCTCGCCGGAGTCGAGCAGGTCCCGCAGGACGAAGAGCACCGAGGCGCTGGAGAGGTTCCCCACCTCCTGCAGCGAGTCCCAGGTGCGACGCAGCGCCTCCCGGGGCAGCTCCAGCGCCTCCTCGAACGCCTCCAGCACGCGCGGTCCGCCGGTGTGGCAGATCCAGTGCCGGACGGCCGCGCGCGAGACGCCGTGCGCGCCGAGGAACCCGTCGACGTCGCCGCGCACGCGCTCCCGCACCAGCTGCGGCACCTGGGGCGAGAGCACCACCTTGAAGCCGGAGTCGACCACGTCCCAGCCCATCACCCGCTCGGTGCCGGGGTAGAAGACCGAGCGGGTGGCGAGCACGCGCGGCCCGCGCGCCGGCCGATCGCCACCGCCGATCAGCACGGCCGCCGCGCCGTCGCCGAACAGGCCGCTGGCGATGATGTTGGCGACCGACAGGTCCTCGCGCTGCAGCGTGAGCGAGCACAGCTCGACCGCCACGAGCCCCGCCACCTGGCCCGGGAAGGCGCGCACCGCATCGGAAGCGCGGGCGAGGCCGGCCGCGCCGGCGACACACCCGAGCCCGAAGAGCGGCACGCGCTTCACGTCGTCGCGCAGGCCCATCCGGTTCACCAGCCGCGCGTCGATCGACGGCGTCGCCAGCCCCGTGACCGTCACGAAGTAGAGATGGTCCACGTCCCGCGGCCGCAAGTCCGCGCGGAGCAGCGCCTGCTCGAGCGCCTTCTCCCCCAGCTCGACAGCCGCGGCGATCCACGCGTCGTTGCGCTGGGCGAACGACTCCAGCTCCGCGTAGCGATCGAGCGGCAGCGCCAGGTGGCGGCCGCCGACGCGCACCGAGCGGTGCAGCTGCTCGAGCCGGTCCAGGTTGAAGTGCTTCCGCCCCCAGTGCGCGCGGAAGGCGGCGAGCAACGTCTCCTGATCGACGTAGTTCTCCGGCAGCGCGGCAGCGGCGGAGAGGATGTGCGGCTCGCCCACCCCGTCCTCCTACTTGCCCACCTCGAGCGGCAAGGTCACGCGAACCTCGCGCTGGCCGCCGTCGTGCAAGAGCCGCAGCGGCACGCGGAACGAGTTCTTCACCGGATAGCAGGCCTTGTGATCGGCCGCGTCGCACGCCACCGCGCGGAGCTCCACCAGGAGCTCCGAATCCACGTCGTACAGGTGCTGCGCCTCGACGCGCAGCTCGATCTCCTCGCTGCGGCCGCCGCGCGCCTCGCCCCGGGTGAATTCCGGCGCGACTTGCAGCAGGTCGCTGCGGCGGGACACTTCCAGCGCCGCGGACCAGGGCGCGCCCGCCGAAAGCTCGAGCCCCTCCGGCGCGGCGACGGTCAGCACCAGCTTGCCGGGGCCGGGAGCGAATCCCTTGTCGCGCGGCGCCGGGAGGATGGCGGTGAACCATCCGGCGCCGCCCTCGCCCGGCGCGAGGGGCTTCGCGCCGACCGCGACGCCGTACCGCGGAGCGGGCGCGCCGCGCACGGTCAGCTCGTACGCGCGCTCCCCGCCGGCGCTCACCTTCACGATCCGGTGGTGGTTGGTGTCGGCGACCAGCACCTCGCCGGACGGCAGCACCGAAAGGCCGGCCGGCTGGGAGAGCCGGGAATCGACGGCTCCCTCGAAGAAGGGGTCGAGCCGCAGCCCGTCGGGCGAGAACCGCTTCAGCTTGTCGTTGTAGGTATCCGCGACGATGAGGCCGCTCGCCGTGGCCGCGACCGCGAGCGGATGTTGCAGCATGCCGGTCTCGATCTTCCCCACCCGATCGCCGAAGTCGAACAACCCCGGGCCGCCCGCAAGTGTGTAGACGCGCCGGGTGCGCAGGTCGATTGCGCGCACGCCGCTCGACTCGCTGTCCGCCACGTACAGCACCTCGTTCTGCAGGGAGAGCCCGGAGGGTTGGGCGAGGGCGGCCTGGGGGCCTGGACCGTCGATCAGCGCCTCGCGGCCGTTCCCGGCGACCGGCTCGATGGTCCCCTCGTCGAGCGCGACCACGGCGACCTGGTGCGAGCCGGCCAGCGCGACGTACAGCTCGCGGTCGCGCAGCGCCAGGTCCCACGGCGAGCGCAACGGCGTCTCCAGCGCGCGGGTGCGCTGCGAGAGCGGCGTCCGCCCCAGCTCGGCCGTGCCCGCCAGGCGGTGCAAGGTGCGCTCGCGCAGGTCGGCCCGGAAGACCGCGTGCGCGCGCGCGTCGGCGATGTAGAGCGAATCGCCGGAGAGCGCGAGCCCCTGCGGATCGTCGAGCGCGGCCTCGGCGAACGGGCCCTCGCGGTGCCCGCGCAGGCCGCTGCCGATGGTGTCCTGCACGGCGCCGTCCGGCCCGAGGATCAAGACGCGGTGGTGCCCCGAGTCGGAGACCACGATCCGGCCGTGCGAGGTGGAGACGACCTTGCCCGGGAAGGAGAGGGTCTGTTCGTCGCGCGGCCCGGCCCGCACCAGGCGCAGCGGGGCGGCGGCGAGCGTTCCCTCCTCGCGCGCGCGCGCCAGCTGTTCCGAGACGAACGCCTCCAGGACGGACGGATCGGGCTCGCCGGGGGCGACCGCCGCCAGCGTCCCGTCGGGCCGGATGATCACCAGCGTCGGCCAGCTGCGCACCGCGTACTGCGACCACAGCTGCATCTCGCTGTCCACGGCCACCGGGTGGGACACGCCGTAGCGCCGCATCGCCTGCAGGATGTGCTCGGCGTCCTTCTCGGCGTCGAACTTGGCGGAGTGCACGCCGATGACCACCAGCGGGTCCTCGCGGTGCCGCTCCTCCAGATCGCGCAGCACCGGCAGCACGTGCATGCAGTTGATGCAGCAGTAGGTCCAGAAGTCGAGGATGACGAGCTGCCCGCGCAGGTCGCGGATCGACGGCGGCCGGTCGACGTTCAGCCAGGCCGTCGCTCCGGCGAGGTCCGGCGCGTGGATGCGCTCGCGCATGGCGTCCCTTGTAAATCGTCTGTCCGACGCCCTGGCAAGCAATTCCGCGCGATCGAGGCCAGAATCGTCGCGCTTGGAAAGGCGTAGCGCCACCGGATACGCCGGCGACTAGATCATCTCCTTGCCCGCGCGGCCGTTCACCTCGCTCCGCAGCGCCTGCAGGTCGGACTCCTCGGGGCGCCACTCGGCGAGGTGGGCCAGGCGCCGCTCGGCGAAGCGATGCGCGGCGTGCACCACGGACCCGCGGCCGTGGTGGCGGGAGCCGACCTCGCGCAGGACGCGCGGGCGGTGCTCCGGATCGACGCGCCCGTCCCCGCCCACGCGGATCTTCGAGAACCACACCCGGCGCACCGCGGAGGGCTTGCGGTTGCGCACCTCGACGGCCATTCCGATGCAGCGCACGTAGCCGTCGCCGTCGTGCGCGAGCGCACGCTCGCCCGCGAGGAAGCGCTGCATCGACGGCAAGGGGATGCGGCGGATGTTGCCTGGAGCGGTCCGCTGGAAGAACCAGAGGGCCATGCTTCCTCCTGCACTTCGGGTACCACGGAACCGCTCCGCGCCCCCGGCGGCGGAGGGCCCGCTGTCGCTCGATGAACGGTTCGCGCGCGCGACGCGCCCCTCGATCAGGCCCTGGAGCAGCGTGCGGTGGCAGTGCGCGGGGTCGGTGCAGGTGGACGAGCAGAGCAGCGTGATCGTCTCACCGGCGGCCACCCGGAGCGCCAGCTCGCCGATGGCGGAGGTCTGCTCGCGCATCTCGGAGAGGTACCGCTTGCGGTACTCGGGCCACGAGACCTTCGGGGCGCCCCCTTTGCCGTGGAACGCGGCCAGGAGCTCGGGGCTGGGACCCAGCTCCTTGCGCCATTCGTCCCACGTTTCATTTCCTTTCGGGAGCCCGCGGGGACGGTACCGGCAGACCAGGATCCGCAGTCCGTCGCCGGGCTGTCCCGGGTCGTTCCAGCGGCGCGTACGGAGGGCCATGTGGGGGAGGTTCTCCCTCCGATTCCATTCTTTTGCACTCGGAGACCCGTCGAGTAGGCTTCTCACCATCGTGCCGGCCACTCGCCTTCTCGTCCTCGCCGACCCGAAGATGCTGCAAGCGCTGGCAAGCGGACTGCGCGAGGGCGGCAGATTCGACGTGCTCACCCTGCCCTTCGGCGACCCCGGGGCGGCGGCTGCCGCGCAGCGCGCGGACGCGCTGGCGCTCTTCTATGGGACTCTGGACCGACCGCTGCAGGCCGCCCTGCAAGCGCTCGCCCCGGCGGTGCGCGGGCGGGGCGGCCGCGTGATCGCGGTGCTTCAGCGCGAGCAGGCGGCGCAGCGGGACGACTGCTTCAAGGCGGGCGCGAGCGACCTGCTCTTCATGCCCATGCCCAAGGAGCAGTTCGTGGCGCGCCTCGCCGACGCCGTCGGGCTTTCGTACGCGGCCGAGCGCGGGGCGCCGGCCGCGGTGCAGGTCGGCGCGCGAGGGAACCTGGTGCCGCTCGCGCAGGCCACGGTCACGGCGTCGGGAGTGCACGGCGGCGCGGCGCTGCCCTTCCAGCCGGGCGAGACGGTCCGCCTGTCCTGGGGCCCTTTCGAGACGTGGGGACTGGTCGTTCGCGCCACGCCCGACCCGCAGATCCGGTTCGCCGGCGTCACGCCGGACGAGGAGGCCGGCATCCGCGACTGGACGCGGCAGGCGATGAGCGGCGCGGCCGCAAAACCCGCTGTGGTTCCCGCCGGGCCCGCGCCGGCCGCCGGAGCGTCCGCGCGGCCGCCCGCGACACCGGCCGCCTCCGCTCCCCGTCCCTCTACACCTCGGCCGCCTCCGGTCGTAGCGCCGCGGGCCGCCCCCGTGGTTCCTCCCGCGCAGCCTGCGCGCGCCACTCCGACCGGCGCCAGGGCGCAGGGTGGGCCTCCTCCAGGATTCGCGGAGCGACCGCGCGTCAAGGACACCACGCCGGCGCGTCCTCCGCCAGGTCCTGCGCGCGCTCCGACAGCCGGCAACGGCCAGCCGCCCCCCAAGGCGGGGACCGTTCCGGCCCGCGCCTCGCAGGCCGCGGCGCCGGCAGCCGCGCCGCCGGCAGCGCCGGGACTGTCCGATCTGTTCGACGACGGCGCTCCGGCGATCCCCGATGCCGCGCCGGCCGTTGCCGCCCCGATGTGGCCGGAGGTGCCGCCGGCCGACGCGTGTCTCCTGGCCGGCGTCGCGCTCGTGCGCGACAAGAAAGCGCCAGGGGATACGGCGCCCGCGATCGCCGCCGCCGCGAAGAAGATCGCCGGCGTGCTGAACGTGGGCGAGCGCGGCGCGCTGGAGAAGGCCGGCACGGAGTCGCCCTTCGCCGACGCGCTGGCGGCTCGCATCGCGCTCGAGGTGGGCCGAGCGGAAGCCACGCGCCTGTTCACCAGCCAGCCGCCACCGTTGGTGGACGACGCCTCGGTGAAGGCCATGATCCAGCTCGTGGATGCGGCCTCGGCGCGCCTGCAGAAGGAGGCGGACGGCGCCATCAGCCGGGGCGAGGTGGAGAGCCTGCAGCTGATCACCGCCTCGAGCGCCGCGCTCTCGCGCGATCTGCACTCCTTCAAGGAGACCGCCGACCGTCTGCGCGGGGTGGGCGCGGCTCCCCGACTCGGCGCCGGATCGCTCGACCCGGAAGTGGTGCTTCCCGGTCAGGCCTGGCGTCCGCCGCCCAAGACCACCGAGCCTGCGCCGGTCAGGGCCGAGCTGCGCGAGTTCCAGGGGATGGGAGAGTCCTCGGGCGAGGGCCGCGGGGCGCGGGCGCTGCTCGTGTGCATGCTCGCGCTCGGCGGCGCGCTCATCAACGTGTTGTTCTTCGCGTACCCGCGCGTGCACGAGCTGCCGCCCGTGGCGGGCATCGCGCGCATCGAGGTGTCCGGGCAGACGGCGCGAGTCACGCTCGCCTCCGACTTCGACGACCGGCAAGACGCGGCGCTCGGCGCGGTGGTGCAAGTCTTGCGCGACCGGGGGGTCCGGAATGCCGTGCTCGTGCGGCAGAACGGCAGCGGAGCCGGTCAGCTCTCGGTCACCGACGGAAAAGCGTACGGGCTTCCTCCCGCGGTCAAGCGCAACGACGTCCCGCTTCCCGTGGTGCCCCCTCAGGCACTCCCGCAGCCCGCGCCCCAGCCCGACCGGTCTCCCCCTCAACCCGCACAGACGGCCGCCGGGCAGCCGCGCAAGCGCTGAGTCGCTCGCGCGACGAGGCCGATCAGAACATCGGGAATTCGACCGGGTCGGCCACGGGATCCGAGCCCTGCCAGGACTCCGTGTACGAGTACAACCCGACGCCCTGGAAGTTGCCCTTGGCGGTGAGGGTCAGGATCTTGCCGTCGGGGGTGACGCTGTACTGGTAGCGCAGGCGGACGGCGCCATCCATGCTGGGAAGGTTGAGCCAGTCCGGAGCGCTCGTGTTCCAGGCGGTAGGAAATCCGAGGGGAGGTGTCCCGGTGACCGGGTCGACCGGGTTCCACGTGCTGACGCCGCCGGGGGTGACGGGCAGCGGAAACGCGCTTTGGCCGTTGTAGGTGGCGATGAACTGCATGCGCAGCTTGCTGATGGTCGTCTGCATCTCGGACCTGCGCGCGCGCGCGGTGAACTTCTGGTAGTAGGGGATCGCGAGCGTGGACAGGACGCCGATGATCGAGACGACGATCATCAGCTCGATGATGGTGAAACCGCGGTTCCCGCTGCGCCGAGCCGTTTTCCGTTCCATGTGAAGGATTGTCGTTGCGACGATCGCCCGCCGCAAGTCCGCGGGCGTGCGTTCGGGTGCTACTTCTTGCGGGCGAGTAGGTCGGCCGGCACCACCGCGCCCGGGCCGAAGCGATCGGCGATGCGGTCGAGCGAGGCATTGAGGCGCGCCCGCTTCCGCGCCGCGGGCTGGACCTGGTCGAAGAGCCCCAGCTGCGGGCCGGCGCCCAGGTCGCCGGCGTGCACTCCCGTGAGGCGGGCCGGGCGATCGTCCACCTTGCCCAGGAGCCGCCGCGCGACCGCGTAGATCTGCGCGCCGTCGTCGGTTGGCTCGGCGAGGGTCTCCTGACGGGTGGCGATGCGGAAGTCGGCGAACTTCACCTTGAGGTGGACCGAGCGCGCGCGCAGCCCGGCGCGACGGAGGCGCGAGGCGACCCGGAGCGCCTGCCCGTGGATGAAGGGGAGGAGGTCGTCGCCTCGCAGGTCCTCCTCGAACGTCTCCTCCGCGCCGACGCTCTTCGCCTCGCGGTCCGGCTCGACCGCGCGATCGTCCAAGCCGTTCGCCAGGTCGTGCAGCCACGGGCCCAGGCTGCCCAGCTCGCGCTCGAGCTGTGCCCGGTCGGCGGCGGCCACCTCGCCGATGCGCCGGAGCCCGTGCCGCAGCAGGACCTCCTCGGTCTTGGGGCCGACTCCCCACAGACGCGCGACGGGGAGCGGCGCGAGGAACTCGCGGACGCCACCCTCCGGAACCACCACCAGCCCGTCGGGCTTGCGCAGATCCGAGGCGATCTTCGCGGCGAATTTCACCTCGGCGACTCCTACCGAGGCGGTGAGGCCCAGCTCGTCGCGGATGCGGTCCTTGATCCGGTGCGCCTGCTCGACGGGTGCGCCGTGCAGCGCGACGGAGCGCGTGACGTCGAGGAACGCCTCGTCCAGCGAGAGGCCCTCCACTTCGGGCGTGAAGGCGTGGAAGATGTGGAAGACCTCCTCGCTCACCTCGGAGTAGCGGTCGAAGCGCGGGGGAACGACGAGCAGATCCGGGCAGAGGCGCAGCGCGCGCGCCATGGGCATGGCGCTGCGGATGCCGAACGGACGGACCGCGTAGCTCGCGGCGAGCACCACCCCGCGCCGCGCGCTGCCCCCCACCACCAGCGGCTTGCCGCGCAGGGAAGGGTCGTCGCGCTGCTCCACCGACGCGTAGAAGGCGTCCATGTCGACGTGGAGGATGGCGCGCGGCACGCCGGGCATCATACCTTCGCCGGCCATTGGAACCTCTCCGAGCCATCGAGAACCGCGTGCGGCGCTGGCTGTTCGGCCGCGACTTCGCCGTCTGGTACGACCCGCGCTACCGGCTGCCTTTGCCCAGCCTGGAGGCGCGCACGGGCCTCGACACGCGCCGCGCCGACTTCGCCGCCTGGTTTTTGCTGGACCGCGGCGCCGTCCGGCCGGCGCGGGTGCGCAGGCCCGCGCGCATCGGCTACGACGACCTGGCCCGGGTGCACGCGCCCGGGCTGCTCGACTCGCTCGACCGGCCGGAGACCCTGGCCCGCATCTACTCGGTCGACCCGGGCGACGTCCGTCCCGAGGAGCTGATGACCGCGGTCCGCCTCGCCTGCGGCGGGACGCTGCAGGCGGCGCGATCCTGCTTGCGCCCGGGACCGCGCAGCGTCGCGCGCCGCGAGCTGAACCTCTCCGGCGGATTCCACCATGCGGGCCGGGCGCGCAACGGCGGGTTCTGCCCAGTGAACGACGTGGCGGTGGCCGTCGCGGTGCTGCGCCACGAGGGGTTTCGCGGGCGGGTGGCCGTGCTGGACCTCGATGCCCACCCGCCGGATGGGACCGCGGACTGCCTGCGCGCCGACGGCGAGGTGTGGATCGGATCGATCTCGGGCGTGGACTGGGGACCGCTGCCCGGAGTGGACGAGACGGTCCTGGCGGAGCGCGCGGGCGAGGCCGAGTACCTGAGGGCGCTCGACGGGCTGCTCGAGCGCATGCCCCCGGCGCAGATCGCCTTCGTGCTGGCCGGCGGCGACGTGCTGGCGGGGGACGCGCTGGGAAAGGTGGGCCTCTCGCTGCAGGGAGCGCGGGAGCGCGACTTCCGCGTGGCGGACGCGCTCTTTCGCGTCCCGAGCGTGTGGCTCCCCGCCGGCGGCTACGGGCCGGACGCCTGGAAGGTCCTGGCCGGCACCGGCCTCGCGCTCGGGACGCGGTCGCGGACGAAGGTGCCCGACGACTACGACCCGCTCGCGAGGCGCTACTCGCGCATCGCGGCGCGCCTCACTCCGGCGGACCTGGGCCCGCCCGCGGGGGAGGACGAGCTGCTGCTCGCGGAGCTGGGTCAGCGGAGCGCGCGGCCGCTCCTGCTCGGGACCTACAGCGTGGAAGGGCTCGAGCTCGCCCTGGCGCGGTACGGCCTGTTGGGCGAGCTGCGCCGGCTGGGCTACGGACCGTTCCGCGTCACCGCCTCCAGCGACGCGGTCGGAGATCGCGCGCGGCTGTTCGGGCGCGGCGAGGACGGCGAGGAGCACCTGCTCATCGAGTGCGTGCTGGAGAAGCGCGAGGTGGCCGGCGAGCCGGTGCTCTACGTGCACTGGCTCACGCTGCGCCACCCGCTGGTGCGGTTCTCGGCGCAGCGGCCGCCGCTGCCGGATCAGGAGGTGCCGGGGCTCGGCCTGGCGCGAGAGATGACCGCGCTGTTCGCGCGAATCGCCGAGCGGCTGGGGCTCGCCGGGATCGCCTTCCGGCCGGCTGCGTTCCACACGGCGTACGCGGGACGCGCGCAGCTCCGCTTCGTCGATCCAGCGCGGCAAGGGCGGTTCGAGGCGTTGGTGCGCGACCTCGCCGGCATCCCGCTGCCGGCGGCGACCGCGGCGGTGGCCTCGGGGCAGGTCCTGCTCGACGGGAAGCCGTACCGGTGGGAACCCGACGAGATGGTGCTCTGGCGGGCGCCGCACGCCGCGGACGAGCAGGCGATCGCCGCCGCGCGCGCCGCCGCCCGCTTCAGCCTCGGCGGCGGCTAGGGCACCGCGGTCGGGCGGCGGCCGGTCAGGAAGTTCAGCACGATCATCACCAGGCCGACGATGAGCGCCAGGTGGATCGCCCAGAAGGTCACCTTGAACGCCAGACCGATGAGCCACAGCACGATCAGGATCACGCCGATGATCGCGAGCATGCGCGCACCTCCTCGGCGTTCAACATGCATCGCGCTCTGCCGGTGTGCCTGCCCGGCTGCCCGCCAGCCGCCGCCGCCAGCCGCCGCCGCAGGGCGGCGCTGCGCTCTTGGAGGGGCTGTCAGGCGGCGCTGTGCTTTCATCGTCCGTCGATGTACGTCTGCAGCTGCTCGATGAGGAACTGCTTCTCGTCGAGCATGAGCTGGATGACGTCGCGCATGGAGACGATCCCGACCACCTTGCCGCCGTCCTCGACCAGCAGGTGCCGGGTGAAATGGTCGCGCATCGTGTTCGCGCACTCGCTCTCGCTCGACCGGGTCGGGATGGTGGGCAGGTCGGTGCGCATTGCTTCGCCGATCGGCATCGAGCCCGAGTCGCCGCGCGCCAGCACGCGCCCGACCAGGTCGCGCTCGGTGACCAGGCCGATGATCCGGCCTGCCTCGCGAACGGCGACGGAGCCGACCTTGCGGTCCGCCATCAGCCGCGCCGCCTCGCGGCAAGGCGTCATGGAGTCGAGCGCGATCACGTCGCGCGTGACGTGCCTCTCGATGCTCGCCATGGTGCCTCCCAGTCGCCGCCGGATAGGGCGGCGCTGCGTTTTTCATGCCCTGGACATCATTGCATGACTTCTAAGGATACCTCCGCCCGCGGAGTCAAGGCCGGCCGGGGGTGCGTTCGCTCGTGGACGGCGTTACGGCGGAGGTCGGAGGGGCCACCGCGGGTTAGAACCTCCCGGCGTGGATCTCCCGGCCCATCTGGAGCGCCTGCGCTCGCTGCTGGAAGCGGAGCGCGAGGCCGAGCGCGAGCGGTTCGCACAGGCGACCGCGAAGCTCTCGCTCGCCGAGCGCGCCGCGCGGGGAATGGCCGCGGTGGACCTGCAGGCGGCCGACGAGGAGGCGCTTGCCGGGCGCGCGCTGGTCACCTTCGCGCCGGCGCCGGGGCGCGATCCGGGAGGGGCCCAGATCGGAGTCGGCTCGCCGGTCCGGGTGGTGCAGCGGCGCGAGGTGCCGGAGGACGCGCCGTCCGGGATCGTCGCGCGAAGGACGCGCGGCCGGATCGCGGTCGCCTTCGATCAGCCGCCGCCCGACTGGGTCACGGAAGGCCGGGTCGCGCTGGAGCTGCTCCCCAGCCCGGTGACCTACGAGCGCCTCGCGGGAGCGCTGCGGCGGATCTCCGAGGCGCCGCGGTGGCAGGGCCCGCTGCGAGGCGAGCCTCTGCGCTTCCTGCAGAGCGCGCGGGGTCCGCGGCTCGCCCACGACCTCAATCCCGAACAGGCGCAGGCGCTCGAGCTGGCCGACCGCGCCGAGGACCTCATGCTGGTGCATGGGCCGCCCGGCACCGGCAAGACCACCGTGCTGGTGGAGGTCATCCGGAGGGCCGCCGCGCGGGGCGACTCCGTGCTGGCGTGCGCGCCGTCCAACCTCGCCGTCGACAACCTCGTGGAGCGGCTCGCCGCGGCGGGCGTCGATCCGGTGCGCATCGGCCATCCGGCGCGGGTGCTTCCCGCGGTGCTCGAGCACACGCTCGACGCTCGGGTGCACGAGCACGAGGAGGCGAAGCTGGCCGCGCGGCTGGTCAAAGACGCCCTGCAGCTCCGCCACGCCGCGCGGAAGCAGCGCTCGAAGCGCGGCCCGGGCCGCTTCTCCGAGTCGCGCGCGCAGGAGCGCGAGGCCCGCGCGCTGCTCGCCGAGGCTCGCGAGCGCGAGGACCGCGCCGAGGCCGACGTGCTGGAGCGGGCGCAGGTCGTTCTCGCCACCTTGACCGGGAGCGAGTCCAAGGCTTTGCGGAAGCGGCGCTTCGACCTCGCCGTGATCGACGAGGCGACCCAGGCCGTGGAGCCCGCCGCCTACCTCGCCCTGCTCAAGGCAGATCGCGCCGTCCTGGCGGGCGATCACCTGCAGCTCCCACCCACCGTGCTGAGCGAGGCGGGGCAGCGGGGCGGCCTGGCAATCTCGCTCTTCGAGCGGCTGGCACAGGCCCGCGGCGATGCGATGGTCACCCTGGCGGAGCAGCACCGGATGAACGAGCGCATCATGCGCTACCCGTCCGATGCGCTCTACGGCGGCAGGCTGCGCGCGCATCCCTCCGTCGCCGGGCACGCGCTCGACGAGGCGCCGCTGGAAGTGATCGACACCGCCGGCCGGGGATTCGACGAAGAGACGCCGGAGGGCTCGGAGAGCAAGGTGAACCCCGGCGAGGCGGAGCTGGCCGCCGCCGAAGCGCAGCGGCTGCTCGACCGGGGCGTCGCGCCGTGGGACATCGCGGTGATCGCGCCTTACGACGCGCAGGTGCAGCTCCTCAGGCAGCACCTCGCCGCGCACACCGACCTCGAGGTGGACACGGTGGACGGGTTCCAGGGCCGCGAAAAGGAAGCCGTGATCGTCTCGCTTACGCGCAGCAACGAGGCGGGCGAGCTGGGGTTCCTCGCCGACATCCGCCGCATGAACGTGGCGCTCACCCGCGCCCGCAAGAAGCTGGTGGTGGTGGGCGACGGCGCCACGGTCCGTCGCCATCCCTTCTACGACGGGTTCTTCCGCTACGCCGAATCGCTCGGCGCCTGGCAATCCGCCTGGACCCGCTGAGCCAAACCAATTGCACCACGGAGGCACACGGAAGTCACTAAAAGCGTCTCACGCAGAGCTCGCAGAGTCCGCGGAGAGAAACAAAACAATTTTTGCTCTGCGGTCTCCGCGTGCTCCGCGAGAAACGTTTTTCGTGCTCCGTGTGCTCCGTGGTGCGATCGTTTTGGCTTGGTAAGTCGTCTTCCGCGGCTGTGTGGTGGGTGTTAAGGTTCGCGGGCCATGTTGGTCGAGGCGAGCGAGCACGACTCGGGAGAGCTGTGGGCGGAAGCGCTGGAGCGTGGGCGCATCGTGC
>DASQBG010000041.1:0-12011 GCA_035635335.1 Myxococcales bacterium | reverse complement strand
TCGAACACGCCCGATTCGTTGCGCTGGTCGGGCGGCAGGCGGAAGTAGGTCCACGACGGGACCAGCGCGTAGATCGCCGCCACCGTCACGGCCACGATCAGGCCGGCTTTCCAATACCAGGAACGATCCATCGACTCTCCTATGCTACGGCCTGCGGCCTCCGCCCGTCGCCGGCAAAGCCGGCTCCTCCGCCGCTACTTCTTCGCCGCGTCCTCGGTGGCCGGGACGGGAGGCTCCTTCACCACGAAGGGCCGGTTCACCTGGTCCTTGAGGACCCGGACGCGCACGTTGTTGGCGATCTCCAGGGTGAGGACGTCGCCCTGCACGCCCGCGATCCGGCCGATCAGGCCGCCGTTGGTGACCACCTCGTCGCCCTTCTTCAGGCTCTCGAGGTACGACTTGTGCGTCTTCTGCTGTTTCTGCTGGGGCCGGATGATCATGAAGTAGAAGATGCCGAAGAAGATCGCGACCAGGAACAGCATGTTTCCCGGCCCGGCGAGCGGGGACTGGGCAGGCGCTTCGGCCTGGGCCAATAGCAGCGAGAGCACGGAGGACTCCTTTGCGAAAGCGGGCCGTTCTAACAGAGGCGGGCGACTGCTTCAACCCGTGAGACGGCCGCTTTCGTCCAGCTTCCGTAATGAATCGAGCACCACCTCCTGCGTGTTCAGCGGCGGGAAGGCCCGCGGCACCATCCCGGCGGATCCGCGCAGGAAGGTGAAGGTGCCGCCCGCCTGCTGGCCGACCAGCCCGAGCACCGCCGCGCGCGCATCGTCCCCTTCGGCCCTGACGGTGGAGATCGCCAGGACCATCTCGCCGCTGACGAAGCCGAACAGCCGCTCGAGGCCCTCCCGTTCGATGAACAGAAGCCCGGTCTTGGCCCCCTGGGACATCATCCCCAAGACCTCGGTCGGGTGGACGGCCACGAGCTCTCCCCAGAGGACGGCGACGAGCCCGGGGGCGAGGAAGTCGCGGATGCGCTGGTGCTGCGGCCTCTTCGGTTCGCTCACGGCGCTTCCCCCCGCGCAACTGTGGCCCAGCGCGCTCGGTCCCGCAAGACTCAGTCCGGGCCCTCCCTGAACGATTCGAGCAGCCGTTCCGTGTAGTTGCGTGCCCCACCCGCCTCGATGGCGGCGCGCAGCCCGGACATGAGGTCCATGTAGAAGGTGAGGTTGTGCAGGCTGTTCAACCGGAACGCGAGCAGCTCCTGCGCGGCGAAGAGGTGGCGCAGGTAGGCGCGTGTGAACGTCCGGCAGGTGTAGCAGCGGCACTCGCGGTCGGCGGGACGCGGGTCCCGCGCGTAGCGCGCCGCCTTGATCTGCAGCCGGCCCCGGCGGGTGAAGAGCAGGCCGTTGCGCGCGACGCGGGTGGGCAGCACGCAGTCGAACAGGTCGACGCCTGCGAGCACGCACCGGAGGAGGTCCTCGGGGGTGCCGACCCCCATCAGGTAGCGCGGCTTGTGGGCGGGCAAGAGCGGCGCGGCGTGCGCCACGCCTTCCCACGTCTGCGCCGGGTCCTCGCCGACCGAGAAGCCACCCAGCGCATTGCCCGGCAGGTCGAGCGCGGCGATCTCCGCGGCATGGCGTTCGCGCAGCTCGCGGTCGAGCCCTCCCTGGACGATCCCGAACAGGTTGCCGCGCGGGTCCTTCAGCCACTCCTCCTTGCAGCGCGCCGCCCAGCGCGTGGTCCGGGCGACGGCCTCTTCGTGCTCCTTGCGCGAAGAGCGCGCCGGCGGGCACTCGTCGAAGCACATCAGCACGTCCGGGCCGAGCTGCCGCTGCACCTGCACCGCGCGCTCCGGGGTGAGCAGGTGCTTGCTCCCGTCGAGATGGCTGCGGAAGAGGGCCCCCTCCTCCGTGATCTTGCGCTGCTCGGCGAGGGAGTAGACCTGGAAGCCGCCCGAGTCGGTGAGGATCGGCGCGGGCCAGCTCATGAACCGGTTGAGCCCGCCCATCTCCGCGACCAGCTCCGGCCCCGGGCGGAGAAGCAGGTGATAGGTGTTGCCGAGCACGATCTGCGCGCCGATGGTGGCCAGATCGTCGGGAGCGATCGCCTTCACCGAGCCGGCCGTCCCCACCGGCATGAACTGCGGCGTGTCGACGCGGCCGTGCGGCAGCTCGAGCACGCCGCGCCGCGCGGCGCCGTCCTGGTGGGTGACCGTGAAGGAGAGCATCCCGGCGGTTCTTACACGATCAGCATCGCGTCGCCGTACGAGAAGAAGCGGTAGCGGCTCGCCACCGCTTCCGCGTACGCGGCCTGGATGCGCGGCAGGCCGGCGAAGGCAGAGACCAACATGAGGAGCGTGCTCCTGGGCAGGTGGAAGTTCGTGAGCAGGCCCTGCACGGCCCGGAAGCGGTAGCCGGGGGTGATGAACAGATCGGTCGAGCCGGGCCCTTCGCGGAGCGCCTCGCCGTCGTGCGCAGCCTCCAGCGTCCGCAGCGCGGTGGTGCCGACCGCGATCACCCGTCCGCGGGCGGAAGCGACCGCCTCCGCGGTGGCGGCGGGCACGTGGTAGCGCTCGCGGTGCATGCGGTGGTCCTCGACCCTGCGCGCCCGCACCGGCAGGAAGGTGCCCGGGCCGACGTGGAGCGTGATCGGCGCCACGTGGACGCCTTTGCCGCGCAGCTCTTCCAGCAGGCGGGGCGTGAAGTGCAGCCCCGCGGTAGGCGCCGCCACCGCTCCTCGTTCCCGCGCGAAGATGGTCTGGTAGCGCTCGCGGTCCTCGGCGCGCGCGGGCCGCTCGATGTACGGCGGAAGCGGCATCTCGCCGGCCTCGTCGAGGTACCTCCAAAGCGCGTCCCCGTCGAGCGGCAGGCGGACGACGAGCTCGCCCTCCCCGCGCGCCTCCAGGACGGTCAGCCGGGCCCCGTGCGCCTCGATCGCCGCGCCCGGCCGCAGGGGCTTGCTGGACCGCGCCAGCGCCAGCCAGTCCGCCCCACCCAGCGGCTCGACCAGGAGGACCTCCACCTTCCCGCCCGTCCCTTCCTTACGCCCGCGCAGCCGCGCCGGGATCACCCGGGCATCGTTCACCACCAGCACATCCCCTGCCTGCAGCAGCCCGGGCAGGTCCCGCACCATCCGATGCTGCGGCTCCCCCTGCTCCCGCGGCAGCACCAGGAGCCGCCCCGCATCCCTCTCCGGAAGCGGCTCCTGCGCAATCAACCCCGCCGGCAATTCGTAATCGAACTCCTCCACATCCACACCGCGCCTCTACCACGCCCAAAAACGTTTCACGCAGAGCGCGCAGAGCCCGCAGAGTCTTTTGGTGAAAAAAATCTCTGCGCTCTCTGCGAGCTCTGCGTGAACCGCTCTAGTCGATCTCGCGGCAGGATGGTGCGGTGCGTCAGGGGGCGGTTGGTTGGATGGGGAGGGGGTCGCCGGGCGGGCTCGCAATGAGAAGATTGCGCGAGCATGGAAATCCCCGTCTTCCACCTGGTCAACCGCTTCTGGATCGGCGGCGCGGAGCGGCAGTTCGTCGAGCGGCTGCGGCTGCACCCTCCCGGGTTCGGCGCGCTGGTGGGCTGCCTGGAGCTGTCGGGGCCCATGCTCGACCAGGTACGCGCGCTCGGGTACGAGCCGGTGCTCTTCCCTCTCAAGGGATCGATGCTGCGCGCGAACACGCTCAAGCAGATCGCCCGCATGGCCGCGCTGATGCGCGAGCACCGGGTGCGCATCGTGCACGCCACCGATTTCAACACCAACCTGCTCGCCTACGCCGCCGGCCGGCTGGCGGGCGCGAAGGTGATCGTCAGCCGCGTCGACCTCGGCCACCTGCGCGAGGGGTTCGGCAAGTGGCACCGCCAGGCCGAGAAGTGGAACGTGCGGCACGCCGACCTGGTCATCGCCAACGCGGAGGCGGTGCGCGAGGTGTGCATCCGGGACGAGCGGTGCAGCCCCGAGCGCGTGGTGGTTGTCCGGAACGGGATCGACCTTCCGCGTTTCGACCGCCTGGCGGCGCAACCGCTGCAGGGCCCGCTGCCGATCGGACCGGACGACCTGCCCGTCGCCGTCATCGGCAACCTCTGGCCGGTGAAGGGGCATCGCACCCTGGTCGAGGCGGCCGCTCTCCTGGGCCACAGGCTCCCCCGCGTGAAGTTCCTCTGCGCGGGCGAGGGCCCGGAGCGCGAAATTCTCGAGACGCGCATCCGCGAGCTGGGGCTCGGGGGCCGCGTCTTCCTCCTCGGCCACCGGCTCGACGTCCCGGCCATCCTTTCGCGGGTCCGCGCCGCCTGCCTGTGCTCGAGCGCGGAGGGGCTCTCCAACGCGTTGATGGAAGCCATGGCCGCGCGGCTGCCGATCGTCGCCACCGCGGTCGGCGGCAACCCCGAGCTGGTCCGGCCCGGCGAGAACGGGCTGCTCGTCCCCTACGGCGACCCCGAGTCGCTGGCGGACAAGCTGGTCGAGCTGTTCTCCCGCGAGGAGCGGGCGGCCGAGATGGGCCGGCGCGGGCGCGCGCGAGTCGAGGCGGAGCTGGCGCTCTCGCGCATGGCGGAGGGCTACGGCGCCGTCTACCGCCGCCTTCTGGACGGCGCGCCGGCGCCGCAGGCAGCGCTCTCGCCCCAGATGCCGTAGAAGGGCGGGATGGGCCTGCTGTCGGACGCTGCGGCGATGGCGCGCGGCCGCGCGGGCGCCCTCTTCCTCACCGCTGCCCTGTCGCTCGTCCCCGCGTACCTGGTCGGCGGGGCCATCGTCTTCGTCGCGTTCGCGCGGGCGACCGCGGAGCCGGACCTCACCCGTCGAGAGGCCCTCGCCGAGCGGCGCGCCCTACCGCCCGACGCGCCGGCCGAGCAGCGGCGGGACGTGCTGCGAGAAGCGCGTGAGCCGGGCGCTCCGCGCCGCCCGGTCGTGTCGTTGACGCTCGTGGCGGGCCTGCTCTCCGGCGGGCTCGTCTTGCTGGCCGGGCTGTTCCTCGCCCAGGCCGCCCTGCTCGGGATGGCGGTCGGGGCTGGCGGACCCGGCGCGGCATGGGCCGCCGTCGCGCCTCGTCTCCACGCGCTCGGTCGCACCCTGGCTGCCGCGCTGGCTCTGGTCGCGCTCGGGTCCGTCGCGGGCGGGGTGCCTGGCCTTTTCGCCGCGTTCGCCTTCAGCCTGGCCGGGGCGGTGGCGATGGCGGAGAACGTCTCGGGCTTCCCCGCGCTGCACCGATCCTGGGAGCTGATCAAGCGCGTCTGGCCGGCGCAGCTCGGGCTGGTCCTCTGCGCGACCGCGGTAGAGGTGCTGCTCACGCAGGGGCTGGGGCGGCTGCTCCCCGAGCGCACCGTGGTCGCGCCCGCTTTGCTCGATGCGGCCGTGGCGGCCGTCGTCCTACCGCTGCCCGTCTTCGCCAGCGCCGTCCTGTATTTGAAGGCGCGGAGCGCCGCCGAGGGCAAGCCGGTCGACGAGCTGCGTCAGTACATCCTTCGCACCTCGGAACCCGGATAGTAGTGCGCGAGGATCTGGCGGTACGATTCCCCGCGCACCGCGCGCGCCCGGGCGCCCCACTGGCACAGGCCCACCCCGTGGCCGTTGCCGCGCCCGCGGAACACCGCCGCCCCTGCCTCGATCGAGACGTCGAAGAGGAGCGAGGGCAGCGCGCTGTAGCCGAGGATCTGCCGCAGCTCGACTGCCGCCAGGCTGCGGGCGCCCGAGGGGGTGTCGATGCGGAGCGTGCGCGCCCGGCCGCTGCCCGTGCGCGCCGAGACGCTCACCGAGGTCACGTTTGCGAGCACCCGGCCGGCCTTCCGCAGAGCGGCCGAGATCTGCGCCAGCGGCTTGCGCACCACCCAGGCGCGCCCCGCGTCCGCGTCGTCGGGCTCGGACACCAGATACGGCGTGCTGCCGCCCGCGAGGTTGAACGCGTCCTCGCCGGTCTCGCTCCGTCCCCCACACGAGGCGCTGAAGTACGCCGCGATCGGCGCGGCGCCGTAGGTGAGCACCTCACCGGCGGTGGCGTGCGCCGCGCGGAGCGCCCCGCTCGCCGGATGCGCGGCGCCGGCGTACACTTGGTCCAGCACGGAGGAGCCCAGGTGCGCGCGCGCCGCCGGCCCCTGAGCGATCTTCTGCGCGACGGCGAAGGTGCGCGCCGCGACCGCCTGGGCCTCCAGCGCGGCGTCGGGCCAGTGCTTGGGGACCTCGCTCGCCACCACCGCCGCCACGTAGTCCTCCAGGTCGAGCGCGTTGACCAGCACCAGGCCGCGCGGGTCGGCCCAGGCTTCCAGCCGCCCGGGGAGAGGCCTCCCGTCCACCCGCAGGCGGCCGGACCCGGGGCGCACGATGAGCGGCTCGCCGCCGTCCATCTTCCGTCCGTCGACAAGGAGGGCGCCGTCGCGCGCCGCGAGCTCATGCCTCGAGCCCGGGACCTCGAGCAGACCCCCGCCCTGGCTGAGCGTCGCGCCCGGGCCGTCCAGGCGCGCGGCCGGCCTGCCGCGCGAGAGCTCGATCCGGATCTCCTCGGCCACCGCGGGCAACGCGAAGAGCAGCAGCGCTGTCAGGAGCCTGCGCACCCGCCGCGAGCCTCTGCCGGCGGGATGCCGGGCGCAACTTTCCAGAGCGCGATCCGCAACGTTTCGCACCCCGCGAGAGGCGCGGAGAGGGACGGATGGTAGAATAAGAAAGTGCTCTCCCGCATCCGCCGCTCGGTAGCGCTGAAGCTGATCCTCGCTTCGGCGATCCCCTCCGCCGTGGTCCTGCTGGTAGGGCTGGGTGCGCTGATCGCCTACACCGAGGACGTGGCGCGCACGAACCCCGTCCTCGCCTTCAAAATGCTCAAGCAAGGCGCGGTGATCGGCTGTCTATTGACGCTGACCTTCGCGGGCATCGCGGTGGCCATCACCTCGCGCAAGTTCCTGGTGAAGCCGGCTCAGCACCTGGGCGCGACCATGGCGCGCGCCGAGATGGGCGACATCCTGGTGCGCGCGAAGGTGACCTCCGACGACGAGCTGGGCCGGCTGGCGCGCGCCTTCAACACCATGCTCGCGCGCGTCACGGACATGGCGGCGCACGAGATCGAGACCGAGCAGTCGCTGGAGACCCTGGAGCGCGAGGTGGATCTGCAGCGCGAGCTCAGGTCGGTGAACGCGCGCCTCGCCGCCCACGTGCGCGAGATGGAGCTGCTGCTCGACGCGTCCAAGGCGCTCAGCGGCACGCTGGATCTCCCCGAGCAGCTCGAGCAGCTCGGGCGGCTGGTGTGCACGGCGCTGGGCATCGACGAGTTCTGCGCCCTGCTGCTCGAGGAGTCCACGCACCAGCTGGTCATCGAGGCCGTGGTCGGCCAGCGGCTCGCCGCGGCGCGCGGCATGCGCTTCCGCCTCGGCGAAGGCGTGAGCGGCGCGGCGGCTGCGCAGGGAAAGACCATGTACGTTCCCGACGTGCAGCGGGATCCGCAATACCTCCACTACAAGGGGCTGCGCCGGACGTCCGGCTCCTTCCTCTGCGTCCCGCTTCGCGCCAAGGGCCGCATCGTGGGCGTGATGAACTTGAACCGGCCCGCCGTGGACGGGTTCTCTCCCCAGGAGATCCGGCTCGCGGAGGCCATCTCCGCCCAGGCGGGCCTGGCGATCGCCAACGCGCGCCTCTACCAGCAGACCCGCGAGCTGTCGTTCACCGACGCGCTCACCGGCATCCCCAATCGCCGTTACCTCTTCACCCGCCTCGAGCAGGAGCTGTCCCGCAGCCTGCGGTTCGGCGACGAGCTGGCCGTCCTGATGATGGATCTGGACCTCTTCAAGCAGGTCAACGACGCCCACGGGCACACCGTCGGCGACGCGGTGCTGCGCGGCATCGCGGTGGCGCTCCAGCGGAACGTCCGCAAGGTGGACATGGTGGCCCGCTACGGCGGCGACGAGTTCGTGGTGGTGCTGCCGCGCATCGCTCGCGAGGAGGCGATCGAGGTGGCCGAGAAGCTGCGTCGCGCGGTCGCGGCCACGCCGCTCCCGGCGCCCGCGGGCGACGGACCGGTGCGCGTGACCGTGTCGGTCGGCGTGGCGGGCTTCGGGCACGAGGCCACCGACGTGGCCGCGCTGATCGAGACGGCGGACGCCGCCCTGTACGAGGCGAAACACGCCGGCCGCAACCGCGTCGCGGCGGCGCAGGCGAACGCGCGCGCAGCCTCCTGAATCGCAGGTGGCTTTTCCGCCGTCCGCCCGGCGACAGCGGCCTGCCGATCCGGTTGCCGACCGTCTTGCGTATGCGCACGTTCGCCCCGGAATGCACGTCCGTGCAGGGCGCGCGGGATCCGGGGGAGGTCGACATGACTGCGGTGGCGCTCGCGATCCTGGCGACGGCGGCGGCGCTCGATTCCAAGGTCGACAAGCATCGGGGGGACTCGGTGCAGTCGCTCCTGCGCGAGGAGAGCCCCGACGTCTTCCTCGCCAAGGCGACGCTGCAGCATTACCTGTCCCGCATCGTCCGCCGGGACTGGGACGGCGTGAAGCGGCTCAGCCACCCGAAAGCCCGGCTTTCTCCCTGGGCGGAGCGGAACGACGAGCTGAAGACGTTCGAGTTCAAGGACGCGCGGCCGGCGGGGCCAGGCGCGGTCGCGATCGAGATCGCCGAAGACGTCTACCACCGCGAATCCCAAGACATGTCCACCGGGGATCCCGCCGTCTACCTGCTCTTCAAGTCGCGCGGGTCGTGGCTGGTGGGCGCGCGCAAGCCCGGCACCCGCCTCCGCGACGTCTCCAACGACTCGGTCCGTTCCGCCTACCGCGGCTGGGTCGATAGTCAGGGACTGGCCCAAGCCCGCCGCGCCGACCGCGTGAGCGGCAAGCACCGCTAGGCGGAAGAAGGACCAGAAAGATTTCACGCAGAGCACGCCGAGACCGCAGAGAAACAAATTGTTTTTTCTCCTCTGCGATCTCCGCGAGCTCTGCGTGAAACGTTTTTCTGCTCTGCGGTCTCCGCGAGCTCTGCGTGAAACGTTTCTAGTCCGAAATCGTGGCTAGCGGATGGTGGCGGGGAGGTCGGCGGAGGCGATGTAGCCGACGTGCTCGCGGGCCTTGGCGATGTCCGCCTCGTACTTGAGCAGGGTGGAGAGGGTGTCCGAGACGAGCTGCGCGTCGAGAGCGGCGGCGTTGAGCAAGAGCAATGCGCGGATCCAGTCGAGCGTCTCCGCGATGGAGGGCAGCTTCTTCAGATCGAGCTTGCGGATGGCCTGCACCGCGGCGACCACCTTGCGGGCGAGCTGATCGGACACGCCCGGGACGCGCTCGCGGACGATCTCCAGCTCGCGCTGCGCGGAGGGGAAATCGATGTACAGGTGCAGGCAACGCCGCTTGAGCGCGTCGGAGAGCTCGCGGGCGGCGTTCGAGGTGAGCACCACGCGCGGGGTGTGCACCGCGCGGACGGTGCCGATCTCGGGGACCGTCACGGAGTAGTCGGCCAGCACCTCCAGCAGGAAGGCCTCGAACTCGGGGTCGGCCTTGTCGATCTCGTCGACCAGGAGCAGCGCCGGATCGGGGCTCCGGATGGCGGCCAGCACCGGACGCGGCAGCAGGAAGCGCTCGCTGAAGAACAGGTCGTCGGACCCAGCCACCCGGTCCGCCGCCTCGCGCAGGGTCCCCGCCCCCGCGATGGTCTCCGCGATCTTGTCCTTGAGCAGCTGGGTGTAGAGCAGTTGCTTGGCGTACTCCCACTCGTACAGCGCCTTCGCCTCGTCGAGCCCCTCGTAGCACTGCAAGCGGATGAGCCTGCGCCCGGTCGCCTGGGCGAAGGCGCGCGCCAGCTCCGTCTTGCCCACGCCGGCCGGCCCTTCCACCAGCACCGGCTTCTCCAGCCGGTCGGCGAGGAACACGCTGGTGGCGATCTCGGGCGAAGGCAGGTAGCCGGCGGAGCGCAACCGGGCCTCGACGTCCTGGATGCTGGCGAGCGAGACGGCGCTCATGCACGGCTTTTAACATGCGGAGGTGCGTAACGCGCTTCGCAGGTGGCACTCCTCCTGCACGAGCATTCCGTCGTGAATCGCAGAATCGCGTTGGTGATTACGGCACTGATCGTCCCGGGTGGTCTCGTCATCCTCGTGGGGGCCGCGGTGGTCAAGGCGTTCTACCGGAGCGAGGCGGGCAGGAAGGCTTGGGGGCGGGTCACCCAGCTCTTGCGCCGGCCGGCCACGGCGCTCAACCCGGCGCGAGAAGCGGCCTGACCGAAGGTCCCGGCGGGACGCGGGAGGAACCGCCGTTCCCACGCGAGGCTCCGGGCTTCCCATCCGCCGGCGAGCAGCTACGGGGCAGCCGTCACGGTTCCGAGCTCCCCGCCCCGACCTCGATGCGGAGCGCGAGGGGATCTCCGCGGGTCTCCGTGAGCGCGACGAAGCAGCCCTGGCCGGTCCGGGTGAAGTGCAGCGACACGCGCGAGCTCGCGACGCGCATCCCGCGCAGGGTGATTTCGCTCGCCCAGTCCGGCAGGTGCGGATTGACGATCTTGAGCGCGCGGCGCGGTCCGTCCGGATGGATCCCCAGGCAGGCGCGCAGCATGAGGAACATCGCCCCTGAGGCCCACGCCTGCGGTGAGCACGAGACGGGATAGCTGACGGGCTGCTCCTGATCGGCCCGGTCCATCCCACAGAACAGCTCGGGCAGACGGTAATGGCGGAACCCGCGCGCGGCCGCATAGGCGCCGCTCAGGATCTGCAGCGCCTGCCGCTGCATCCCGTAGTGCGACAGGCCCATGGCGATGAGGGAGTTGTCGTGCGGCCAGACGGTCCCGTTGTGGTAGCTGAGCGGGTTGTACGCCTTCTGCCCGCGCGCCAGCGTGCGGATCCCCCAACCGTTGAACGCCTCCGCCGAGAGAAGCGCCCGGGCCACCCGTCGAGCCTTGGCGTCGGGGATGGCGCGCGACCAGAGCAGGTGCCCCATGTTGGAGGCGATGCTGCGCACCTGCTTCTTCCCGGCGTCGAGCGCCAGCACGTAGGTGCCGGTGCGCTCGTCCCAGAACGCCTCGTCGATGCGCCGGGCCAGCTGGATCGCCGCCCGCGTGCACCGGGCGGCGTCGTCGCGCCGGCCGAGCTGGCGGTAGATGCGCGCCATGCGCCTGCGCGCGTCGACGCAATAGCCCTGCACCTCGACGAGCGCGATCGGCGGCGTGGCCGGCGTGCCGTCCGCGTGGGGGACGCCGTCGCGCGAGTCCTTCCAGCCCTGGTTGGTCAGGCCGCGCGGGGTCTTGCGCTGGTACTCGACGAAGCCGTCGCCGTCCTTGTCGCCGTATTCGTCGATCCAGCGCAAGGCCGCCTCCGCCGCGGGGAGCAGCTGGTCGGCGGTGGCGCGGTCGTCGGTCCAGCGCAGGTATTCCGAGTAGAGGATGACGAACAGCGGCGTCGAGTCCACGCTGCCGTAGTAGGGAGTGTGCGGGACTTCCCCTGCGCGGGCCAGCTCGCCGCGGCGGATCTCGTGCAGGATCTTGCCCGGCTCCTCCTCGCGGAAGTCGTCGACGCGCTTGCCCTGGTGCGCGGCGAGGAAGAAGAGCGCGTCGCGCGCCACTTCCGGGTTGACCGGCAGCGCCTGGTAGCCGGTGATGAGCGCGTCGCGCCCGAACGGCGAGGCGTACCAGGGGATGCCGGCGGAGATGACCCGCCTGCCCTCCCAGTAGATGCTGAGCGCCTTCAAGTCGGCGACCGCCTGCTCCAGGGACCAGTTGAAGGCTTCCTCGTTGGTGTGGATCTGCGTGGAGCTGTCCGCCCAGGCGCGGTACGCGGCGCGGGCGCGGCCCAGCCTCTCCTCGTAGCGGCGCGGCGGCGGCGGGTCCGACTCCTGGTCGCTGCCCGGATACCGCCATCCGCTCTCGGGCAGCTGGGTGATCAGCGGCGGCGGACGGAGCTCGTTGCTGCGGGCCGCGTCCGCCGACTCCCGGACCGAGACGCCGGAGCGGAGCCCGTGCACGGAGGCGATCGCGTGCAGCTCGATCTGCGTGCTCTCGTTGGGCCCCAGGTGGAAGCTGAAGCGCGCCTTGCCGGAGTCGACCTCGTCCGGCGCGCGCAGGGGGAAGAACACCTCGGACCGGTACACGGCCCCGTCGCGGCCCTGGTAGGCGAACACCACCCGGTC
>DASQBG010000040.1:0-12552 GCA_035635335.1 Myxococcales bacterium | reverse complement strand
GCGAGCTGCTGGCCGCCCTGGACGATGCCCTGCAGCGGCCGGTGCGCGACGGGCGCGCCCAGGACGCCGAGGCCGCGCAGGCGCAGCTCGACCTGCTCCGCTCCGGCACGCGCGAGGAGGACGTGCTCGCCACCGAGGCGCAGCTGCGCGGGGCCAGGGCGGCCGAGAGTACCGCCAACGAGCAACTGCTGCGCGCCCGGCGGCTGCGGCAGACGGGCGTCGTCGCCCAGGCGCAGCTCGACGATACGGAGGCGCAGGCCGCGCGTGCGCGCTCGGAGCGCGAGTCGCTCGAGCAGCGCCTGAACGCGCAGAAGAACGGCGCCCGCGCCTCCGAGCTGCGCCAGGGGAAGGCGCGTGCCGATTCTGCCCGCGCCGCGCTGGCGGCCGAGGAGGCGCGGCTCGCGCGCTCCGTAATGCGCGCCCCAGCCGCCGGCGTGGTCCTCGACACAACCGCGGAGCCCGGCGAGGTGCTGGCCGCCGGGACTCCCGCGGTGATCCTGGGCGAGACGCGCCGCCCCTACCTCGACGTGTTCGTTGCCCAGCAGGACCTCGCCGGCATCCGCGTGGGCGCGGCCGCGACGGTGCGCATCGACGCGGCGCGCGAGACCTTCCGCGGGACCGTTTCCGACGTGGCGCGCACCACCGAGTTCACCCCCCGCTACCTCTTCAGCCCTCGCGAGCGCGCCAATCTAGTGGTGCGCGTCCGGATCGACGTGGACGACCCGCGCGAGGAGCTGCACGCCGGCGTCCCGGCGGTCGCGAGCATCGAGCGCACGGCCCAGCCCAGCGAGGCCCGGCGATGAGCGCCGCGCAAGCCTCCACCGGAGCCGACCCGATCATCGTCACCGAGCAGCTCTCCCGCCGCTTCGGCGAGTTCGTCGCCGTCAAGGACGTCTCGCTCCGCGTCAACCGCGGCGAGATCTTCGGAGTGCTGGGGCCGAACGGCGCCGGCAAGTCGACCACCATCCGCATGCTGTGCGGGATCCTCGACCCCAGCGGCGGCCGCGGGACGGTGGTGGGCCACGACCTCGCCACCGAGGCGGAGCGGATCAAGGAGCGCATCGGCTACATGACCCAGCGCTTCAGCTTGTACGAGGACCTCACCGTGCACGAGAACCTGCGCTTCTACGCCGGGCTGTACGGCGTCGCGGCTCGCGTCCGCGCCGCCCGCGTCGAGGAGGTGCTGCGCAAGATCGGGCTGGCTGGCCGCCGCGACCAGATCGCCGGCACGCTCTCCGGCGGCTGGAAGCAGCGGGTGGCGCTCGCCTGCGCGACCATCCATGAGCCGCCCCTTCTCTTCCTCGACGAGCCGACGGCGGGCGTGGACCCCGTCAGCCGCCGCGAGTTCTGGGAGCAGATCCACGACCTGTCGCGCGCCGGCACCACCATCCTGGTCACCACGCACTACATGGACGAGGCCGAGCGCTGCCACCGGCTCGCGTTCATCTTCCGCGGGAGCGTGCTCGACGTCGGCACTCCCGAAGAGGTGGTCGCGCGGCGCCGGCTGCGCTGCGCCGAGCTGGTGGTCGAGACGGCGGCGGAAGTGGCGCAGTCGCTCCGCCAGCTGCCCGAGGTCGACGAGGTGGCCCACTACGGCCACGTGCTGCGCCTGGCCACGGTGGGCGAGGCCGATCCCGAGCAGGTGGCGGCCCAGGTCGCCCGCCGGCTGGGCGCGCGCGTGTCCCAGTCGCGACCCGCGCGGGCCACCGTCGAGGACGCGTTCGTCTCGATGGTGCGCCGCGAGGCGGCGAAGGAAGGCAGGGCCGCATGAGCGCCGGCGCCGTCGTCGTCGTATCCGGAACGCGCGCTCGGGCCTCGGCCTCCCTGTCCCGCCTCTGGTCGGTGGCGGTCAAGGAGATCCTCCAGCTCGGCCGCGACCGCCTCACCATGGCCATGATGGTGGCGCTACCCGTCATCCAGATCACGCTGTTCGGCTACGCCATCGACACCGACGTGCGGCACGTACCGACGGTGGTGTACGACCAGGACGGATCGGCGCGATCCCGCGACTTCGCCCGGAGCCTGCAGGCGACCGGCTTCTACGAGATCAAGGGCGAGGTGCGCGGCTACGACGAGATCGAGCGCGCCCTGCGCTCCGGGGCCGCGCGCGTGGCGCTGGTCTTCCCGCCCCGCTGGTCCGCTGACCTCTTGCGCGGGCGCGCCGCTCCCCTGCAGTTGGTGGTGGACGGCTCCGATCCGCAGACCGTCGCGAGCGCGACCAACACGGCGGCGGGCCTCGCGCAGGCGCGCTCCCTGGAGTTGCTCGTCCGGCGCGCGCCTCTGGCCGCGCACCGCATCGAGCTCGCCACCACCACCTGGTACAACCCCGACCTGCGCAGCGCCGTGTACATCGTGCCCGGCCTGGTGGGCGTCATCCTCACCATGACGATGGTGATGATCACCGCCATGGCCATCGCGAGGGAGCGCGAGCGCGGCACGCTCGAGCAGCTGATCGTCTCGCCCCTGCGCCGGGGCGAGCTGATCGCCGGCAAGATCGTCCCGTACGTGGCCATGGGCCTGTTGCAGATGACGCTGATCCTGGTCCTCGGCCGCCTGTTGTTCGGGGTGCCCGTCGTGGGATCGCTCGGGCTCCTCTACGCCTTCGCACTGGTCTTCATCGCCGGAAACCTGGCGCTGGGCCTCTTCTTCTCCACGCTCGCGCAGACCCAGCAGCAAGCGATGCAGATGTCGTTCTTCTTCCTGCTGCCCAACATCCTCCTCTCCGGATTCATGTTCCCTTGGGACGCGATGCCTTTGCCGATGCAGTGGCTGTCGCAGGCCTTGCCGCTGACCCACTTCCTGCGGATCGTGCGCGGCGTCGCCTTGAAAGGGAGCGGGTTCGCAGACCTCCTCCCGGAGGCCCTCTGGATGGGAGCGATCCTGGTCGCGTTGCTGGTCCTTTCCTCGCTCCGCTTCCGGAAGAAGCTCGCCTGATGGCGCGGCCCCGCTCCGACATCGCCCCGCGCATCGTGCACGCCGCGCGCGACCGCTTCTTGAAGCACGGCGTGGACGGCGCCTCGCTCCGCGACATCGCCCGCGCGGCGCGCACCAGCGTGGGCATGGTGCATTACTACTTCCCGACCAAGGACGACCTGCTGCTCGCGGTGATCGAGGACGTCTACGGCGCGATGTCCGCCGACATCCGCAAGGCGCTCGAGCCCGACGCGCCCGTCGAGGAGCGTCTGCGTCGCCTGTACGCCCGCATCGCCGCGATGAGCGACGAGGAGCTCACCGTCATCCGCATCGTGCTGCGAGAGGCGCTGGTCTCCTCCGGGCGCCTGAAGAAGGTGTTCGCCCGCTTCACGGCCGAGGGAGCGCACGTCCCGCTCATCGCCGGCACGGTCCTGGAGGGGATCCAGTCCGGCGCGCTGCGCGACGACCTGAATCCACTGGTGCTGCTGGCCGCCACCGTGTCACTGGGCTTCATGCCGGTGCTCGGACTGCGGCTGGCGCAGGGCGCCCTGGCCGATCTGGAGCTCCCTCCGCCCGCCCAGATGGCCGAGACCCTCACTCGGGCGCTGCTGGGCGGGATCGGCGGCCCCGAGGTGCGCCGGAAGGCCGATCTCGGGTAGAACCGCACGTCCGGAGGCCGGATGCGCTCGCTGGACCGCCTACGCCAGAGCTACGACGAAGACGCGCAGGTCGTGATCCAGGACCGGAAGTCGCCGCCGCGGCTCCTCTTTTCGGACACGGAGCTGCTGCTCGAGGAGGTCCCGATCGGGACGCGGGTGGTGTTCCCCAACCCGCCCATCGAGCCGCTGGCGAACTGGCGCGCGGCCATCCGCTGGGCCATCAACCACCCCGAAGGGTGCGACCCGCTCCACGCGCAACTGCGGCCGGGCATGAAGGTGCTGATCGCGCTCGACGACATCTCGCTGCCGCTGCCGCCGATGCGCACGCCCGACGTGCGCCAGACGATCCTGGAGATCGTGCTCAACCTCCTCGCCGACAGCGGCGTGGACGACGTCCATCTCCTCATCGCCAACGCGCTCCACCGGCGGCTGACCCCGCGCGAGATGGAGCGCATGGTTGGCTCCACGATCTTCAATGCCTACTACCCCGACCGGTACACGAACCACGACGCCGAGGAGCCGGGCGGCATCGTCGAGCTGGGCGAGACGGACGCGCACGAGAAGGTCCGCATCTCCCGCCGCGCGGTGGAAGCCGACCTGGTCATCTATTGCAACGTGAACTTCGTCCCCATGGACGGCGGCCACAAGTCGGTCGGCACCGGGCTCACCGATTACCTCGGCTTGCGCGCTCACCACACGCCGCAGGCCATCCGCGGCAGCAAGTCGTACATGGAGCCCAAGCACTCCGCGCTGCACGGCTCGGTGGACCGCATCGGCCGGCTGATCGATCAGCAGATCAACGTCTTCCACATCGAGACGTGCCTGAACAACCGGATGTACGACGGCCCGCTCGCCTTCCTCGGAAAGCGCGAGGAGGACTTCACCGACCTGGACCGCACCGCGCTGGCCGGGCTGCGCTGGACCTTGGGCAAGACGCCTCGCGCGCTGCGGCAGCAGATCTTCCACCGCGTCCCGGCCGCCTATGGGCTGATCGCGGTCGCAGCCGGCCGCACGGAGCTGGCGCACGAGAAGATCCTCGAGGCGTGCCGGCGCCAGTGCTTCGTCAAGGTGAAGGGCCAGGCCGACGTCCTCATCTGCGGGATCCCCTACATCTCGCCCTACAACGTGAGCTCGATCCTGAACCCGCTGCTCGTGCAGGTGATGGCCTGCGGGTACTTCTTCAACATGAACCGCGGCATCCCGCTGGTGAAGAAGGGCGGGACGCTGATCCTCACCCACCCCTGCATGGACGAGTTCGATCCGGTGCAGCACCCCAGCTACATCGAGTTCTTCCACCGGCTGCTCCCGGAGACGACCGACGCACTGGAGCTGCATCGTAAATACGAGCGCGAGTTCGCGCAGAACCCCAGCTACGTCCACCTCTACCGGAAGGGCAACGCGTACCACGGCGCCCACCCCTTCTACATGTGGTACTGGGGCGAGAACGGCCGGCAGCACCTCGGGCAGATCATCGCGGTCGGCGCCGAGAACCAGCACGTCCCGCGCCTGATGGGCTGGGAGCGCGCCGACACCCTGGCCGAGGCGGTCGACATGGCGCGCGGTCGCCAGGGCCGCACCGCGCAGATCACGCTGATGCACCATCCCCCGCTGGTGATGACCGAGGTGGCGGTCTCCGCCGAGGAGGCGACCCGCCTGCTCGGAGAGGCGGAGGCCCGACCGCAGGGTGGCGCCTCGCAGAAGCCGGGCGTGGCGGCCAAGGGAGAGCCGTGACCGAGCGGGTGCCGCACCTCGGACCGGCGGCGCCGGTGGGGCTGCAGGCCGTCGCCCCCGAGTCCCCGGAGCCGATCGATCTGACGGAGGCGTTCCGCGGCCGCGAGATCCTGCTCACCGGCGTGACCGGCTTCCTGGGGAAGGTCGCGCTCGTCCTGCTGCTGGATCGCTACCCGGAGATCGGCCGCGTGCACGTGTTGGTCCGGCCGCGCGCGGGCGGGAGCGCGGAGGACCGGTTCTTCGGAAAGGTCACTTCCGCCCCGCCGTTCCGCCCGTTGCAAGAGAAGCACGGCGAGGGTCTCGACCGGTTCCTGCGGGAGAAGTGCACGCCGCTCGCAGGCGACGTCGCCGAGCCGCTCTTCGATCTCTCCGAAGAGCAGGTGCGCAACCTCACCGGCAAGCTCGCCTGCGTCGTCAACTGCGCCGGCCTCGTCACCTTCAATCCGTCGCTCGAGCTCGCCGTCTCGGTGAACACGCAGGGGGCGCGCAATGCCGCCGAGCTGTGCAAGCGCACCGGGGCGACGCTGGTGCACGTCTCCACCTGCTTCGTCGCGGGCACCCGGCGCGGCCCGGTCTTCGAGGACGAGATGCTGGTCGGCAGCTTCCCCAAGCAACATGCCGAAGGAGACGGGGAAGACCTGCCCGGCGCGCGGTTCTCGGTCGACGCCGAGCTGGCCGACGTCGACCGGTTGGTTGCGCGGCTGCGCGAGCAGGCCGACGACCATTCGTTGCAGGCCCGGTTCCGCGCCGCCGCCGTGCGCCGCCTCGAGTCGGAAGGCCGGGACACCTCGGACGAGAAGGCGTTGCGCCTCGCCGCCGGGCGCGAGCGCAAGCTGTGGCTCTCGCAGAAGCTGATCGACGCCGGGATGGAACGCGCCCAGGTGTGGGGCTGGCCCAACACCTACACGTACACCAAGGCCATGGGCGAGCAGGCCATCGCGATGAGCGGCTGCGCGTACTCCATCGTCCGGCCCGCCATCGTGGAGAGCGCGCTGCGGTTCCCCTTCCCTGGCTGGAACGAGGGATTCACCACCAGTGCGCCGCTCGTCTTCCTCGCGCTCAAAGGCCAGCGCGTCTACCCGGCCGGCCACAAGCTGGTCCTCGACTTGATCCCGGTCGACCTGGTCGCGGCCGGCATCCTGGGGGTGGCGGGTGCCGCGTGCGCCGGCCGGGCGGAGCGCGTCTACCAGCTCGCCTCGGGCGACATGAACCCGATGTACATCCGCCGGGCCATCGAGCTGTCGGCCATCTACAAGCGGCGCTACTTCGAAAAGCGGCGCGACGGTGGCGGTCTGCGCGCCTTCCTGGACGAGTGGCTCGAGCCTTTCCCGGTCGAGGGCGACGCATACCGCAAGACGAGCGCACCGCTGTTCCGCAAGCTGGCCCAGGCCGGGCGCGCGCTGATCGCGGACAAGGGAGCCTCGTGGGGCGCGCCGATCACCAGCGCATTGCTCAAGCGCGCCGACCAGGCGCTGGAGAACGCCGACCGGCAGCTCGCCTCGGTCGAGGCGATGTGGGACCTCTACCTGCCGTTCGTCGCGGGGGAGCGGTTCGTCTTCCAGTGCTCGCACACACGAGAGCTGTGGCGCAGGCTGACGCCTTCGGATCGCGAGAAGCTCCCCTGGAATCCGGAGAAGATCGACTGGCGCAGGTACTGGCTGGACGTGCACGTGCAAGGGCTCGAGGAATGGGTCTTCCCCGGTCTGGAAGAGGAGAGCGACAAGGCCCGGCGCGAGGTGCCGCAACCCAAGGACCTGCTCCAGCTCCTCAACGCCTCCGTCCACCACTTCGGCAAGCGCGTCGCGCTGCGCTTCTTCGCCGGCGAGGAGAACGCGGACGAGCTTTCGCGGACGCGCGACGACCGCGTCACCTACGAAGAGCTGGGGACCTTCTCCGACCGAGCCGCCCGCCGGCTCCTGCACGAGGGGGTCCGCGGCGGGGACCGGGTGCTGCTGCTCGTAGAGAACCGTCCCGAATGGGCGATGGCCTACTTCGGAATCCTCAAAGCGGGCGCGACGGCGGCGCCGCTCGACGCGCAGCTGTCGCTCGCCGAGATCCAGAACTGCGCCCAGGCGGCGGGCGCGCGGGTACTCGTCGCCTCTCCACGCGCGCTGTCGCGGCTCGGCGCGCCGCCTCCGGGGTTGCGCGTCCTTGCCTTGCCCGAGCTGCTCCGCGGAGCGGCGGACGACGGGCAGCCGCTGCGCAGGACTGCCGCGGCAGACGACGTGGCTTCCCTGCTCTTCACCAGCGGGACCACCGGCAAGCCGAAGGGCGTGCTGCTCACCCACCGCAACTTCGCCTCGCTCGGCGCCAAGCTCGCGACCCTGTTCGATCTGCGCGTCGGGCACGGACTGCTCAGCGTGCTGCCGCTGCACCACACCTTCGAGTTCACTTGTGGGTTGCTGGTGCCGCTGCTCCTCGGCGCCGAGATCACCTACCTCGACGAGCTGACCGCGGAACGGCTGGGCGAAGCGCTGGAGACCGGGAACGTCCAGGCGATGATCGGCGTGCCCGCGCTGTGGCAGCTGCTCCACCGGCGCCTCACGCAGGAGATCGCCGCGCGTCCCACCGCCGTCCGCGCCGCCATCCAGGCCGCCATGGCGCTGCACGGCGAGCTGCGCAACCGCACGCCGTTCAACGTCGGCAAGCTCCTCTTCTGGCCCATCCACCGCAAGTTCGGTGGGAGCTTGCGCCTGCTCGTCTCCGGCGGCTCGGCGCTGCCGGAGGAGGTGCACCAGGCCTTCCACGAGCTCGGGTTCGACCTCACCGAGGGATACGGGCTCACCGAGGCGGCGCCGGTCCTGTCCGTCACGCTGCCGGAGAACAAGCGGCGCGCGGGCACGGTCGGACCGCCGATCCCGGGCGTGGAGATCCGGATCGATCAACCGGACGCCGAGGGCGTGGGCGAGGTGCTCGCGCGCGGACCGAACGTGATGGCGGGCTACCTCGACGATCCGGAGGCCACCGCGGAAGTGCTGAGCGACGGTTGGCTGCGCACCGGCGATCTGGGCAAGCTGTCCGACGACGGCCACCTCGCGCTCGTCGGCCGCAAGAAGGACGTGATCCTCGACGCCTCGGGGAAGAACGTCTACCCGGACGAGCTGGAGGAGGTGTACGGGCGCAGCGAGCTGATCCAGGAGCTGTCGATCGTGGGACTGCCCGAGGCGAAGAGCGCGCACGAACGCGTCGCGTGCCTGGCCGTGCCGCGCAAACCGGACGAGGGCGCGGGCGAAACGCGCGAGGAGGTCCGCGAGAACCTGCGTGAGCATTTCGCCCGGGTGTCGGCCGACCTGCCGTTCTGGAAGCGCGTGAAGATCCTCCATTTCTGGGACGGCGATCTGCCCAAGACGGCTACGCGCAAGGTGAAGCGACAACAGATCATCGCGGAGCTGCACCGGCTCGAGCGAGCGGCCGAGGCTGGCCGGGGCGCCGGCGAGCTCGCCGCGCGCGGCGACGACGCGTGGATCTACGACCTGCTCGCCGAGCTGACGCAAAAGCCTCGCGGCACGGTCACCGCGCAGACGCGGCTGGCCGCCGACCTGGGAATCGACTCGCTGCTGGTCGCGGAGCTCTCGGTAGCTCTGGAGAAGGCCGGGGTGGCGCCCCCCGACGAGGGCCGCCTGGCAATGCTGCAGACCGCCGGCGAGCTGGCCCGCGCGCTGGCGAGGCCCCGTGCCGCGGAACCCGCGTTGGAGCCCGCGCGAGAGGACGGCGCGGCGGAGGACGAGATCCCGGTCCCCGACGCAATAGCGGCGGCCGGGCGCGCCGCGGTCGAGTTCTTCCAGCGCGCGCTCTACGGCAGGCTGTTCGAGCTGGAGGTCCGGGGACGTTCGAACGTGCCCCCCACCGGCGCCTTCCTGGTCGCGGCGAACCACTCGAGCCACCTCGACGTCGGGCTGGTGAAGATGGCGCTGGGCGAGGAGGGCAGGAAGCTCGCCTCGCTGGCGGCGCGGGACTACTTCTTCGACAACCCCTGGAAGCGCGCCTGGTTCGGGAATTTCACCAACCTGGTGCCCATCGAGCGGCGCGGGTCCTTGAAGGAGTCGCTGCACACGGCCGTGCGGACGCTGGAGACCGGGTACCACCTGCTCATCTTCCCGGAGGGCACCCGCTCGCCGGACGGCACCCTGCAAGAGTTCAAGCCGGCCATCGGATACCTCGCCTTCGCCGCCGGCGCGGACATCCTCCCCGTCTACCTCGAGGGGACGCACGAGGCGATGCCGAAGGGCTCGTTCCTCCCCGACCCGCGCAAGCGCAAGAAGCTGACGGTGCGCATCGGTCCGCCGCTGCGCCTGGCCGAGCTGCGCGAGGCGACGCAAGGCCTGTCCCGCTCGGCGGCGCACCGCGAGGTGACGCGCCTGGTGCGCCTGGCGATCGAGTCGCTGCGCGACGGCACCCCGCCTCCGCGGATCGCGCGCGCCGCCGCCGCGCGCACGCTGCTGGGAGAGCACGGATGAAGCTGCTCGTCACCGGCGCCACCGGCTTCCTCGGCGGCGCGCTGGTGCCTCTGCTGGTGGAGGAGGGCCACGACGTGCGGGTGCTCGCCCGGGGAGGCGCTCCCGAGGCCGAGGCGCTGGGCTGCGAGCTGGTGAGCGGCGACGTGCGCGACGCGGACACGGTCCGGCGTGCTCTCGAAGGCCGCGAAGGCCTCTACCACCTGGCCGGCCTGGTCTCGCGCGACCCGCGCGACGCGCACAAGATGTACGAGCTGCACGTGACCGGTACCCGCGTGCTCCTGGCCGAGGCGGAGCGCGCCGGACTGAAACGGGTGGTGCTCGCGTCGTCCTCGGGCACCATCGGCGTCTCTCCAGTCCGCCGCGTGGCCACCGAGGAGGACGACTACCCGATCGAGACGGTGGGCCGCTGGCCGTACTACCTGAGCAAGATCTACGAGGAGAAGATCGCCGTCGAGTCCGCGCGGCGCCGGTTGCCGGTGGTGATCTTGAACCCCTCGCTGCTGCTGGGCCCCGGCGACGCGCGCCTCTCCTCGACCCAGGACATCTATCGCTTCCTCCTCGGCCGCATCCCCGCCATGCCGCGCGGGGGGATCAGCTTCGTGGACGTGCGCGACGCCGCGCGGGCGTTCGTCGCGGCGCTCACCCGGGGCAACGTCGGCGAGCGGCACCTTCTCGGCGCGGCCAACTGGGAGTTCACGGAGTTCTTCGGCCGGCTCTCCCGGCTGGCGAGGACAAGCCCCCCGTCCCTGCGCCTGCCCAGCCCCGTGAAGATCGCCGCCGCCCACTTGATGGAGAAGTGGGCGCACCGGCGGGGGCGCGAGCCCGACCTGCCCGCCGCGGACGTGGAGATGGGCGAGCACTGGTTCTTCATCGACTCGTCGAAGGCGGAGCGCCTGCTGGGCTTCTCCCCGCGCGACCCGATGGAGACCTTGGCGGAGACGATTTCCTACGTGCGGGAGCGGTTCCTGCCCCGGGAGGCGCGCGCCTAGTCGCCGCCGGAATCGGCGGCGCTGTGCTTTCGCGAGGGCTCTAACGATTGACCATGGAGCGACCGTGCTGCTCTACCTCGTGCGCCACGCGCAAACCGCCTCCTCGGCGGTGGACTCCTTCAACGGGCGGGGCGATCTGCCGCTCACCGATGAGGGGCGGGAGCAGGCGCGCAAGCTGGGCGAGCGCCTGAAAGGCATCCGCTTCGCGGCGGTCGCCCGATCGCCGCTCGGCCGCACCAAGGAGACGGCGGAGCTGGTGGCGCCCGCGGCTCCGCACGTGGTGGTGGAAGGGCTGACGGAGATCGATTACGGCGAGTGGGAGGGGCTCTCGCCTGCCCAGGCGCGCGCGCGCGACCCCCAGCTGTACGAGGCGTGGCTCGCCGACCCGGCGCGGATCGCGCCTCCTGGCGGCGAGACCGCCGCCCGGGTGGCGGAGCGCGCTCTCGCCGGGCTGCACGCGGTCCAGAAGGCATTCGAGCACGTGGGCAGACCAGTCCTGGTGGTCTCGCACAAGGCGACGCTGCGCATCCTGGCCGCGGCGCTCGCCGAAGCCCCCCTCTCGCTCTACCGCCGGCGCTGGGCACAGGACGAGTGCGCGCTGAATCTGGTCGAGCTGCGCCAGGACAAGGATCCCTTCCTGCGCCTCTGGAACGACACGGCGCACCTGGGCCCCGATCCGGGCGCCACCACCCGGGGAGGGAAGTGAGGCCGCGCTACGAGCGCCGCTGGAAGAGAGACGCGCAGTCTTCCTTGCGCGCGCCGCGGGAGTCGGCCACCGCGAACTGCGCCCGCTTGCCCGTGGGGCTCGCGTCGTACATCGAGGCCGAGCCGTACTCGCCGCGCTTGCTCAGCGCGTAGAAGGTGATGCCGAAACCCGGCCGGCCCTGCGCGTCGAGCAGCCGCTTCTCGCGAGTGGTCTGGGCGATGCGGCGCAGCACCTCGACGCAGGCGTCCTTCGGGTGCCGCCCCTGGCGCATCAACTCGACGGCCAGGTGACCGCCGCTGACCAGGATGTTCGCCTCGCCGCGCCCGGTCGAGCCGGCGCTGCCCACGTCGTTGTCGGTGAAGCACCCCGCGCCGATGATGGGCGAGTCGCCGACCCGGCCGGGCATCTTGAAGAAGAGCCCGCTGGTCGAGGTGCAGCCGGCCAGATCGCCGCGCGCATCCAGCGCGGAGAGATGGATGGTCCCGCCGCTGTGTGGCCTGCGGAAGTCGTCCCAGCCGAACTGGTCGATGAACGCCTTCACCTCGGGGTCGAGCTTCTCGGGCGGCGGCTCCAGCCACTTGTCATTCGCGGAGAGGTTCTGGCGCCAGTAGAGCCACACCTTGCGCGCCTTCTCCGTGAGCAGGTTCTCGCGCCCGAAACCGTTCGCGTCCGCGAAGGCGCGCGCGCCGGGCCCGACCAGCAGCACGTGGTCGGTGGTCTCCATCACCACCTTCGCCAGCTTGGACGGGTTCTTCACCCCTTCCAGGGAAGCGACCGCGCCGGCCCGCGCCGTGGGCCCGTGCATCACGCAGGCGTCGAGCTGCACCACTCCCTCGTAGTTCGGCACGCCGCCGTAACCGACGGTCATGTCCGCCGGGTCGTCCTCGACGATGTTCACTCCGGAGATCGCGGCGTCGAGCGGGTCCGAGCCCTGCTGGAGGAGCTGCACGGCGCGCTCCACCGCGCGCAGCCCGTTCGAGCTGGAGATGGCGAGCGGCCCCCCGCCTCCGCCGGCGGGAGCACCCTTCTGCGCTCGCGCCGCTCCGGACAGCGCGGCGGCCGCCGCGGCGGACCCCAACAGCTTCCTTCTGCTGATC
>DASQBG010000039.1:0-5427 GCA_035635335.1 Myxococcales bacterium | reverse complement strand
ACGACCTCCACGCCGCGCCGCTGCTCTGCGCCGGGCTGATCGGCTACCGCACGTTGCGGCTCGCCGGCGACGCGCAGCGGATCGGCCTCTACGGGTTCGGTTCCGCCGCGCACCTCATCGCTCAAGTGGCCGCCCACCAGGGCCGCCGCGTGTTTGCCTTCACGCGCCCGGGCGACGCCGGAGGCCAGCTCTTCGCGCGCGAGCTCGGCGCGGTCTGGGCGGGCGGCTCGGACGAGAAGCCGCCCGAGGAGCTGGACGCGGCGCTCATCTTCGCGCCGGTCGGCGCGCTCATCCCCGCGGCGCTGCGGGCCACCACGAAGGGTGGCACGGTCGTCGCCGGAGGCATCCACATGAGCGACATCCCCAGCTTCCCTTACGAGCTGCTCTGGGGCGAGCGAAGCGTGCGCTCCGTCGCGAACCTCACCCGGCGCGACGGAGAGGAGTTCCTCCACATCGCCGGCCAGACGAAGCTGCGCGTAGAGGCGCAGCGCTTCCCGCTGGAGGAAGCGAACGCCGCGCTCGAAGCATTGCGCAAGGGCAGGGTGCGAGGCGCCGCCGTGCTGGTCCCGTAAGCCCGCGCAAACCCGCGATTCCTCACGCCCCTAGATCGCCCCGGGCTGACGCGCGTTCCGTCCTGCATGCGCCTCAACGACCTGCGCCTGCCGCGAGACCCGCGATGGCTGCAGATCGCCTTCCTCGCCTCGTTCCTGACGGTGGGCCTCTCCACGCGCGACTTCCCGCTCTGGCACGCGCCGCTCATCTTCGTCACCGCGCTCGGCACGCAGATCGCCTTCACCCGCCTGCTCCGCCTGCCCGACGCCGGCCTGCTCTCGCCCGTGATCACCTCCTTCGGCCTCACGCTCCTCCTGCGCACCGACCTCCTCTGGCTGCCGCCGCTCGCCGCGTTCCTCGCGATCGCGAGCAAGTTCCTCCTCCGCGTCCGCGGCCGCCACTTCGTCAACCCGGCCAACTTCGGCCTCTGCGCCTGCATGCTCGTAACGCAGCACGCCTGGTGCTCGCCGGCGCAGTGGGGAGAGGGATCGCTCCTGCTCCTCTGGGTGCTCGGCCTGGGCTGCATGGTCGCGCACCGCGCCTTCCGCAGCGACGTGAGCCTCGCCTTCCTCGGCTCGTGGATCCTGCTGCGCGCCGCGCGCGTCCTCTACCTCGGGCAGCGCGCACCGGTGCTCTTGCACCAGCTCGAGTCGGGCAGCCTGCTGCTCTTCACCTTCTTCATGATCTCCGACCCGAAGACCACGCCCCGCGGACGCGCCGCGCGCCTGGCCTTCGCCGGCTGCGTCGCCGCGCTCGCCTTCGCCCTGCAGCACGTGGCGTACGCGCGCAACCCCATCATCTGGGCGCTGTTCCTCTGCGCCCCGCTCGTTCCCCTTCTCGACTGGTCCGAGGAAGTCCTCGCGTCCAGAAAGGAGCAACCATGCGCCGCGCTCTACTCCTGGCCTTCGCGCTGACCGCCGCCGCCCCGCGGGCCCACGCCTTCTGCGGGTTCTTCGTCGGCAAGGCGGACGCGCAGCTCTTCAACAAGTCCTCGCAGGTCGCGCTCGTCCGGGATGGCGACCGGACCGTGCTCACCATGAGCAACGACTACCAGGGCCCGCTCTCCGAGTTCGCCCTGGTGGTGCCGGTCCCGAGCGTGCTCACGCGCGAGCAGATCCACATCGGGGACCGCAAGCTGCTCGAGCGCCTCGACGCGTACTCCTCTCCACGCCTGGTCGAGTACACCGATCCGGACCCGTGCGAGGTCCGCGAGCGCGCTGTCTTCCCGATGTCGATGCCGATGGCCGCGGGCAGCATGAGAAGCCGGGAGATGACGGACCACGCCAAGGCGATGGGCGTGACGATCGAGGCCGCCTACACGGTCGGCGAGTACGACATCCTCCTCCTCTCCGCCACGCAGTCCGAGGGCCTGGAGGCCTGGCTGCGCGAGAGCGGCTACCGCATCCCCGCGCACGCCTCGCGCGCGCTCGCCCCCTACATCAAGCAGGACATGAAGTTCTTCGTGGCCAAGGTGAACCTGAAGGAGCAGAAGAAGGCCGGCTTCCAGGAGCTGCGGCCCATCCAGATCGCCTACGAGTCGCCGCGCTTCATGCTGCCCATCCGCCTCGGCATGGCAAATGCCGACGGCCCCCAGGACCTCATCATCTACGCCCTCACGCGCAACGGCCGGGTCGAGTCCTCCAACTACCAGACTGTCAAGATGCCCTCCGACGCCGAGGTGCCCGAGTTCGTGCAGAAGGAGTTCGGCGAGTTCTACAAGGCGGCCTTCGCCCGCACCTGGAAGCAGCACGCCCAGCGCGCCGTGGTGACCGAGTACTTCTGGAACATGGGCTGGTGCGACCCGTGCGCCGCTCCTCCGCTCCAGAGCGCCGAGCTCCGCGAGCTCGGCGTCTTCTGGCTGGATGCGGCCAGCGCGCCGGCGCGGCTCCGCGGCCCCGCCGGCATGCCTCTCACCCTGACCAGGCTGCACGTCCGCTACGACGCCGAGCACTTCCCCGAAGACCTGATGTTCCAGGAGACCGGCGACCAGCAGAACTTCCAGGGGCGGTATGTCCTGAACCACCCGTTCCGGGGCGAGATGAAGTGCGACGCGCGCGAGCAATACCTGACCTCGGTGCGCGAACGCCGCCGGCGCGAGGCGACCACGCTGGCCGCGCTCACCGGCTGGAGCGCCGAGAAGATCCGCCAGCGCATGGGCCCGGACGCGCCGGCGCACGTCGATCCGTGGTGGAAGACGCTCTGGAAGTGAGCGCTACAGGTACGTCACCGGCGTCGGCTGATCCTGCAGCTCGCGCTTGACGAACTGCTCCACCACCTTGCTCACGAAAAGCACGTGCTCCTGCTCCTGGCGGTGCCGCTCCTTGAACTCCCTCCTCGCCTCGCGGTCGCCGAAGTCCTCGGCGATGCGCACCAGCAGGTCCCATCCTGCGGCGTCCGCGAGCTCGGCGGTGAGCAGCGCATGGAAGTCGTGCTGCAGCCGCGGATCGCGCTGGACCACGCGCTCGATCCCTTGCGTCTCGGCCAGCACGAGGACGGACTTCTCCGTGGGCATGCGGTCGTCGCCGTGGAGATCGCGGATCTGGTCCTCGAGCCACACCTCGTGCTCGTGCTCCTCGTCGCGGTAGCGCCGCATCCGATCGACCATCCGCTGGATCTCGCCGTCCTCGGTGAGCTGCATGCGCAGGAGCATCCGGTCGTAGAGCCTGACGCCCGTGCGCTCGAACACGAGGCGCTCGTTCAACAGGTCGATCACCCGCCCGACGTTCGTCTCGGCCAGCTTCCGCATCGCCGTGGCGCTCCTTCCGACCTGCGCAACGATGCTCACGGTCCCGCCGCATTTCTGGCTCGCATACGTGCGTTCTGGTAGGGGTGTGTCGGACAAGGAAAAAGGGGGATGGACCATGCTGAGGATCGCCACGCTCGTCCTTGCCGGCTCACTCGCTGCGGCTGCGCAGGAGAAGAAGCCAATCGAGCCGCCCTCGCTCGATACCAACGTGGCGCCCGAGGAGAAGGGCGCCACGCCGCCGAAGACCGACAAGGCGCCCGGCAAGTCCGCCGGCAAGCCAGTCGCCAAGAAGACTGGGGGACCTCCTGCAGCGAAGCCGGATCCCGCCCTGACCGCGACGTTCGGCGGCTTCGTCGGCACCTGGCGGTGCACCGGCAGCATGACGCTCCCGCCCGACATGGGCGGTCAGGAGATGAAGACGCGCTCGCAGATGGCGATCCGCCGCGACCTGCGCGGGTTCGCCTACTCCGGCGACTTCCGCATGGAACCCCAGAAGGACTTCCCCGGCATGAGGGGCCGTATCCTGTGGACCTACGACTCCGGCGCGAAGAAGTTCTACGAGCTCAGCGTGGACGACGGAGGTGGCATCGTCCGTGGAGAGTCGGGCGGCATGCAGGACGGCAAGATGGTCTGGTCCGAGCAAGGCGCGATGATGGGCAAGCCCACCAAGAACACCACCACCATCGTGACCAAGGGCAAGAACCAGATCGAGATCCAGTTCTCCGCGCAGGGCGACGGCGGCTGGACCATGTCCGGCACGGATCGCTGCAGGAAGACCTGATTCGATCCGCTCTCGGCTCGCGGCACAGCGGGCCGAGGGGATCGCCGCCGCGCGACTACGCCGCGGAGTGCGGCGCGTTCCCCGGCGCCTCGATGGGCGGCTGCACCTTGGGCGGCTCGCCGTCCATCGGCTTCTTGAAGAAGGCGTCCGGATCCGCCAGCACCAGCGCCAGCCGCAGCACCTCGTCGACGTGCTCCACCGGGATGATCTTCAGCTCCCGCCGGATCTTCATCGGGATCTCGCGGACGTCCTTGGCGTTGTCCTTCGGGATCAGGATGATCTTCGTCCCGCCGCGGTGAGCGGCGAGCGCCTTCTCCTTCAGCCCGCCGATGGGCAGCACGCGCCCGCGCAGGGTGATCTCGCCGGTCATCGCGATGTCCTTGCGCACCGGCACCTTGGTGAGCGCGCTCACCATCGCGGTGGCCATGGTGACGCCGGCGGACGGGCCGTCTTTGGGCACCGCGCCCTCGGCCACGTGTACGTGCACGTCGACGTGCTCGATGAACTTCCTGTCCAGGCCGAACCGCTCGGCGCGGCTGCGCACGTAGCTCATCGCCGCCTGGGCGCTCTCCTGCATCACGTCGCCCAGCTTGCCGGTGAGGATCAGCTTGCCCTTGCCCGGCATCACCGTGACCTCGGTCTGCAGCAGCTCGCCGCCGACCTCGGTCCAGGCCAGGCCGGTGACCAGCCCGATCTCGTCGCGGTCCTCCGTCTTGCCATACCGGTAGCGGGGCGGTCCCAGGAGCTTGTGCACCCGCTTGGCGGTGATCCGCTGCTTCTCCTCGCGGTTGCCGCTGCGCAGCACGTCCTTCGCCACCTTGCGGCACAGCGTCGCGATCTCCCGCTCCAGCCCGCGGACGCCGCTCTCCTTGGTGTAGCGGTGGATGAGCTCCATCAGCCCCTTGCGGCTGAACTCGACCGGCACCTCGTCGAGCCCGTTGGTCTCCTTCTGCTTGGGGACCAGGAAGCGGTTGGCGATCGACAGCTTCTCCAGATCGGTGTAGCCGGCGATGCGGATGATCTCCAGGCGGTCCTGCAGCGGCGCGGGGATGCCGTGCAGCGTGTTGGCCGTGCAGATGAACATCACCTTGGAGAGGTCGTAGTCGAGGTCCAGGTAGTGGTCGCCGAAGGTGTGGTTCTGCTCCGGATCGAGCACCTCGAGCAGCGCCGCGGAGGGGTCGCCGCGGAAGTCGGTCGACATCTTGTCGATCTCGTCGAGCAGGAACACCGGGTTGCCCGAGCCCGCCTTCTTCAGGGACTGGATGATCTTGCCCGGCAGGGCCCCGATGTACGTGCGGCGGTGGCCGCGGATCTCCGCCTCGTCGCGCACGCCGCCCAGCGAGATGCG
>DASQBG010000038.1:0-18165 GCA_035635335.1 Myxococcales bacterium | reverse complement strand
ATGGCGATACATGATCGCCTCGACCTCCGCGGGGAAGACGCTGAACCCGGAGACCTTCAGCATGTCCTTCTTCCGCTCGGAGATGCTGAAATAGCCCTCCTCGTCCACGCGGCCGATGTCGCCCGTCAAGAACCAGCCGTCTCGAAACGCCTCCGCGGTCGCTTCCGGACGCCGCCAGTAGCCCTTCATCACTTGCGGCCCGCGCACCGCGATCTCGCCTGACTCGCCGATTCCCAGCTCGGTCCGGCCGTCCTCCAGGCTGACGATGCGCACGTCCGTCAGCGGAATGGGCACCCCGACGGTCCCGTACTTGGGGCGGTGCGGCGGATTGATGTGCGTCGGCGCCGTGGTCTCGCTGAGGCCGTATCCCTCGATGAGCGCATGTCCGGTGAGCGTCTCCCAGCGCCGGGCGATCTCGGCGGGGACCGGCGCGCCTCCCGAAAAGCACGCGCGCAACGAGGAGAGGTCGAACTCGCGCGCCCTGGGGAAGTTCACGATGGCGACGTTGATGGTCGTAATCAGCGTGGTGAGCGTGACGCGGTAGCGCTCGATGGCCCGCAGGACGGTGACCAGATCGAAGCGGCCGATCACCACCAGCGTCGCGCCGACGTAGGCCATCATGTTCATCTGGCCTTCCATCCCGGTGATGTGGAACCAGGGCAGGACGCCGAGCGCCACGTCGCGGTCGTCCGACCCGACGTAGGTGTGCTGCAGCTCGCAGTTCGAGACCAGGTTGCCGTGCGTGATCTCCGCCGCCTTCGGGGCGCCCGTGGTTCCCGAGGTGTACTGGAGGAGCGCCGTGTCGCCGAGCGCGCGGGGCACGGGCGCGCCGAGTGGCGGGCTCAAGCGAAGGACATCCAGGAGGCGCTCTGTCCCGGGCCACTCGCGGGGAACCTCCAGGAACCCGGCCGGCGGCGATAGCGTCGGCTCCTGCGGAAGGAAGTCGCGGTACGCGGTCACCACCACCGCCTCGAGGCCGGTGTGCGCGCGGATCGGCTCCACCACCGCGTACAGCTGGTCCGAGGTGACGAGCACCCGCGCACCGGAGTCGTCGAACTCGTGCTGCAGCTCGATCGCCTTGTGCATCGGATTCAGGCAGACGGCGATCCCGCCCGCCCGCAGCGTGCCGTAGTACGCGATGGCGAACTGCGGCGAGTTCTCCAGGAAGATGGCGACGCGGTCGCCGGCCCCGACCCCGCGGGACCCCAGCCACCCGGCGAAGCGGTCCACCGCGTCGTGCAATTCCGCGAACGTGACCTCGCGCCCGTAGAAGATGAGCGCCGGCTTCCGCGGGACGCGCTGCGCCTGGCGGGCGAAGAGGACCGGCAGCGTCTCCTCGGGAAGCCGGATCGCCGCCTCGTCGACCGAGGCAGGCCAGTGCCTCTTCCAGATCTTCTCCACGCGCCCTCCCGCTCGGTGCCGGTGGCCAACAGTGACACGTTCCCTCACAGCGGAACAAACGCCGGCGTTTTCCGGCGTGGCCGCAAGCGCCGTGTTACAGAACGGCGATGTCTAGGACGAAAGTCGCACCCCTCGCGATGCTGCTCGGGCTCACCCGCGCCGCGGTCAGGCATCCATGGCGGGTGCTGGTCGCTGCGGCCGTGCTGACCGCGGGTGCGACGGCGCTGGCGACGCGCCTCGAGATCCGCTCGAGCTTCGAGGAGCTCCTGCCCAAGGATCTTCCCTCCGTCGCGCAGATCCAGGAGCTGTCCCGCCGGGTGGGCGGGGACGGCAACGTGCTGGTCAACATCGAGTCGCTGGACGGGCCGGAGGGGCTCGGCCGGGCGCAGCGGCTGGCGCCGGTGCTGGCCCGTGACTTCCTCGCGATGGGCTCGCACCGGGTCCGCTCGGTCGAGTTCGACGTGGGCGAGATCCAGCGCTGGTACACGGAGCACTGGCCGCTGTTCGCGACGGTCGAGGAGCTGACAGCGGCGAGAGATGGCGTGCGCGCGGAGATCCGGAAGCGGACCGCCGCCGCGAACCCGCTGCTGGTCGATCTCTCGGACGACGACGAGGCGTCCGCGCCCGCGCCCACGCCGACCGCGGCGGCAGCTCCGCCGTCGCGCCTCGCGCAGCTGTTCGACCCGCAGCGCCCTCTGCCCCGCGAGCAGATCGCCGAGCGATTCTCCTCCAACGTGAACGGCTTCCTGGTCCACCCGGACCGATCTTCGCTCACGCTGGTGGTGCGCCCGGTGGGCTCGAGCCTCGGGGTCCGTGACGCGCGGGCGCTGCTCGACGAGATGCGCGCCGTGGCGGACCGCCACCGGGACGAGCTGTCCGCCGGCAAGCTCCGCGTCGGGTTCGCGGGCACCGTCCCGATGTTCATCGCCGAGTACGAGGCGGTGGTGGGCGACGTGGCCTCGACCGCCGCGCTCTGCACCGTGCTCGTCCTGTTGTCGGTGATCCTGTTCTTCCGCGACGTCCGCTCGGTCGTCTCGGTGGGCCTCTGCGTCGCCGCCGGCGTCGCGCTGACGTTTGGAATCACCTGGCTGGCGATCGGTTACCTGAACACGCAGACCGCATTCCTCGGATCGATCGTGGTCGGGAACGGCATCAACTACGGCCTCATCTACCTGGCACGAGTGAAGCAGCTGCGGCGTGCGGGCGAGCCACTGCTCGCCGCCTGCGAAGACGGCGCGCGGACCACCGCGATGGCGACGCTGCTCGCCTCGGCGGCGACGAGCGTGTCGTTCGGGGTGCTGGCGCTCGCGGGCAACCGCGGCTTCCGCCATTTCGGGTTCATCGGTGGCATCGGGATGCTGCTCTGCTGGGCGGCCACCTTCGCGCTCGCTCCGGCGCTGTTGTCCGTGTTCGAGAAGATCCGCCCGGTGGTGCCTGCTCCCGCTCCCGCCGCGGCAGTCCGCTCGACCAGTGTGCGCGCGATCGATTGGCTGTTCGCCCGCCCCGGCGCCATCCTCGTCGGATTCGCCGCGCTGACCCTCGCGGCCGGCGCCCTGTTCGTCCTCCGCCTGCCGCACTCGATGGAGCACAACCTGGAGAACCTCAGCAACGAGCTGCGCGGAGTGGAGGAGCTGCGCCGGGACCATGCCCGCGCGCAGACCTCGCTGGGCAAGTCGATCGCGGGCTCGGTCGCGTTGCTCGACTCGCGCGACGAAGCCGAACGGTTCTGCCAGGCCATTCGCGCTCGGATGCAGCAGCCGCCTGCGAGCCGGCTGATCGACGGCTGCGAGACGATCTCCAGCGTCGTCCCCAGCGACCAGGAGGCGAAGCTCTCCCTCCTGCGCGAGGTCCGCGCCGAGCTGTCGGATCGCGTCCTCGCCCACGTCGATCCGAAGCTCCGCGAGCGCCTCCTCTCCGTCCGGCAGGACCTCGACGCCCAGCGGCTGGTCAGCGCGGCGGAGGCGCCCGCCACGCTCCTCGACCGCTTCCGCGAGCGAGACGGGAACCTGGGCCGGCTCGCGGTCATCACCGCGCGCCCGAACGCCAAGCTGGAGCTGGGTCCCAACCTGCAGGCGTTCACCGACGCCGGGCGCGCCGTCCCGGTGGGCGAGAAGAAGGTCGACGCGACCGGTGAGAGCGTCATCTTCGCCGACCTGTTGCGGAACATCGAGAAGGAAGGCCCGCGCACGACCCTGCTCTCTTTCGCGGGCGTCTGCGGAATCGTTCTCTTCCTGCTCCGCGACTCGGGGATGGGCGCGCGAGTCCTGGGCTCGCTCGCGGCGGGCGTCCTCCTGATGGGCGGGATGGCGGCCGCCGCGGACCTCAAGGTGAACTTCCTCAACGTGATCGCCTACCCGATCACCTTCGGCATCGCGGTGGATTACGGGGCGAACATCGCCGTCCGCGTCCGCGAGCGCGGAGGACGGGTGGCCGAGTCGCTCGCCGAAGTGGGGCCGGCGGTCATCCTCTGTTCCTGGACGACCATCATCGGGTACGGGTCCTTGCTGCTCTCGCTGAACCGCGCCATGCGGTCGTTCGGGTGGTACGCCATCCTCGGCGAGGCGACCACGCTGCTCACGGCGATGGTCATGCTCCCGGCGATGCTGCTCCTCGCGCGCCGCCGCGCAGCCGTACAAGAGGTCTAGCGCCGTGCTTGCGCCTCGATCGCGCCGAGCAGCTCGGCGGACTCGGTGCCTTTCCAGATCCAGGCGGTGATTCCGGCAGGCAGTGCCGCGGGCCGCGGATCCGCCGAGTAGACCACCACGGGCACACGGGCAAGCTGCGCGTCCTTGGACCGGGCGGCGAGGAACATCCGTCCGTTCATCACCGGCATGTCGATGTCGAGCACCACCACGTGCACGCGCGTGCTGCGGAGCTGCTCCAGACCTTCGGCTCCGTTCCCGGCGACCAGGACGCGATACCCGGCCCGCTCGAGCAGGCGCTGCACGCTGAGCCGCAACTCCGCATGGTCGTCGACCACGAGCACGGTGCGCTGATCGTCGTTGAGCGAGCGCACCCTTCCCCCGTAGACGTGCCTACTCCCCGAACTATCGGCGCACGCCCACGTCCCTTGAGACCCACACGGCACGACCCCTGGAACGATTCGCGGTACCATCGTCGGATGAACGCCAAGGCGATCCTCGAGCGGATGGGCGCCGGCTCCGCCCGCGGCGGCAGCGGGGAGGCGCTCGAGTCGGTGAACCCCGTCACGGGCGCGGCGCAAGGCCGGATCCGGGCGGCAACGCGGGCCGAGTACGACGAGCGGGTCGCAGCCGGTCTGCGCAGGTTCGAGGAATGGCGCATGCGCCCGGCCCCCCGGCGCGGCGAGGTGGTGCGCGGGCTGGGCGAGCTGCTCCGGCAGAACAAGGAGCCGCTCGGCGAGCTGGTGTCTCTCGAGACCGGAAAGATCCGCGCGGAAGGCCTGGGCGAAGTGCAGGAGATGATCGACATCTGCGATCTCGCCGTCGGTCTCTCGCGCCAGCTGCACGGCCTGACCATCGCCTCGGAGCGGCCCTGCCACAGGCTGATGGAGCAGTGGCACCCGCTCGGACCGGCCGGCATCGTGACCGCATTCAATTTCCCGGTGGCGGTCTGGTCGTGGAACGCGGCGCTCGCAGCGGTCTGCGGCGACGTCTGCCTGTGGAAACCGTCGCCGCTCACCCCGCTGTGCAGCATCGCGGTGCAGGCGCTCTGCGATCAGGTGGCGGCCGAGCACGACGCGGCGGGCGTGTTCTCTTTGGTGCCGGGCGGCGCCGAGGCGGGCGGCTGGATGTGCGACGACCCCCGGCTGCCGCTGGTCTCGTTCACCGGATCGATCGCCGTCGGGCGGCAAGTCGCCTCCCGGGTGGCGTCCCGGCTGGGTCGCAGCATCCTCGAGCTCGGCGGCAACAACGGCGTCATCGTGCTCGAGGGCGCCGACCTGGAGCTGGCGGTGCGCGCCATCACCTTCGGCGCGCTGGGGACCGCCGGTCAGCGCTGCACCACCACCCGGCGGCTCTTCGTCCAGCGCGGTGTCGCCCGCCCTTTGCTCGATCGACTGGTCGCCGCGTACCGCACGGTCAAGATCGGCGATCCGCTCGACGAGAGCGTGCTGATGGGACCGCTCGTCACCCGGGCGTCAGTCGAGCGTTTCAGCGCCGCCGTCGCCGCCGCGCGCGCCCAGGGCGGCGAGGTGCGCTTCGGAGGGCGCGTGCTCGACCGGCCGGGGAACTTCGTCGAGCCGACGCTGATCGTCGCGCCCCGGCACGACGCCTTCCCCATCGCCTGGGAGGAAACCTTCGCGCCCATCCTCTACGTCTTCGAGGTGGCCGACCTCGAGGAAGCCCTGCGGGCCAACAACGCGGTGCCGCAGGGGCTCTCCAGCGCCATCTTCACCGACAGCCTGCGCGCCGCGGAGCGCTTCCTCTCCGCGTCGGGTTCCGATTGCGGCATCGCGAACGTCAACGCGGGCACCAGCGGCGCGGAGATCGGCGGGGCCTTCGGCGGAGAGAAGGACACCGGCGGCGGCCGGGAGTCCGGGTCCGACGCGTGGAAGGCGTACATGCGGCGACAGACCTCGGCGGTGAACTGGGGTCGCGACCTCCCGCTCGCCCAGGGCATCGAGTTCGGGTGATCAACCCGCCGCTTGCCGCGCCAGCTCGGCCACTCTCAGCCCACGAGGCGCGTCAGCAAGCGGTGGAAGTGGTGGACGCCCGCCTCGCGCGACGGCGAGTACCGGCCGCGCTCGTAGAGCCGCGAGCGCACGCCGCGTTGCACCTGCTCCACCACTTCTTCGTCCTCCAGCTCGACCCGGTCGAGCGCGCCGCCGGCTCCGGACCCGCGCCGGGACGGGTCGGCGACCCAGGAGCGGTAAACGATCCGGGTCCGGTCGACTGCGGCCGGGACCACCACGTTGAGCGAGAGCCCCCAGGGATAGAAGTTCAGCATCAGGTTGGGGAAGAGGAAGAAATAATAGGCGCCCACGGAGGAGCCGGCGAACGCGTCGCCCGGAGCGGCCGCCTCGGCGACCTGTACGCTCGACCAGGCGAACAGCTCGGTGCGGTAGGAGCCGTAGTCGATCGTCTTCGCCAGGTCGGGATGCACGAACGGGACGTGGAATCCTTCCAGGTAGTTGTCACAGTAGAGCGCCCAGTTCGCCGCCACCTCGTAGACGCGGGAACCGGCGGGATCCGGCGCCATCCGATCGAGGGGGAGGAAGGACATCCGCTCGCGGACGGGCGCGATCAGCTCCTCGAAGGGGAAGGCAGGCTGGATGGCGGCGAACACCAGCGGGCCCAGGCCAGCGAGCTGGATGCGCGGCAGGTCGTCGGCCGGCGAGGGGAAATCGCGGACGCCCTCGAACTCCGGCATGGAGAGGAAGCGCCCGTCCAGCGCGAAACGGCGGCCGTGATACCGGCACCGCAGCGACTGCGCAACCTCCGGCTTCGTGCAGAGCAGGTTGCCTCGGTGCGTGCAGACGTTCGAGAGGCCGTGGAGCGCTCCGGCGCCGTCGCGCGCGAGCAGCAGCGGCTCGTCCACGCATCCTTCCAGGAACGCGAACGGAAGGACGGACCCCGCGCCGGAGACTCGCTCGGCGCCGTCGACGAGCTGCCAGCTGCGCGCGAAGACCTTCTCCCGAACGCGCTCGAACGCGGCCGGATCGCGGTAGAAGGACGCAGGCAGCGTCCGGGCGCGGCGGATGTCCTCGTCGATCACGAGCTTCATGTCCAGCCGACCCGCACGTGGCCGTAGAACGGGAACGGGTGGTCCAGGGTCGGTTGGTCGGGGTTTGGCCAACGTACGACGCGAGTCCAGTGCCAGTTGACCTGCACGTTGCGTTGGAGGAAAAGCTCGCCGGGGTAGATCCGAGTGATGTCGCTCGCGCAGGCGTGCCCGTCGGGGGCGCCGAAGCCGGGCGGCAGGTCGCGGCGGTTCTGGTCTTGGGCGGCGCTCCCGTACCGCAGGACCGGCCGTTCGGACGGGATGGCCGGCGGCTCCTCGTGTGAGCAGGCGGCCAGCCCGGTGAGCAGCGCACCCACCACTGAGCGACTCGTGTCCATGGCGAGAAATGCCTAGCTTATTCCAGAACTGTCCCTACCGTGGCTCCGTGCTAGTCTGTACATCCTTCTCCGTCCTCACACGTACAGCTGCGCTCGTTCCAGGCTGCTGAAGGGAAACTTCATGCGGCGGCTGCGAGTGGCGGTCATCGATCTGGTCACCAAGGGCCCGACCCGCGCGATCTACGCCCGCGCGATGCACGCCAACATGGCGAGCATCATGCCGCAAGTGATCGCCACCTGGTGCGAGGCCGAGGGCCATGAGGTCAGCTTCGTCTGCTACACCGGGCTCGAAGACCTCTCCGCACAGCTGCCCGCGCACGTCGACCTGGTGTTCATCGGCTCGTTCACCGAGGCGGCACTGCTTGCCTATTCGCTGAGCAACCGCTTCCGCGCATCGGGCGCGGTCACCGCGCTGGGTGGTCCGCACGCCCGCTGCTACCCGGAGGACGCCGCCAGGCACTTCGACTACGTGCTCGGCTTCACCGACCGCGAGATCATCCGGGACGTGCTGCGCGACTGCTCGCGCCACCGGCCCCGCGGAACGCAACTGTCGGCGGACAAGCAGCCGCTGCAGCTCCCCGGCGTCCAGGAGCGCTGGAAGTTCATCGAGGCAACGCTGCGCAAGGCGCCGGTCCTCAAGATCGTGCCGATGCTCGCCAGCCTCGGGTGCCCGTACACGTGCAGTTTCTGTATCGACTCCACCGTCCCGTACCAACCCCTCGACGTCGAGGTCCTCAAGGAGGACCTCCGGTTCCTGCTGCGTACCGCGAAGCGGCCGCGAGTCGCGTGGCACGACCCCAACTTCGGCGTGCGCTTCGACGAGACGCTCGACGCGATCGAGGAGGCCGCGCCGCCGGACAGCATCGACTTCATCGCGGAAAGCAGCCTCTCGCTCCTCTCCGAGCCGCATCTGCAGCGGCTGCAGCGCAACGGCTTCAAGGCGGTGCTGCCCGGCATCGAGTCCTGGTACGAGCTGGGCAATAAATCGAAGACCGGCAGCCGCAAGGGCGCAGAGAAGGTGCAGCAGGTCTCCGAGCACGTCCGGATGATCCTCAAGTACCTGCCCTACGTGCAGACGAACTTCGTGCTCGGGCTCGACGTCGACGAGGGCGACGAGCCGTTCGAGCTGACCAAGCGTTTCGTCGACCTGACGCCGGGAGCGTTCCCGGGGTACTCGCTGATGTCGGCGTTCGGCCGGGCCGCGCCGCTCAACCTCGAGTTCCAGCGCGAGCGGCGCGTGCTGCCCTTCCCGTTCCACTTCCTCGACAACAATCACGCGATGAACGTGCGGCCGAAGAACTATTCCTGGCCGGAGTTCTACGACAACGTCATCTCGCTCACCCGGTACACGTTCTCCTGGCACGCCATCGCGCGGCGGTTCACGGCGATGCGCGGCGCGATCCCGCGCTGGATGAACGTGGTGCGCGCCGTCTCGTCCGAAGGATTCGGCCGCATCGGGTACTACGAGGAATTGCGCCGCCGCCTCGAGACCGACCGGCCGCTGCGGCGGTACTTCGAGCAGGAGACGACCGAGCTGCCCGAGTTCTTCACCGCGCAGGTGCGGAAGGACCTCGGGCCATTCTGGGAGACGCTCCCGCCCGAGGCGCTGCAGCACGATCCGAACGCCTATCTGATGTCCGAGACGGTGCGACCCTCGCTGCGCGCCGTCGCGCCGGCCTGAGACCGGGCGGCGACGCCGCGTTCGTTCGCCTCCAGCACGCGCAGCACGTTTCCGCCGAGGATGTTGTCGAGCTGGTCGGGCGTGTATCCGCGCCGGCGCAGCTCGGCGGTGAGCCACGGCAGCTTCGACGCGTCCTCCATGCCCGCCGGAATGGTGGGGATGCCGTCGAAGTCGCTGCCGAGGCAGGCGTGCTCGGCCCCGGCGACCTTGACCACGTGGTCGATATGATCGGCGATGCGTGCGAGCGAGACGGGGGGAAGCGATTTCGTCCGCAGGAACCGCTGCGATTGATCGACCGTCATGTTCTTGATCTGCGGCAGGTACTGCAAGAGTGCCTGGTAGTGCGCCCCGTCGAGGAACCCGGAGAAGAAGTTCACGCAGACCGCGCCGCCGTTCGCGCCGACCGCCTTGATCATCGAGTCGGTCATGTTGCGCGGGACGTTCGCCAGCGCGCGCACGGAGGAGTGCGAAGCGATGACCGGCTTCTTCACCGCCCGGATCGCGTCCCAGAAGAGCGGGTCCGAGACGTGCGAGAGGTCGACCATCATCCCCAGCCGGTCCATCTCCTCGAGCGCACGGCGGCCGAACGGCGTCAGCCCGACCCGTTCGCCCGCATCGGTGGACGCACCGCCGATGGGATTGGAGATCGACCAGGTGAGGGTCAGGTAGCGCACGCCGAGCTGCGCGAACCGGCGCAGGTGCTCGAGCTGCTCTTCCTCGCTCCCCGGCAGCAGCGAGTGCCCTCCCTCGAGCCCGAGGAGTACGCTGAACAGGCCACGCCCCGCGTTCGCGCGCACATCTGCGGCTGTCCGCGCGAGGGCGACCGCGTTGGCGTTCTTCCGCACCATCGCCTGCACGGCGTCGATCTGGTGTAGCGACTCGGCGTACCAGCTCTCCGCCTTGATGGTCTCGGGATTGATCCAGATGGAGAAGAACTGCGCGTCGAGCCCTCCTTCGCGGGCGCGCGGCAGGTCCTCGTGGAGGAAGTCGTGCCGCTGGGCGAAGTCGTACCCTTCGTAGGTGATCGCCTGCGTCACGTCCGAGTGGGTGTCGACCACCACCGCCCGGCGGTGGAGCTCCAGATCGTCGGCCCGCGGCGACTCGGGAGCATGGGCGCAGGCGAGCAGCGGGAGCGCAAGCAGGATTCTTTTCATGCAGCACTTCTAGCAGGCAGCGACGTCCGCAGAACAACCACAATGTGGGCGTGCGCACCACAAACTCCAATGTCAGACCGGCCGTTTAGAATCTCTCCCTAAGCAAGGCTCCACGACATGCTCGAGGAGGACCGCGCTTGGCGCAGTCGTCGACACTCACTGTAAACACATGGCTCCGTGCCATCCTGACTCATGCCCTCGCAGGGCTAGGTGGGGTGCTGTTCACTGCACTCATGCCCTTCGACATTCAACGTGCGATCATTACCCCTGGCATACGGATCGAAGGACCGGCGCGAGAAGGCACTCAGTGCCGCTTCAAACTCTGGGCGCCCCGAGATTTCCAAGAGAACGCCCACGTAAGAGCGTACTCGACCTGCAGCCAATTCGCACTCTGCATGTCGGATCCCTGTCCGAAGGATTTTCAGTTCTCTTCTACGATTCCAATGACGGAAGGATCGCTCCTCCTGACGGACATCGGTGAGACGTCATTCAGCGCTGACATGCCGAGGCAACTGCTCTTCGATTCTTGTCGCGAGTGTCCTTCCGAGCTGGTGGTTTCGACCGGTGAACATGGATCGTCCAGCCTATCTCTTCAGCGATATCGCACGCATGTCATCGAGGGCGGATTACTGAGTGCCGCATTGATCCTCGTGGCCATGTGGATCAGCTCTGGGGCGGGTACTCGCCTTTGGCGCAGCATGCGAACTCGATCGTTGCTGACGGCCGAAGAACGCAAAGCGTGGCGCATGGAACGACAACTACTCGGCGGGCTGGATCGTATCGACATTGCGCAGCGTATCAAAGCAGATGTTGTAAACTGGCTCGATAGTCCCACCAACGCAGAACTATTAACTATAGCCTCACACTTCCAGAACCAACTCCGGTCGGTGATGGCCACCCGATTTTGGTCCGAAGACCAGCGGTCGCTGGACTTGAGACGTAACGAGTCTGCGACTTGTCACACGGAACGGTCGCTTGTCGGCTTTTCCATCCTGCGAGAGATAACATGGACAACGGAAAGGACGAAGTAGATACGCGATGGCTCAGCGCCTTGACGAGCTTGCCATTCCGACCGAGGGCGATCCATCCAGAGCGTGGGCGCCACTGTATTCGGCGATTCGACCCCTTGTGTACTCAGAACTGTTCCGTATTTTGCCGTATCCATACGAAGATCTCGAGGATTTGTGGCACGATCTCTTCATCAGATTCGTGCGGGACCCATCCATCCTGGCTAGCGTCGTCCCCCAATCTCGCGAGACGTACGTTCGAGTCGCGACTCGCCGGCGCGCACTCAACTACGTGCGTGATCGGAGACGCCGCGACGCAGCTGTCGCGCGACTCCCGGTCGTATCCGTGTCAGACAGCGTCCCAGCAAGCGATGCGCGAGTCGACTTCAAGGAGCTGCTGAGCAGGATAGATGAGCGTGACCGCCAGCTTGTCATGTGGCGGTTCGTCGACGACCTTTCTATCGCCGCCATCGCGCGCCGCGTGGGGGTGTCGTATTCTGCCGCCGCAGTCCGCATCTTTCGGGCGCTCGGGAAGGCGCGGAAATCACTAGGAGAATCGGGCGATGTAAAGGCGTAGCGCCCTACGGTGTCTTAAGAAGCCGGAGGACGCGAGGTTATGCCAGTCGCCAACCATACGAATCACCTGTCGTCCGAAGATTGGGACCAACTCGTCCTTGGGGCACCGACCAACGAAGCAAGCGCACACTTGGACGAGTGCGTCCAATGCAGGTCTGTTTCGGACCGTCTAAGCCGCGATGCGTCGCCAGGGCCCGCACTCAGCGGCGTACGCGCCAATTCAGGCGCGCCGAAGTGGCCTTGGATTGCTCTGTCGCTCGTCTTCCTGGCCGCCGCCGCCGGCTATGCCCATGCGTTCCTCGCAGTGCGCGCTGAGCGCGACGACCTGATGAGTCACAAGGTGCACCTCGATGCTCAACTAGTGCGGCAGCGAACTGAGCTCGATGTCTTGAAAAAGCTTCAGACTCCGATGCTGTCGTCCGCGCCCCAAAGCTCAAGTGCGGAGACCGAGTCGTTGCGCGATTCCTTGCGTAAGTTCCAGCTTCAGGCGAGTCAAGTTGCCGAGCAGCATAAGGCACTCGAAGCGATTCGCGCTCAGTTCCGGGAGCTAGAGCAAAGAGCGAAGGGCGACGCGGATCGGTTGGCAGCGATACGCTCCGAGTACGAGGCTAAGCTCAGGTCCAAAGAGGAAGCGCTCACGAAGGTGGCGCAAGAGCTTCAGGAGACGAGATCAGAGCTGGCCAAGGCCGATCCAACGGAATCCGCAACAGCGCTACAGGAGCAGTTCAGTATTCTCGCTCAGGCTAGTGGTGACCCTGCCCTGTCACTCACGGATACGGGCGTGAGCATCGATAAGCCGCGCGGCATGCTCACTCTAACGACCGATCCCCTTCAGCTTAAAAAGGTGAAGCACATTTTGGAGACGCAAGGGAGAGCAACCCTGTTTCTGGGGTGCAAGCGAGGAGATCGCGCCTGTCTAAATTCACGTCAGAAATGCGAGACGTCGACGGAGTGTGTCCGTATGCGCGTCGACTTCGCTCAGGATGTCTATTCCCTGCGATAGGGCCGCTGCTCTGCCTCGGAGGAGGACCCGCCGTACCCGCTCGTCTCGTGCTTCTCGCCGCCGCGAGCCGTACCGCCGGGAGCTTGCGGGTCGGGGTCCACGCTAGACCGGCGTGAGCCAGCCGTCCGAGCGGGGGTGCTCGCCGCGCACCAGGGAGTGGTAGGCCTGCTGGACCGCCCGCGTGACCGGCCCCGTGCGCCCTGAGCCGATCGTCCGGAAGTCGATCTCCCGCAGGCCGATCACCTCGGCGGCGGTGCCGCAGACGAACACCTCGTCGGCCGTGTAGAGCTGATCGCGGGAGATGGATTGCTGCTCCGCGCGGTGGCCGAGGTCTTCGAGCAGGTGGAGGACCGAGTCGCGGGTCAGGCCCTGGAGGATGTGGACGTCGGGTGGCGTGAGGACGCGGCCGCGGCGGACGAGGAAGATGTTCTCGCCCGTGCACTCCGCGACGTGCCCCTGCGAGTCGAGCATGATCGCCTCCTCGAACCCGAGGCGCAGCGACTCGGTCTTGGCGAGCACCGAGTTGGGGTAGTTCCCGCCGATCTTCGCCTTGGTCATCATCACGTTCGGGTGGTGGCGCGTGAAGGTGGAGATGTTGGCGCGGACGCCCTGCTCGGCCGCCTCGGCCCCGAGGTACTGCTTCCACTCCCAGACGGCGATGCCCACGTGCGGCTTGCCGGCGTCCACGGTCAGGTTCCAGCCGCCCTCGGCGAGGTAGATGAGCGGGCGGATGTAGCACTCGTCGAACCCGTTGGCCTGCACCGTCTTGCGGCAGGCCTCCACCAGCTCGTCGACGGAGAAGGGCAGCTCGCGCCAGCCCATGATGTGCGCCGAGTCGACCAGGCGTTCGATGTGCTCGCGCAGGCGGAAGACGGCGGGACCGCGGGCGGTGCGGTAGCAGCGGATCCCCTCGAAGGCGCTGACGCCGTAGTGCAGCGCCGGCGTCAGGAAGTGCAGCTTCGCCTCGCGGAACGGGACCAGCTCTCCGTTCATCCAGATCGCCTTTGATTCCATCATCTGCGCACGACTCCTTCGCCATTCGGGCCTTTCAGGCCCGAGCAAGTCATTGCCTCCGCCAGAGGCCGATCTGTTCCGCGACCATGGGCTGGTCGGCGCCTCAGGGCGCCGACCAGTGTTAAACGGCCCCGCTCCTCTGCAGGGGGTACTCGATCACCGCCCCCTGCTGCTGCTGCTGCGACGGCTCGCTGGAGTCCTTCCGGATGTTCCGGATCCAGCTCATCATCTCGCGCAGCCGCGCGCCGACGTCCTCGATCCGGTGCGCCTTGCCCTCTTCGCGCAGCTTGTCGAAGACGGGCCGCCCCGCCTGGTTCTCGAGGATCCACTCGCGCGCGAAGACGCCGCTCTGGATCTCCCGCAGGATCTTCTTCATCTCGGCGCGCGCCGCCTCGCCGACGATGCGCGGTCCACGCGTGTAGTCGCCGTACTCGGCGGTGTCGCTGATCGAGTGGCGCATCCAGCCGATGCCGCCCTCGTACATCATGTCGACGATCAGCTTCAGCTCGTGGAGGCACTCGAAATACGCGCTCTCCTCCTGGTAGCCAGCCTGGACCAGCGTGTCGTAGCCCGCCTGCACCAGCGCGGTCACGCCACCGCAGAGGACTGCTTGCTCGCCGAACAGATCGGTCTCGGTCTCTTCCTTGAAGGTCGTCTCCAGGACGCCGGCGCGGGTGACGCCGAGCGCGCGCGCGTACGACAGGCCCAGCTCGTGCGCCTGCCCGCTCGCATCCTGGTGGACGGCGATCAGCGCCGGGGTGCCCTGCCCTTCCTCGTAGAGCCGGCGCACCAGGTGGCCCGGCGCCTTGGGCGCGATCAGCACCACGTCCACGCCGGGCCCCGGCTTGATCTGCCCGTAGTGGATGTTGAAGCCGTGCGCGAAGAAGAGCGCCTTGCCGCGCGTGAGGTGCTTCTCGACCTCGTTGTCGTAGATCTGCTTCTGCGTCTGGTCAGGCGCGAGCATCATGATCAGGTCCGCCTCCCGCGCCGCGTCGGCGACGGAGAGGACGCGGAGGCCTGCTCCCTGCGCCTTGGCCCGCGAGCGGCTCGAGGCATGGAGCCCGACGCGCACGTCGACTCCCGAGTCGCGCAAGTTGAGGGCGTGCGCGTGGCCCTGGCTACCGTAGCCCACGATCCCGACCCGCCGGCCGCGGACGGGTTCCAGGCTCGCATCTCTGTCGTAGTGGATCACTGCCATTTGCTCACTCCGGGGTTGGCACTTCTCGTTGGCTTGCTGGGGAAGTCACGGCGCCTTCCGCGGCCGAGGAGACCTGGCTCGCGTACTTGGCGAAGACGCCCGTCGCGTAGCGCGCGGGTGGGGGGCGGAAGCCGCGCAGGCGCGCGGCGAGCTCGGAAGCGGAGAGGTCCACCTCCAGCCGGCGCGCCTCGAGATCGATGGTGATGCGATCTCCGTCGCGGACCGCGGCGAGCGGACCGCCCATGGCGGCCTCCGGCGCGATGTGGCCGACCATGAGCCCGCGGGTCGCGCCGCTGAACCGGCCGTCCGTGACGAGGGCGACCGACTCGCCCAGCCCACGTCCGACTACCGCGGCGGTGACCCCGAGCATCTCGCGCATGCCCGGCCCGCCCCGCGGACCTTCGTAGCGGATCACCACCACGTCGCCCGCGACGATGCGCCCGTCGCGAACGGCGGCGAACGCGTCCTCCTCGCGATCGAAGATGCGCGCGGGCCCTGCATGGCGGGGCCGCTCGTGTCCGGCCGCCTTCACCACCGCGCCGTCCGGGGCCAGGTTGCCGGTCAGGATGTACAGGCCGCCGCTCGGCTTGAGCGGCGCCGAGAGGGGCCGCACGACCTGCTGGCCCGGCGCCTCCGAGGCGTGCTCGGCGTGCTCGGTCCACGATTTGCCGTCCACCACCCGCGCGTCGCCGCGCAGAAGGCCGCCCTCGAGCAGCCTGCGGGCCAGGAGCGGCGTCCCGCCGGCGTGGTGGAAGTCCGTGGCCACGAAACGCCCGCCCGGCTTCAGGTCGGCGATGAGCGGCGTGCGCCGGCTGATGGCGTCGAAGTCGCCCAGCGCCAGAGGCACTCCTGCCTCCCGCGCGAGCGCAATCAGATGCAGGACGGCGTTGGTCGACCCGCCGGTGGCGGCGACGCCCGCGATGGCATTTTCGAAAGACGCGCGGTTCACCACGTCGAGTGGACGGCGGTTCTCGCGCAGGAGCTGCACCACCTGCGCCCCGGCCGCGCGGGTCGCCGCCGCCTTGCGCGGGTCGTCGGCCGGGATGCTGGCGTAGCCGACCGGCGCGAGGCCCAGCAGCTCCGTCGCGAGCGCCATCGTATTCGCCGTGTACTGGCCGCCGCACGCTCCGGGTCCGGGGCACGCCACGTCCTCCAGCTCTTGCAGCGCGCGCAGCGGCATCTTGCCGGCCGCGTGGGCGCCCACCGCCTCGAAAACGTCCTGGATGGTGACGTCGCGGTCCTCGAATCGACCCGGCGCGATCGAGCCGCCGTACAGGAGCAGCGCCGGGAGGTTCAGGCGCAGGAGCGCCATCGCGCCGCCCGGAATGGTCTTGTCGCAGCCGACCAGCGCGACGACCGCGTCGAACAGGTGCGAGCGGCAGACCAGCTCGATCGAGTCGGCGATCACCTCGCGGCTGACCAAGGAGCCCTTCATGCCCTCGGTGCCCATCACCACGCCGTCGCTGACCGAGATGGTGTTGAACTCCATCGGCGTCGCGCCGGCCGCCCGGATGCCCTCCTTCACCCGCTGCGCGAGGCTGCGCAGGTGGAAGTTGCACGGCATAGTCTCCGTCCAGGTGTGGGCGACGGCAACCAGCGGGCGCGCCAGCTCCTCGGTGGTGAACCCGATCGCCTTGAGCATCGCGCGGGCCGGGGCGCGGTCGGGGCCCTCGGTCAGCGTGCGGCTCTTGTGTCTCTCGTCGTGGGGCATGGGCTCCTCAGGATTGCTGCAGCGCCGCGAGCACCGCGTCGCCCGCCTCGGCGGTCGTGACGGCCCGCTTGCCGCCCGCTGCCACGTCGGCAGGAAGCGCCCCGCCGTCCAGCGCCGAGCGGACCGCGCGCTCGACGGCCCTGGCCTCCGCCTCCAGGCCGAGCGAATGGCGGAGCATGAGCGCCACGCTCAGGATGGTCCCGTACGGGTTCGCGATGCCCTTGCCGGCGATGTCCGGCGCCGAGCCGTGGATGGGCTCGTAGAGACCGCGCTTCCCTTCGCCCAGCGAGGCCGAGGGCAACAGGCCGATCGAGCCGGCCAGCACCGACGCCTCGTCGGTGAGGATGTCGCCGAAAAGGTTCTCGGTGACGATCACGTCGAAGCGCGCCGGCCGCTGCACGAGCAGCATGGCGCAGGAGTCGACCAGGACGTGCTCGAGCTGGAGATCGGGGAACTCGTCGCGCACAAGGGCCGTCGTCACCTCTCGCCACAGCCGCGAGGTCTCGAGCACGTTCGCCTTGTCCACCGAGGTGAGCCGCCGGCGCCGCTGCCGGGCCATGCGCCCGGCGACGCGCACCACGCGCCGGATCTCCTCGGCCGTGTACACGCAGAGGTCGGAGGCGCAGTCGCCCTCGCGCCGCTTCTCGCCGAAGTACAGCCCGCCGGTGAGCTCGCGCACCACCACCAGGTCCACGTCCTGCAGCAGCTCCGGCTTGAGCGGCGACGCCTGCAGCAGGCGCGGGTGTACGCCGACCGGACGCAGGTTGGCGTACAGCTCCAGCTCCTTGCGCAGCCCGAGCAGCCCCTGCTCCGGACGGACCGGCGCGTGCGGATCCCACTTCGGTCCTCCGACGGCCCCGACGAGCACCGCGTCCGCGCTCCGGCACAACGAGAGCGTCTCGACGGGCAGCGGCGAGCCGGTCTTGTCCATCGCCACTCCGCCGAGGAGCGCTTCCTGCAGCTCGAAACGATGCCCGCCGCGCGCCGCGACCGCCTGCAGCACGCGCACGCCTTGCGCGACCACCTCGGGCCCGATGCCGTCTCCACCCAGGACCGCGATCAGCGCTCGCATGCGGCCTCCTCCCAAGCGGCGATGTCGCCGGACTGCGAGAGCAAGAAGCCCAGCTCGTCGACGCCGTTCATCAGGCAGTGGCGCGCGAAGGGGTCCAGCGGGAACGGCGCGGTCAGCCCGCCGGCCACCAGCGTTCGCGTCTCGAGATCGATGGTCACCTCCGCGCCGGGGCTCGACAGGAGCCGCTCGTGGGCCACCGGATCGATCACCACCGGGATGAGCCCGTTCTTCAGCGCGTTGCTGCGGAAGATGTCCGCGATTGACGAGCTGACCACTGCGCGGAAGCCGAAGTCGTGGAGCGCCCAGGGCG
>DASQBG010000037.1:0-24273 GCA_035635335.1 Myxococcales bacterium | reverse complement strand
CACTTCGAGAAGATCCTGGTCGAGTTCAACCGGCTCATCACCAACAACGAGATCTTCGTGCAGCGGCTCGCCGGGCTGGCGCCCATCCCCCGCGAGATGGCCATCGACTATTGCCTGGTCGGTCCCAACCTGCGCGCCTCGGGCGTCCACTTCGACGTGCGCAAGGACCTGCCCTACTCGATCTATCCCGAGCTGCAGTTCGAGGTGCCGGTCGGCCGCGGGGAGATGGGCGCGCTGGGCGACGCGTGGGACCGCTTCTCCGTGCGCTGCGAGGAGATGAAGCAGAGCTGCCGCATCCTGCGCCAGTGCATCGCGCAGATTCCCAAGGGCGAGAGCATGGCGAAGGTGCCCCGCAAGATCAAGTTCACCGAAGGGCTCGAGGCCTACAGCCGCATCGAGAGCGCGCGCGGCGACATGCAGTACTACGTGGTCGCGGGCGGCGGCGAGAACGCGTACCGGGTCAAGGTGCGCACCGGCAGCTTCACCGCCATGGGGATCATCGACACTCTCTCCCGCGGCCTGATGATCGCGGACCTGGTGGCGCTGATCGCGTCGCTCGACGTGGTGGCGCCGGAGATCGATCGATAATGCAAGGGTGGATCGACAGCCTGATCCGTGGATGGGGGCGGGACCCCGCTTCCTGGCCCTGGACGCAGTTCGTCTACCTCGCGTTCATGGGGCTGTTCGCCTTCCTCGTCATCAACTTCGCCGCCATCACCGCGGGCATCTTCTCCTGGGCCGAGCGCCGGGTCGCGGCACGGATCCAGTCGCGCGTGGGCCCCAACCGTGTGGGCCCGGGCGGCTTCCTGCAGTGGGTCGCCGACGCGGTCAAGCTGCTCACCAAGGAGGACCTGGTCCCGGCCGAGGCGGACAAGGTGCTCTTCCGCGCCGCGCCCTACTTCATGATGGTGGGGTTCGCCTGCGTCTTCGTCGCGCTGCCCTTCAGCCACCGGCTGGTGATCGCCGACATGAACCTCGGGATCTTCTTCATCCTGGCGGTGACGGCGCTGATCGTGGTCGGGATCATCATGTCGGGGTGGTCCTCCAACTCGAAGTGGTCGCTGTTCGGCGCCATCCGCAGCGCGGCCCAGATCATCTCGTACGAGATCCCCGCCGGGATGGCCCTGATGATCCCGGTGCTGCTCGCGGGCACCTTGAGCACGCAGGGCATCATCCGCGCGCAGGGCGGCTGGCCCTGGCAGTGGTTCGTCTTCGACAACCCGGCCACGTTCGCCGCGTTCTTCATCTACTTCATCAGCGCGCTCGCGGAGGGGAACCGCACCCCGTTCGACCTGCCCGAGGCGGAGAGCGAGCTGGTGAGCGGCTACAACACCGAGTACAGCGGGATGCGCTTCTCCTACTTCTTCCTCGTCGAGTGGGGGAACATGTGGGTGATGAGCGCGCTGGCCACCACCATGTTCCTCGGCGGGTGGCAGATCCCGGGCATCTCCGCCGCGCAGCTCGACGCGATGACCGGCGGCCGGGCGGCGGCGTTCGAGCTGCTCTCGCTCGCCATCTTCGCGGGCAAGACCCTCTTCTGGGTCTTCGTGGTGATGTGGCTGCGCTGGACGCTGCCTCGCATCCGCGTCGATCAGATGATGAACATGTGCTGGAAGTACCTGGTGCCGGTGAGCTTCGCCGCCGTCCTGTTCGTGGCCGGGTGGATGCTGCTCGTCCGCGCCGCGCCGGCGGTGGGCACGGTCACGCACTGGGTCATGTTCCTCGCGGCGGGGGTCCTGCCCACCGGCTTCTTCGTCCATCGCGTCCTGCGCAACATCCGCGACACGGGCGACCGGTTCGACTTCACTTCCAACTGGTAGGGGGACTCAAGGTGGCCGAGAACGTCACGACAGCTCGCCAAACCCCCGGAGCGCTGGGCGCTTACGTGAAGAACGTGAGCAACACGGCGAAGAGCTTCTGGGAAGGCATGAGCGTCACGCTCAGCTACATGTTCCGGAAGCCGATCACCACCCAGTACCCGGACCGGGTGCCGGTGCCCGTGCGCGACACCATCCCGCCGCGCTACCGCGGGTTCCTCGAAGTCGACATGGACATCTGCACGGCGTGCCAGGCCTGCGAGCGCGCCTGCCCGATCGCCGTGATCAACATCGACATCCTGAAGGGCGACGGGAAGACCACCCCCAAGCTCCGCATGGAGCGGTTCGACATCGACATCGGCAAGTGCATGTACTGCGGGCTCTGCGTCGAGCCCTGCCCCACCGGCGCCATCCAGCACACGCGCGAGTTCGAAGGCGCGGTCATGCACTTCAACAACCTCACCCTGCGCTTCGTGCCCGACCCGCTGGTGCCGGCGGTGCCCTACAAGCCGCCCAAGGGATCCGACTCGTTCCCCCGCAAATCGCTGGGGGAGATCACCCGCCAGCTGATCGCCGCCTGGGACGCGCCGCCCCCGCCGTTCCCCACCAAGGAGCAGCTCGAAGGAGACAAGGGCGCGGCGCACGGCAAGCCCAAGCCGGCCGGCCTCGACCCGACCGCGATGGGCCGGCAGCTCGCCGCCAAGGCGCTGCAGGTCAAGGAGGACAAGCCCAAGCTGGCCAAGGTGTTCGAGGAGGCGATGGCCGGCACCGACTGCGGCGACTGCGGCTACGCCGACTGCAAGGGCTATTCCGAGGGGCTCGCCTCCGGGAAGGATTTCAGCTCGGAGAAGTGCGCGCCGGGAGGCGCCGACTCGAAGGCGATGCTGGAGACGATCCTCGTCTCCCTGAAGAGCGGCAAGCTGCCCGAGGCGCCCGCCGCCGAGGCCCCCGCCGCCGAGGCCCCGCTGCCCGCCGAGGCGACAGCGCCTGCCGCCGCTCCCGCGCCCGACGCGGACGCGGAAGCGAAGCCGCCGTCGACCCCCGGCCCCGGCGACCCCGGGCCCCTGCGATGAGCCGTCGCTCTTCAAGATCATGCTAGGCACCAAACCTCCTCCGAAGTAGAGTCCGCCCGCGCGAGGGGTCACAACTTTGGCTGACGTTCCGGAGATCAGACCCGCGGATCCGCGCCGATCCTCGCCGCGCGCGCACGCGCCGCGCCGGACGCTCGTCGAAGGACTGGTCCGGGTCTTCCTCATGCTCGCCGGGTTGATGGTCGGCGTCGGCGTGCTCGGCGCGCGGCTGATCGCAGGCCAGCCGCTCGGGGTCATCGCGCTCTTCGCGCTGTACCTCGCCGTGACCGCGTTCCTCTACGGGCTGAACGGGTTCGCCTTCCGCCGCCTGCCGCTCGGGTTCGGACCGGCGCTGTTCCTCTTCTCGGCGGCGCTGTTCGGCGTGCTCTTCCTGCTCGGGTACCTGCTCGGCGGGGTGGCCGGCCCCTTCGTGGTGGACGCCGCGAACCGCCTCATCCCGTACGTGAAGCTCGCCGACGCCATCTTCTACCTGTTCGCGCTGATGACCTGCGCGGGCGCGGCCGGCTGCGCCTTCTCCCGGAACATCATCTACAGCGCCTGGAGCCTGCTCTTCGCGCTGCTCGGCGCGGCGGGGCTCTACGTGTTCCTCGGCGCCGACTTCCCCGCGGTCGCGCAGCTGCTCATCTACGTCGGCGGCGTGCTGGTGCTGATCCTCTTCGCCATCATGCTCACCAAGCAGATCGGCGAGGACCCCAAGCTCACCAACACCCACGTGGGCTTCCCGGCGGGCATCGCGCTCGCGCTGGTCACCGTCGCCACGCTCTCGTACACGGCCGTCATGGCGCCCTGGAAGGTGGTCGCGGAGCGCTCGTGGGAGCCGAGCGCGGGCCGCCTCGGCATCGCATTCCTCACCGAATACCTGCTTCCCTTCGAGATCGCCTCGGTGGTCCTCCTAGCGGCGCTGATCGGCTCGGTGGTGATCGCGCGCAAGGAGATCAAGGAAACGAGCGACACCGTCCTATGACCACGATCGGCCTGCCTCATTTCCTCATCGTCGGCGCGATCCTCTTCGCGCTCGGCATGGTCACGGTGGTCACGCGGCGCAACGCGGTCGGCATCCTGATGGGGGTGGAGCTGATCCTCAACGCCGCCAACGTGAACTTCATCGCCTTCAACCATTTCGTGGAGGGGCCGGGAAAGCTGACCGGGCAGGTCTTCAGCATCTTCGTGATCGTGCTGGCGGCGGCCGAGGCGGCGGTGGGGCTCGCCATCGTGCTGGCCATCTACCAGACCTTCCGCACCATCGACGTGGAAGAGACCGACCTCTTGCGCGAGTGAGGACATGACCTTCTCCCTTCTCGCAGCGCTCGCGGAGCAAGCAGGACATGCAGCGGCTGCCCCGGGCTGGACGGGCGGTCGCGCGGCGGCAGTTCCCGGCGGGGTCGTCGCGCAGGCGATCCACGTCTCGTGGCTGTGGCTGATCCCGCTGTTCCCGCTGCTCGGCGCGGCGCTCAACACCGCCTTCGGCCCCTGGCTGCAGAAGCGCTACGGCAAGCGCGCCAACCACGCCATCGCCATCGGGGTGATGGTGGCCTCGTGTATCGTCGCCGAGATCGCCTTCTGGACCATGTTCGCCAGGCCCGCCCACGAGCGGTTCTTCGAGGACCGCCTCTGGACGATGTGGCAGAGCGGCTCGTTGAAAGTGGACCTCTCCTTCGCGCTCGACCCGCTCGGCATGGTGATGACGCTGATCGTGACCCACGTCGCGACGCTCATCCACGTCTACTCGGTCGGATACATGGCCGACGAGCCTGCCTACTGGCGGTTCTTCCTCTGGCTCAACCTGTTCGTCTTCTCGATGCTGCTCCTGGTGATGGGCAGCAACTTCGCGGTGATGTTCTTCGGCTGGGAGGGCGTGGGCCTCTGCAGCTACGGCCTGATCGGCTTCTGGTACACGGATCTGGAGAAGGCGAAGGCGGCATTGAAGGCCTTCGTGGTGAACCGGTTCGGCGACTTCGGGTTCGTCATCGGCCTGTTCATCCTCTTCTGGTCGCTCTCCGGAACCTGGAACGCCCAGGCGCGCTACGTGCCCGAGCCGGGGCTCGCCGCGCCGGCGCTGGGCGCCGCACTCGCGCACCCGCGCCTCTCGCCCGCGCGCGTACCGCTGGGCGCGACCATCGAGTTCCGCGAGCTGCGCAACCAGATCGCCGACGAGTCGAGCGGCATGGCCGCCCGGCTCGGCGCGATGACGCTCTTCGGGCTGCCGGTGCTCGCCCTCATCGCCATCTGCCTCTTCATCGGCGCGGCCGGGAAGAGCGCCCAGATCCCGCTCTACGTCTGGCTCCCCGACGCGATGGCCGGACCGACCCCCGTCTCCGCGCTCATCCACGCGGCCACCATGGTGACCGCGGGCGTGTATATGGTGGCCCGGCTGAATTTCCTCTTCGCGCTCAGTCCCGCCGCCATGACCGTGGTGGCGTCGATCGGCGCGCTGACGGCCATCTTCGCCGCCACGATCGGCTTCTTCCAGTACGACATCAAGAAGGTGCTCGCCTACAGCACCGTCTCGCAGCTCGGATTCATGTTCATCGGAGTCGGCGTGGGCGCCTATTGGGCGGGCATCTTCCACCTCATGACCCACGCCTTCTTCAAGGCCTGCCTCTTCCTCGGGTCCGGCTCGGTCATCCTCGCCTGCCATCACGAGCAGGACATGCGGAAGATGGGCGGGCTGGCCAAGTACACGCCGATCACGCGCTGGACCTACCTCGCCGCTTGCTGCGCGATCGCGGGGTTCCCCTTCGCCGCGGGCTTCTATTCGAAGGACGAGATCCTCTGGAAGGCGTGGACCGCGGAAGGCCTCTCGGCGCCCTGGATGGGCCAGGCCATCTACCTGGTCGGCGCGATCGCCGCCCTGGGCACCTCGTTCTACATGTTCCGCTCCTACTACATGACCTTCACCGGCGAGTACCGGGGCGGCCATGGGCACGCGCCCAAGGAGACGCTCGAGGATCCGGAGTCGGTCGCCGCGCACGCGCACGCGGCGGCGGCGCTCAGGGCCCCCAATGAGCACGAGGCGGCGGCCCAGGCCCTGGCCGCCTCGCTCCCGCACCCGCACGGCCACGACGCGCACGCGCCCGAGGCGCACGAGCACGGCGGCCTGCCGCACGAGTCGCCGCGCTCGATGACCTGGGTCCTCATCGCGCTGGCCTTCGCGGCGGTGGTGAGCGGCGTCGTCTTCGGCCTGCCGAAGCTCTGGTCCGGCCACGAGCCCCTGCTGGAGAGCTTCCTGGCGCCGAGCCTGCCCGCGGCTACGAGCGTGCCGTTCCGCGAGACCGCGCACTCGACCGAGTGGCTCTTCCAGCTCATCGGCGTGGGCATCGCCGCCGCCGGCTGGGCCGTCGCCCGCGTGCTCTACCTGAATGCTACGAGCACCGTGCCCGAGCGCCTCAAGGCGACGTTTCCCCGAGCCTGGGCGGTGGTCTACAACAAGTACTACGTCGACGAGCTCTACCAGGCGACGGTGGTGCGCTCGTCGCTGCTCTTGAGCCGCGCGCTCTATTGGTTCGACCAGAACGTCGTCGACGGGATCGTCAACGCCGTGGCCACCATCGGCCGCACCATCGCCTACGTCGACGCTGCCTTCGATCAGAAGATCGTCGACGGCGCGGTGAACCTGCTCGCCGACGGCTTCCTGCACGGCGGCGCGAAGCTGCGCCGGCTGCAGACCGGCCGCATCCAGGCCTACCTGTTCGGCGCGCTGGCCGGCGCCATCGCCTTCGTCATCATCCAGTACGTGATCCGCTGATCGGGAGAATCATGGACCATCCCACTAGCAGCGCGCTGCTCACCTGGATGACCTTCACGCCCGTCGCGGGCGCGGTGCTCATCCTGCTCGTCCTCGGGCTGCGGAGCGCCGGCGCGCTGGGCAAGGCAGCCGCCGACCAGGCCTCGCGGGTGATCGCGCTGGTCGCGAGCGCGGCCGTGCTGGTCATGGCCGCGTACCTCTGGAAGGCCTTCGACCCGTCGCGCAACGAGGTCCAGTTCGTCCAGCACGCGCGCTGGATCGAGGCCTACAACATCCGGTACTTCGTCGGCGTCGACGGCATCTCCATCACGCTGGTCATCCTGACCGCGCTGATCAGCTTCATCGCCACCATCGCGTCCATGCCCTGGTGGCCGGGCAACGCGCACCTCGACGAGCACCACTTCACCCAGCGCGCCGTGCCGGGCTACATGGCCATGCTGCTTTTGCTGATGACCGGCATGACCGGCGTGTTCGTCTCGCTCGACCTGTTCCTCTTCTACGTCTTCTGGGAAGTGATGCTGCTGCCGATGTATTTCCTCATCGGCATCTGGGGCGGCGCGCGCAAGGAGTACGCCGCCATCAAGTTCTTCCTCTATACCCTGGCCGGCTCGGTCCTGATGCTGCTCGCCATCATCGGCTTGTACTTCAACGGGCCGAAGGTGCCGGTCGACGGCCAGCTCATGCAGACCTTCGATCTGCTGAAGATGGCCGAGTGGGGGCGCGCCGGCGGGTACGCGAGCGCGCCCGCGGTGATGGGCCTCAACTTCATGCGCGTCGCCTGGGTGGCGCTGTTCATCGGGTTCGCGGTGAAGATCCCGATGTTCCCCTTCCACACCTGGCTGCCCGACGCGCACGTCGAGGCGCCCACGCCCATCTCCGTCATCCTGGCCGGCGTCCTCTTGAAGATGGGCATCTACGGCATCCTGCGGGTGAACTACGGTGTCCTGCCCGAGGCGACCCGGTGGGCGGGCACGGCGATGGCCGTCTTCGGCACCATCAACATCGTCTACGCCGCCTTCGTCTGCCTGGCGCAGAAGGACCTGAAACGGATGATCGCGTACTCGTCCGTCTCGCACATGGGCTTCTGCTTGCTCGGCATGAGCAGCTTCACCCAGCAGGGGATCGATGGCGCGGTGCTGAACCTGTGGACGCACGGGCTCATCAGCCCGATGCTCTTCCTCATCGTCGGCGTCATCTACGACCGGGCCCACCACCGCAACATCGAGGGATTCGGCGGGCTGGCGCAGCAGGTGCCGGAGTACGCCGGCCTGTTGGGCCTGGCGTTTTTCGCCTCGCTCGGCCTCCCCGGCCTGTGCGGGTTCGTCAGCGAGTTCACCGTCTTCTTGGGCTCGCTGCCGGTCTACATGACGCTGACCATCATCAGCGCCAGCGCGGTGATCATCACCGCGGCGTACTACCTGTGGGCCATCCAGCGCATGATGCTGGGGCCGCTCAACGAGAAGTACCGCGGCTCCCCGACGTGAACTGGCGCGAGCGGCTGACGCTCTATCCTCTCGCCTTGCTCATCATCGTGTTCGGCTTCTACCCCGCCGCCATCATCAACCTGATCGAGCATTCGCTGGGCACGCTGATCCAGCCGTTCCAGTGAGGAGGCGCCGTGGGTAACATCGAGTCGCTGCGCTTCTTCTGGCCGGAGAGCGTGCTGACGGTCGCGACGCTGGGCATGTTCATCCAGGACCTGCTCACCCGCCGCAGCCCCCGCCGCGTCCAGGCGCTCACCGCGGGCGCGCTGGTGTGGCTCGCGCTCGCGGCGTACGCGACCTGGAAGACTCCCGGCGGCTCCGTCCCGCTCTTCGGCGGGCTCCTGATGCACGACCCGATGCGGATCTTCTTCGCCTGGCTGTTCCTGGGCGCCACGCTGCTCACCATCCTCATCGTCCCTTCCAGCAAGCAGATCTCGCCCGCCAGGCTGGGCGAGTTCCTCGCGCTCCTCTTCGCGCTGGTCCTGGGCCTCTATCTGATGGCGAGCGCCACCGACCTCCTCACCATCTACCTCTCCATCGAGACGGTCTCGCTGATCAGCTACGTGCTCACCGGCTTCCGGCGCGCGGATCGGAAGGCGAACGAGGCGGCGCTCAAGTACGTCATCTACGGCGGCGTGGCGAGTGGCGTGATGCTCTACGGCATCAGCCTGCTGTACGGCCTGTTCGGCACCACGCGCGTGATCGGAGACGGCGGCATCGGCGCCCAGCTCACGGACGTGACCAGCCGGCTCTTCCTCGCCCAGGCCTTCGGCGGCCAGCCCGCCGCGCAGCTCGCCCTGGTGGTCGCCGTCGTCTTCGTCCTCGCGGGCGTCGGCTACAAGATCGCCAGCGTCCCCTTCCACATGTGGTGCCCCGACGTGTACGAGGGCGCACCCACGCCGTTCACCGCCTTCCTCAGCGTGGGGCCGAAGGCCGCCGGGTTCGCGGTCGCCATCCGGTTCTTCTTCGCCGTCTTCGAGAAGCAGCTCCCGGGCGGCGTCTACGCCCACGTCACCGAGGTCCCCTGGCCGGCCATCATCGGCATCATCAGCGCCATCACCATGACGCTGGGCAACGTCACCGCGCTGGTGCAGGACAACCTGAAGCGGATGCTCGCCTACAGCTCCATCGCCCACGCCGGATATCTCTTGATGGGCCTGGCGGCGGCGAGCACCGCGGGCGTGCAGTCGATCCTCGTCTATCTGGTCATTTACGTGTTCATGAACGTGGGCGCGTTCCTGGTGGTGATCGCCGTCTCGCGCGCAACCGGCGGCGAGACGGTCTCGGACTTCCGTGGCCTCGGCAGCCGCGCGCCCATCGCGGCGCTCGCGCTCACCGTGTTCCTCTTCAGCTTGACCGGGCTGCCGCCCTTGGCCGGGTTCACCGGCAAGTACCTCGTCTTCGCCGCGCTGGTGCAGCAGGGCGGGTTCTGGAACGTGGTGCTGGCGGTGATCGGCGTGCTGAACAGCGCCGTTTCGCTCTTCTACTATGCGCGGATCATCAAGGCGATGTACCTCGAGGACGCTCCCGCGGCGGAGCCGATCCAGGTCCCCGCGCTGTACACCGGCGTGCTGGTCGCGCTCTCGATCCCGCTGCTCGTGTTCGGCCTCTACTGGGGACCGCTGATCCGCTGGGCGGCGACCGCGTTCGGGGGAACGCCGGCGGTGTGACCTGCTTTACGCCGAACGGAAAATTTTTCCGGCTGTCCGCTGCAAAACGGTGAAATCGACAGCCTCCCCGCGGGCACCTGCAAATGCAAGCTGCCGTCACCAGGCCGCTTTAGGTCCAGGTAGGCGCTCCTGGGCCCTGGTATGCCCCTTGCTGGAACTGACAGGCACATGGACTCGCAGGGAGCAACGCGCTGGGTCTGGGCGCGCTCGCCAGGAGGCGTGCGCCTCGAGGTCGCTCCGTCGGCAATGATGAGCTTGCTCGTCCTCGACGACGTGACCCAGCAGCGGCTGCAGCACATGCTGTTCGAGATCGCGGACGCCTCCGACCCGGCCTCGTGGCCCTGCGTCCCGCTCTTCCTCACGCTGGGCCGGACCACCGTGCACTACTCGCTCGACGCGTCCAAGGCGGCGATCGTGATCGATCACGTGGTGACCCCGGAGGAGCGGGCCGGCTAGCGTCGGCGGCTGCGCTCCTCCAGCGCCACGAACCGTTCCGCCGAGAGCGTCCTGTCCCCCAGCTTCCGACCCGGCTGCACCGCCGGGCCGTGGTAGTCGCTGCCCGCCGTGACCAGGAGCTGGAGCTCCGCCGCCCACCGCTCGTAGGCCTCCACCTGCGTCGGCACGTGGTCCGGGTGCAACGCCTCGACCGCGTCGAGGCCGGCCTCGGCACAGACCCTCAGCTCCTGCCGGGAGACGGCGTTCGCCCCCGGATGCGCGATGCTCGAGGTGCCGCCCGCGCCGCGCACCAGACCGACCGCCTCGGCGACCGACAGCCTGCGCCGGTCTACCCAGAGCGGCCCGCGCGAATGCAGGAAACGGTCGAACGCGTCCTTGACGTTCTTCGCGTGGCCGCAATCGACCAGGGCGCGCGCCAGGTGCGGGCGCCCGAGGTTCTCGCCGCCGCTCGCCGCGATCACCCTCTCCATCGTCACCTGCTTGAAGCCGGCCTCCTGCGCGCGCCCGACCATGCGCTCCATGCGCTCGCGCCGCTCCGCGAGCATGTCGGCGGCCAGCTGCAGCAACGTCCCGGAGCACGGATCGAGGAAGTGCCCCAGGATGTGCACTTCGCGCCCGTGCAGCTCGCAGGACAGCTCGATGCCGGGTACCAGGCGGATGCCGCGCCGCGTCGCGGAGGCCGTCGCGTCGGCGATCCCGCTCACCGTGTCGTGGTCGGTCAGCGAGAGGACCTTGACCCCGGCAGCGACCGCCTCGCCGACCAACTCGTCGGGCGAGCGCTGCCCGTCGCTGTGCAGTGTGTGTGAGTGGAGGTCGATCACCCGGAGTACATGTCATATGGGCCGCGCCCTGAAAAGCGCGGTTCGCGGCCGGACTCGGAGCGCGGAGCCGCCGGATGCGGGCGGCGACCGTCCTTGACGGCCCGGAAGGCCGGGGTTTAACTCTTTTGCAGATGCAGCACGTCCTGCAGATCAGCCGCAAGATCGATTATGCGTTACGCGCGATGATCCACCTCGCCGGGCTCCCGGAGGGGCGGATCGCGTCGCTGCAGGATCTCGCCTCCACCCTGCACCTTCCCCGCGAGTTCCTCGCCAAGATCCTCAAGATCCTCGCCGACCGCGGGCTGGTCCGCAGCGCCCGCGGGGCACACGGAGGGTACCAGCTGGCCCGCCCGGCAGCCGAGATCTCCTTCCTCGAGGTCATCGAGGCGGCCGAGGGACCGGTCCAGCTCAACGTCTGCCTGGATCACAAGGACCGGTGCGACGTCAGCAGCAGCTGCACCATGTACGACGTGTGGAAGGCGGGGCAGGACCGCATGCTCGAGGTGTACCGCCGCACCAACCTCGCCGAGCTCGCCTCGCCGGCGGAACCCAGGCCGGTCGTCCTAGGCGTCTCCGCGCGCTGAAACGAACTGAAACATTCGCCAACCGCAGCGCTCGCGGCTGAAAACTCATTGGTTTTCGGATGCCCTCGCACGCTGGAAGCGGCCATTGCCGCGGTGTTCGTTGACCCGCGTTCCGACCGGCCTGTAAGCCGCACCGGACGGCTGACGACTATGGCATCCACAGCGATCCGGACCTCCGCTCTGTGAAAAGCGCAGGGCCGCCGCCCTAGGGGGGGGAACCGGGCACCGCGAGGCGCGAGAGCGCCAGGTCCAGCGCCTCGCGGTGCGCCGGCCACGAGACCGAGGCGCGCGCCTCGTCCGGCGGCACCCAGGCGAAGGCCTCGTGCTCGTCCGACAGCTCGATGGCGCGGGCGGGCGGCGGGACGCGGAGCAGGAAGGCGTGCTCGCGGAAGCGCTTCCCGCCGGCGGAGACGTACTCGTGGAAGTAGCCCAGGTCGACCAGCTCGCCGGTCAGGCCGGTCTCCTCTTCCGCCTCGCGAGCCGCGGCCGCGGCAACGGGCTCCTGGTCCTCGACCTTGCCGGTGACGGGATGCAGGCCCCCGCCCCGCCGCTGCGGCCGCTGCAGCAGCAGCACCTCGGCGCCCGACGATCCCTGTCGAGCGATCCACACCAGCGCTTTCGACCGGAGGCGCGGCACGCCGTCCCATCTTAGCCTCACCCGTGATAAGGATGCGCCGCTTTTTCGGCCGCCCCGCGGGGAGAGAGGCCCCCATGGAGACGCTCCAGCTCGATCTTCCCGGGGACGACCCCCGCCTCGGGCTGTGTACGATGGCCCGCGGGCTGATCGGCTCCGAGATCCTGCGCATCGGAGCGGAGATCCGCGCGGCACAGGCGCGCGGCGACAAGATCTGCAACCTCACGGTTGGGGATTTCTCCTCCAAGGAGTTCCCCATCCCGGGCGCGCTGCGCGAGGGGGTGCTGCGGGCGCTGGCCGCGGGCGAGACGAACTACCCGCCCTCCGACGGCGTGCTGCGGCTGCGCGAGGCGGTGCGCGAGTTCTACCGGACGCGCCTGCACCTCGACGTGCCGCTGGAGGCGACGGTGATCGCGGGCGGCTCCAGGCCGGTCATCTTCGCCGCCTACTCCGCGCTGGTCGAGCCCGGCGACGTGGTCGTCTACCCCGTCCCGAGCTGGAACAACAACCACTATTGCCACCTCGTCGGGGCGCGGGGCGTGCCGTTGACCACCCGCGCCGAGGAGGATTTCCTGCCCACCGCGGCCGCGCTGCAGCCGCACCTGCGGGCCGCCCGGCTCCTGGCGCTCAACACCCCTTTGAACCCCGCGGGCACCGTGCTGCGCGAGGACGAATTGAGGCGCATCACCGAAGCCGTGGTGGCCGAGAACCGCCGCCGCGCCCGGACCGGAGAGAAGCCGCTCTACCTGCTCTACGACCAGGTCTACTGGATGCTTACTTTTGGCAAGGCCCGCCACGAGACGCCGGTGCACCTGGTCCCCGAGTCCGCGCCGTACGTGATCTTCGTCGACGGGATCTCGAAGGCCTTCGCCGCCACCGGCCTGCGCGTCGGGTGGGGAGTGGGCCCGCCGGCGGTCATCGCCGCCGTGCGCGACTTCCTCGGGCACGTCGGGGCGTGGGCCCCGCGCGCCGAGCAGGTCGCGACCGCCGAGGTGCTGCGCGACGGCGCCGCCATGGACGCCTACGGGCGCGAGTTCCACGCCCAGCTGCAGGCGCGCCTGGACCGGCTGCACCAGGGCTTCTCGGCCATGCACGCCACCGGTCTCCCGGTGCGCCACATCTCCCCGCAGGGCGCCATCTACCTCTCGGTCCAATTCGACCTGATCGGGCGGCGCGGTCTGCGCACCAACGACGAGGTCCGCAGCTACCTGCTGCGCGAGGCCGGCTTCGCGGTGGTGCCTTTCCAGGCCTTCGGCCTGGAGGGGGAGACGGGCTGGTTCCGGCTCAGCGTGGGCGCCGTCTCGCTCCGCGACATCGACGAGGCGCTCCCCCGGGTCGAGGCCGCCCTGCGCAAGGCGGCGTCACCGGCCTGACAAGCTCAGCGCCGCGCCCCGAAAAAATAATTATTTTTTTTTGGGCCTGTCGGCGGGGACCCCACCTCGCGCCACACCTGCGCTTCTTTCCGCAGGAATTCCGCGCGAGTGAACTGTCACATGCCGGCCGGGTCGGGGGTGGAAAGCAACAGACCCCCTACTGGAGGCTGACCATGAAACGCGTACTCCCCCTGATTGCGACCCTGGCCCTCGCCGCGTGCGGCGGCGGCGCGCAGCTCTCGCTGAGCAGCCGCGCGGGCAGCACGGCGGCCCCGGCGGCATCGCCCACCGCGCTGACGCTCTCGAACGGCATCACCATCAACCGCGTGCGTATCGCGGTGCGCGAGGTCGAGTTGGAGCGCGCCAGCACGACTCCCAACGACGTCAACGACCTGCAGGAGTACGAGGCGGGGCCGTTCGTCCTGGATCTCGCCGACGCGGCGCTGAACGGCACCGTGCAGCAGGTCACCGTGAAGGACGTGCCGGCCGGGACCTACCGGGAGATCAAGTTCAAGGTGCACGCGCCCAGCACGAGCGACTCGACCAACCCGGCGGTGCAGGCCATGGCCACCGTGCCGGGCGGCCCGGCCTCGATCATCGTCGAGGGGCAGGTCGACGGGAGCCCGTACACGTTCGTCTCCGCGCTGGACGCACAGCAGAAGTACGAGGGCAGCTTCAACTTCACTTCGGGCGCGCAGAACGTGACCCTGAACGTCGACCCGTCGACCTGGTTCGGCGGCGCCGGCGCGGCCCGGCTCGATCCGAGGTCGGCGAGCAACAAGTCGAGCATCGAGAACAACATCCAGGCCTCGATGAAGGTCTTCGAGGACGACGACCGCGACGGCAGGGACGACTCGACGCAGCCCCGCTGAGAGCGCGCCAACCTCCGCGGCGGAAGAACACCGCCGCACCGTGCGGTGATCGGCGCGGCGCCTCGCTCGGGGCGCCGCGCCTTTTCATTTCTCCGCGCAGAGCAGCATCGCGAGAACGCTCGACATGTGACCCCCTTCACGCGACTCCCACCGGTCGCGCTATGCTCGCTCCATGCCGAAGGACGGGCCGGAACGCAAGGGGATGGGGATGTCCGCGGGAGGCACGCGCCGCGTTCCGCGCCAGGATGACTTCCGCGTCCTCACGCCGCGGCAGATCTACGACCACCTTCATCGCTACGTGGTCGGCCAGGAGGCGGCGAAGCGCGCCGTGGCGACCGCGGCCCACCAGCACCTCAAGCGCATCGAGCAGCGGCGCCTGGGCGCGAAGACGCTCCTGCGCAAGACCAATCTTTTGCTCATGGGTCCCACCGGCTCGGGCAAGACGCACATCGCGCGCAACCTGGCCGAGCTGCTCGAGGTCCCCTTCACCGTGGTCGACGCCACTGAATATACCGAGGCGGGCTACTACGGGAAGGACGTGGAGGTGATGGTTGCCGAGCTGCTCTTCAAGAGCGGCCACTCCATCGACGCGACCGAGCGCGGGATCATCTTCATCGACGAGATCGACAAGATCGCGCGGCGCGGCGGCTCGTCGCGCACCGGCGCCGGCAGCCGGGACATCGGCGGCGAGGGCGTGCAGCAGGCCCTGCTCAAGCTGCTCGAGGGACGCGAGATCTTCGTACCCCTCAACGTCACCCAGCACTGGAACAAGCACGACTTCGTGCAGGTGGACACCGGCGACATCCTCTTCATCTGCGCCGGCACCTTCACCGACTTGCACCAGGCGCAGGTCGACAAGCAGGTCGGGTTCGGCGCCGGGGGGCGGCGTCAAGGCGGCAGCAGGCTGCGGGTCAAGGAGCTGGTGGAGTACGGGATGCTGGCCGAGCTGCTCGGCCGCCTCCCCGTGCAGGTGCAGCTCAGCGAGCTGTCCCCGGGCGAGCTGTACGAGGTGCTCACCGCGCCTCCCGACTCGCTGGTGAAGGAATACCGCGAGGCCTTGAAGCTGGACGGCGTCGAGCTGGAGCTGCGCGACGGCGCCCTGCGGGCCGTGGTCCACTACGCGATCGACAAGCGGCTCGGCGCGCGCGGGCTGCGCGGCATCCTGGAGGAAGTGCTCGCCGACGTGCTCTTCGAGGCGCCGGAAAGGCGCGGCCAGACCGTGGTGGTCGACCGCGACTTCTGCGAGGCCCGCCTCACCAAGCTGGACGGCGCCGCGCTGCGGGACGAATAGCCCGGCCACGGAGCGAGGCGCGGAGTAGCGCCACGTCGCGCCACGTCGAGCAAGGCGGGCCACGCCCTGCTCCCTCGACCCTGATTCCGGAACCTTGCATCCCGGGCACGCTGGCACGGCCTCTGCTCTTCGGCGGCACGGACGAGGTCCGTCCGAACAGGGGGAGCTCATGCCGGGAGATTCGATCGATCGTGCTCGTCCATGGTCACTGGTCCATGCGTGCCTTTGCATCGCCTGGATCGCCGCCTGCGGGGGCGGCTCGGGGAGCACGCCACCGCCGACGCCCACGCCGGCGGCCGCGCCGACGGTCGTGAGCACCAGCCCGGCGGACAAAGCCAACGACGTCCCGATGAATTCGACTCTCAGCGTCACGTTCTCCAAACCAATGGCGGCCGACTCCCTCGCTGCGACGAGCTTCAAGCTGACGCCGAGCGTGAGCGGAACCGTCACGCCCAGCGGGGCGACCGCCACCTTCACTCCTGCGTCGCCTCTTTCTCCAGCGACGACGTACGCTGTGACGGTCGCGGCGGGTATCAAGGACACGACGGGGCAGGCGCTCGCGGCGGACTACACGTGGAGCTTCACCACCGCCGAGGCCCTGCCGACCGTGGTCTCCACCGACCCGGCGCAGAACGCCGTCAAGGTCGCCGTCGATGGCGTCGTCATCAAGGCCACCTTCTCGAAGGACATGGCAGCGGATTCGATCGGCGCGGCGACCTTCACCATCGATCCCGCGGTTCCGGGCACCGTCTCTTACGCGGCGAAGACGGCCGCATTCACGCCGCAGGGTCGGCTCGCTTTTGCCACGGTCTACACGGCGACGATCACGACCGGCGCGAAGGACGCCGCCGGCAGTGCACTGGCAGCGAGCCACTCCTGGACCTTCACGACCATGGCGCAGCCGAACGCCCCTGTCGCCAACGCGGGGCCGAACCAGGAGGTCAGCCGCGGCGGCGGGAACGTCACGCTCGACGGCAGCGCGAGCAGCGCCGTTTCGGGCAAGCCGTTGACCTATGCCTGGACGCAGGTCGTCGGAGTCGGAGCGGACGTGACGGGGGGGACCGGCAAGTTGTCCGGAGTGCACCCGACGTTTCCCTCTCCGCCGGAAGTGGACACGTTGCAGTTCGACCTCGTCGTCAACGACTCGATCGCGAACAGCGTACCCAGCCGGGTCACGATCTACGTGATGAAGAACGCCGGAAAGGGCGTCTTCGTGAGCAGGGCCGGCGCGGACAGCGCCGCCGGGTCGCGGTCGGCTCCCTTCCTCACGCTCCAGACGGCGATCAACAAGGCCGCGCCCAACCAGGCGGACGTCTATGTCAGCGCGGGGACCTATCCGGAAGCCATCACGCTGGCGAACGGCGTGAGCATCTTCGGCGGATTCGACGCCTCCAAGGAATGGCGCCGCGCGGCCGCAAACCAGACCATCATCGCCGCGCCTTCCGCGCTGGCGGTGTCGGCGGCCGCCGTGACCGTACCGCTCGAGCTGCAGATGGTGAACATCCGCTCGGCGGCTGCGACGGTCCCGGGCGCTTCCAGCGTCGGAGTGAGCGTCGCCAATTCTTCCGCCCGGATCGCCTTGCGCGACTCGTCCATCACGGCGGGCGCCGGAGCGGCAGCGGCTGCCACTCTCAGCGGAGGCTTGGGAGCAAGCGGTGGCCGCGGCGGGAATGGGACGACCGGAGGGCGCGGGCTCGGAGGATCGTCTTCTTGCGCGGCAGGCGGGAGCGGCGGACCGGCAGTGAGCGGAACGCACGACGGCAACCCGGGCGCCTCCGGGGTGACGACCCTGGGTGGCGGCGCGGGGGGCCACGGCGGAAGCGCCGCGACCGGTGCGGGAGCCTGTCGGGTACCGTTCAGCCACGGCAATTCCGCGCCTGACGATGCCGTCGCAGGTTTGAGCGGGGCGGCCGGCTTCAATGGCGTGGCCAGCGCTCTTCTCGGCAGCTTTTCTGGGGCGGCTTACGCACCGCCCTCCGGCGCTGCCGGCAGTGCCGGGTCGCACGGCGGCGGCGGGGGTGGAGGCGGAAGCGGCAGCGGCGATTCCAGCGGCTGCGGCCTCTCCTGCTGCGACGCGACCAGCGGAGGCGGGGGTGGAGGAGGCGGCGCTGGCTGCGCAGGAGGATCAGGAAACGGCGGTCTCGGCGGCGGTGGCAGCTTCGCCGTCGTGAGCGTTGCCTCGAACCTGGCGATCGAGAATTCCAAGCTCAGCTCGGGCACGGGCGGCGCCGGAGGCGCGGGCGGCGCCGGTGGGTTCGGAGGCTCCGGAGGTGGTGGGGGCACCGGTGGATCGAGCGGCGGACAGACCGCAGGGGACGGCGCGCCCGGAAAGGCCGGGAGCAGCGGCGGCGGAGGAGGCGGCGGCGGAGGGGGAGCCGGTGGGCCCTCGATCTGCGTGGCGCACGTGGGAACCGTCCCTTCGATGACCGGGATGACCTGCGTGAGGGCCGCCGGGGGCGCCGGTGGTGCCGGTGGTGTTGGCGCTCGAGGTCTGGCCCCAGCGGGATCCTCGGGCTTCACTGCCGACGTACGGCAGTTCTAGCGAGCTCCGGACGAGGCATCTGGCTCGTGAAGCAGGTGCCCCTGCCCGCGGTAGGCGCCCCGTCCGGCGGCGGCTGCTACTTGTCCGCCCCGCGGCCGATCAGCTGGCCGTTCACGTCGATGTTGTCGATGACCGCGAGCCCTGCCCCGTTGTCCGGCCCGAGCGCGGACTCCGTGTCCTGGCCCTCGTCGAAGACGATGAAGATGCTGCGCACCGGGCTGGTGATGGGTGGGAACGCCTGGGACGGCGTCCAGCGGAGCCGCTTCCAGCCCTGGCTCGCGCTCTGGATCAGCGGCGCCGGCGAGTTGCAGCCGACGAAGTGGGTCACGCCGTCGTCGGTCACCACGTCGAAGCGCGGCGCGCCGGCTCCGCAATGGGAATTGGTGCGGACGTCGTAGCCCAGCTCGGTCAGCACGGTCCCGCGCACGCCCTTGAGCTCGGCGATGGCCGCCGCGAAGTTCGGCGTGGGGCCCGTCTTGACCAGGAGCAGTCCCTCGTTGTGATCGTCGCGCCGATCGCCGGTCGGGCATCCGCCGTCCGTGAACCCCTTCGAGCTGGCCCCGTCGTTCACCGTCGCGCCGGTCGGGCAACCCGCGCCCTTCACCCAGCGCGCCGCCACCAGATCGCTGTCGAACGGATCGAACACGACCGGTGTCACTGCCCGGAATCGCCGATCTTCCTCGTCGCCCCGCGCGCTCAGCGCGAGAGCAAACACCACCACTACCGTGGCCAATCGCATACCCATTGGGAATTCCCCCTGAACGCCGGGCGCGATTGCCGGCGGTGTTGGTACGCAATTGTACGCACATGTAAGATTTCAAGGCAACCCGACGCGCGGCGGCGCGTCAGGACGATCGAGAGCGCTCTTCGTATTTCGTCAGCGATTGCCGAGCCGCTTGCGAACCGTCTCGGCCTCGTCCTGCAGACCGCCCTCGCGCAGGCGGGTGATCAGGTTCGACTTCGAGGCGGTCTGCACCGCGTACGATTCCTTCAAGTCGAGCTTCGACACCGGGGTGTCGTGCTCGACGCGCTTCAGATGGGGCCTCACCAGCGCGACCAGGCTGGCCAGCGCCCAGACCATCAGGAACCCCTTGGCGGTCCCGAGCAGCGCGCCGCCCACGCGGTTCAGGCTCCCGGTGACCCCGCCGCCGAGCTGCTGGTGGACCACCTTCCCCGTCACCTTCGCGAGGACCTCCGCGAGGACGAAGAAGATGAACGCCAGCGCCGCGGTGGCCACCGCCGGCGAGACGCGCAGGTCGGCGCCGAACGCCTCCCCGAAAGAGGGAGCGGCCAGGCGCGCCAGCAGGATGCCGCCGGCGAAGCCCAACAGGCCGAAGAACTGCCGGACGAATCCGCGGAACGCGCCCCACACGGCGAAGGCGATCAGCAGCGCGACGCAGACGACGTCGAAGGGCACCTGAAACCTCTACCGCGCGGGCCGCGTCCCTTACTGGCCGCGCTCAAACGCGGAGCCGCCGAATACGGCGGCTACCGAATCGTCATGTCGTTCTTGATCAGCTTGCCGGCCTCGTCCCGCTTGGACTTGTAGTTGGGGTTGTTGGGCTCGTAGGTGAGCGCCATCTTGAAGTTCCGCTCGGCGGCCGAGAATCGCTGGGCCGCCATGTCCGAAAGGCCCGCCATGAAGAACTTGCGGCCCTGCGGCGTGGTCCCGATCTCCTGCTCCTTGTCCTTCTTCATCTCCTGCTCGCTGGCCTCGACGAAGCGAAGCTTCCTCTGCCGCTCGGGACCGCTGACGTCGGCCAGGTACTTGGTCCGCTTCACGTCGTCGCGGAGGCAGACGTACGCCTCGTTGATCCGCTTGTAGATGCGCCCGATCGAGTCCTTCAACACCAGATTCGGGAGCTGGTAGAAGCGGTCGGGGTGGTAGGCGCGCGATTCGCGGTAGTAGGCGGACTTGATGTCGTTCGGGTTGGCGCCCTGCCCGATCTTGAGGATCTGGAAATAGTCCAATTCGTCCAGCACCTGGGCCAGCGCCGCCGCCTCGATCTCGAACGTCTCGTCCATCATGGTCGGCTAGGCCGCCGCCCCGCGGGCGAGCTGCGTCGCGGCGGTCTTCGCCTGCGCGGCGCGGATCATCTCCTCCGTGAGGCCCGAGGAGAGGCGGATGGTGGTGGTCGTCTTCTGGCCGGTCTCCACGTCCGCCGCGGTGACGTGCACGATGCCGTTGGTGTCGATCTCGAAGGTCACCTCGATGCGCACCTCGCCTCGGTAGGCGATGCGGAAGCCGCTGAACTCGAACTCCCCGAGGAGCTCACACTCCGCGGCCTTGTTCGACTCGCCCTGGTAGATGCGGATCTTGACCTTGTCCTGCCCGTCGCGATTGGTGGTGTACGCCTTGGAGCGCTCGATCGGGATGGGCGTATTCTTTTCGATGATCTTGTCGGTGTACCCGCCCACCGTGCCGACCCGCAGCGTGAGCGGAGTGACGTCGAGCAGGTAGTGGTCGCTCTTCGCCTCCATCAGCGAGCCGGCCTGGATGGCGGCGCCCATCGCGACCACCTCGTCGGGGTCGATGCCCGCCATCGGCTCCTTCTGGAAATAGTGCTTCACGCTGGTGCGGATGATGGGCAGGCGCGTCGGGCCGCCGACGAGGATGATGGCGTCCAGGTCGGCGGCCGTCATCCGCGCCGACTGCAGCGCCTCGTCGCACACCTTGAAGGTGCGCTGCACGAGGTCCATCACCATCCGGTTGAACTCGGCCTCGGTGAGGGTCGCTTCCAGGTCCATCACCTTGCCGGTCGGATCCTGGCAGATGCCTTCCACCCTGATCTTCGCCACGGCGTCGCGGCCCACGTCGATCTTGGCCCGTTCCGAGGCTTCCTTCAGCATCTGCAGGCAGTACTTGTTCAGCCGCAGGTCGATGCCGTTCTTCTTGAGGAAGTCGTCGGCCAGCCAGGTCATGATGCGGTCGTCGAAATCGTCGCCGCCCAGGTAGGTGTCGCCGGCGGTGGAGAGCACCTCGAAGACGTCCTTGCCGATCTCCAGGACGGAGATGTCGAAGGTGCCGCCGCCCAGGTCGTAGACGGCGATCTTCTGGGTGATGTCCTTGCCGAATCCATAGGCGAGCGCCGCGGCGGTCGGCTCGTTGAGGATTCGGAGCACCTCGAGCCCGGCGATGCGCCCGGCGTCCTTGGTGGCCTGCCGCTGGTTGTCGTTGAAGTAGGCGGGGACGGTGACCACCGCCTTCTTCACTTCGTGCCCGAGGTAGTTCTCGACGATCGACTTCATCTCCTTGAGCACCAGCGCGGAGATCTCGGGCAGCGAATAGACGTTCTCGCGGATCTGGATGCGGACCGAGTTGTTCTCGCCCTCGATGATCTTGTAGGGCATCACCGCCTGCGCCTTCTTCACCTCGTCGGAGAAGAAGAACCGTCCGATGAGGCGCTTGGCGCTGTAGACGGTGTTGTCGGCGTTGGTGATGATGTTGCGCTTGGCACTGTTGCCGACCAGCACCGTGCCGTCCTCGAGGAAGCTCACCACCGAGGCGTGGGTCCGCTCGCCCCACTCGTTCGGGATCACCACGGGCTGGCCGCTCTCGATGATGGAGACACAGCTATAGCTCGTGCCCAGATCGATCCCGATCGCGATTTCGCCTTCGGCCATCCGGTCAGATCCTCCGTGTCGGCCGGTCCACTGTACGGGCCGGGTCCGGGAGGGTCAAAGACCTTGCGCAATCCGGTGGATGGCATTGTGGGGGGAGGTGCGTTACCCTCCGAGTGGCCGCAAGTTGTTGCGCGGGAGGGTTCGCGAAGTGGCCGAGTTCATCAGCATCCACGAGACCGACGCCAGCCTGCTTCCCTGCGTTCTGCGAAAGCTGAAGGGGAGGGTTTCGCTGGGCCCTCCGGAAAGCGCGGCGGGGGTCGGATACTTCCAGAGCGATGACGTCCTGGTGCGCAAGCGTCCGCTCGCCAGCCAACCACCGCACTTCGTCGAGCGCCTCGCCGAAGGGGTCGAGAGCGAGGCCGTGCTGATCGCCAGCGGATCGCTGTCCCGCGCCTTCAAGGAAGAGTCGACGCTCCCCATCCGCTTCAAGCGCTGGCTGTTCGCCGTGGCCGGGCAGCCGGAAGCGCTCGCTCCCGCCAGGGACGCCCTCACCGCGGCGCTTCCCCAGTCGCTGCGGCGGGCGGCCCGCAGCGACTCGGCCGCCGAGGCGCTGTTCTTCACCTTCCTCTCCCGCTTGCGCGACGCCGGCCGGCTCGACGACGCCGACGTCGATGCGCAGACGGCGGCGCGCTCGCTCGCCGCGGCAGTCGGCGAGGCGGAGCGCGCCTTCGAGCAAGCCGGCCAGAGGCTCCCTCCGCTCGCGGCCATCGTCACCAACGGCCGCGTGCTGGGCGCGCTGCGGCGCGGGCACCCGGTCTGGATCGCGACCATCGAGGGGCTGGCCGACTGCGCCCTGCACGAAGTCGGACCGGGCAGCAAGGAGCTGGACCCGAGGGTCCGCGCGCACCGCGCCGTCCGCGCGGTGGTGCTGGCCAGCGGCGCGCAGCCGCAGCCCCCCGAAGGCGCGCGCGAGCTCGCCGAAGGCGAGGTGCTGGCGGTCCCGCGCACGCTGCAGCCGCAGAAGCTCTAGCCGCCGCCGGATAGGGCGGCGCTACGCTTTTCAGGTCGCGGACAGTATGGGAGACGCTCAGGCGTAGGCGGCGCGCTCGAGCAGCAGCAGCCAGACGTTGAAGACGAAGTGGCACACGGCGGCGCCGGCGACGGTGCCGGTGCGCGCGCGCAGCCAGGCGAACACCAGGGCGGGGAAGAAGACCGCCAGCCGCCACGGGGCGGGCTCGAGCAGGTGGCCCGCCGCGAAGAGCGCCGCCGCGAGGAGCGCTGCACGGCCCATCGGCGCTCCCAGGATGCGCGTCGTGGGCGGCCAGCGCTCCTCGAGGCGCAGCGTCAGGTACCCGCGATAGAAGAACTCCTCGGAGAAGGCGACGGCGGCAGTGCCGGCGATGCGCCCGGCGAGGTCCCACGGGTCGGGTCCGACGCGGAACCGCAGCGGATGCGCCGCGCCGACGTACGGCGCCAGGCGTGTCGCGAGCTCCGGCGGCAGGCGCGGAAGCTCGTGGACGAACCAGGAGAACGCGAGCGTGAACGGCGGCAGGATCACCGCGCACGCGAGGAGGCCCCACCGGAGATCGGTGCCGAGCCGATCGAAGCGCCACCCCGCATCGTGCGCATCCTGGCCTCGGCGCTCGAGCAGCTTCACCGGAGCGTAGAGGAACGCGGCGACTGCCAGCGCGCCGACCAGCTGGTGGAGGAACGGCACCGCGAGCGCCGCGATGCGCACCGCGGCGAGCACGCCCATCACGGCCGCCCAGACGGAGATCGCTTCGCGGGCCGGAGACCGGGTCACCAGCACCCGTCAGCGCGCGACCGGCAGTCCGGAGGCGCGCCAGGCGTCGAGGCCGCCGGACAGGCTGGAGGCGTCGTAGCCTTGCTGGCGCAGCCACTGCGCCACGTTCCAGGAGCGCTGGCCGCGCTTGCAGACAGCGACGAGCTCGCCTTCGCGGGGGACCTCGGCGAGTCGGCCGGGGACCTCGTTCATCGGGATGTGGAGCGAGCCGGCGATGATCCCCTCCGCCTGGACTTCCAGCGGCTGGCGGACGTCGAGCACGACCGGCCTCTTCTCGCCCGAGAGCTTCCGGGACAGCTCTTGTGCGTCGATCTGCGGCGGTTGCATGGGAGCTCCTTGCTACGCCGGGCGCGTGCGGGCCTGGCGGATGTAGCGGTCGAGGTCCTCGCGATCGATCAGGGAGAGGACCTCCAGCCGGCTGCCGTCGCGGCGGTAGATGAGCCGCACGTCGGTCGCGACGCGGATGCGGTAGTAACCGGGCACGCCCTCCAGGGCCAGCGCGCGGAGCGAGCCGTGGCGCCAGTC
>DASQBG010000036.1:0-32392 GCA_035635335.1 Myxococcales bacterium | reverse complement strand
GTCGCTTCTTCCGTCCATGCGCCCATCTGCACTAGGATGATCACTGAGGGGGCTACGCGGCAGGCCCTCGCTCACCACACGCCCCAGGCAGAAGGCGCCTCGGGCGGAGGACTTCATGAAGCTCATCATCGAGGACGACGAGGGACGCAAGACCGTCGTCCAGCTCGTGCGCGAAGAGATCACCATCGGGCGCCAGGATGGGAACACGATCAAGCTGAGCGAGCGCAACGTCTCCCGCCGCCACGCGCGCCTGAAGAAGGACAACGGCTCGCTGGTCATCGAGGACCTCGGCTCCTACAACGGCGTGCGCGTCAACGGCGAGCGCATCAGCGGCCCCACCAAGATCAAGGAAGGCGACCTGATCGAGATCGGCGACTACGACCTGGGCGTCCAGGGCCGGATCGAGCTCCCCACCACTCCGCCTCCCGCCCAGCCCAAGATGGGGCGCACGACGATCCCGCCGTCGATGATGGCGCAGAGGCCGGCGCCCATCACCCAGTCACCGGGGACGGCTCCCTCCCCCGCCGCGGAGCTGCCGTCTCCTCCGGCGCCGGCGCCAGCCTCGGGCAGCGCCTCGACGGCTTCGGCCACCGCGGGCGGCGCGACCGCCATCATCCGGGTCAGCGACATCATGAAGTCCGCCCCGCAGGTCGAAGTCCGCGACCTGCAGAAGGGCGAGATGCCCCGCTTGGTGGGCCTCACCGGCAACGTGCGCGGCAAGGAGTTCTTCCTCATGCGCACCGAGGTGAAGATCGGGCGCAGCGAGGAGAACGACATCGCCATCGACCACCAGTCGATGAGCCGCCAGCACGCGCGATTCATGCTCGAGGACGCGAGCTGGAAGGTGGTCGACAACAAGAGCGCCAACGGCGTTCACATCAACGGCGAGCAGTACGCCATGGGCGCGGTGAGGCCGGGCGACACGGTCGAGCTGGGTCACCTCAAGTTCCGCTTCTGCGCGCCGGGCGAGAAGTTCACCCTGTCCGCGGAGAAGGCCGAGGAGGCGAAGCCCGGCCTGCGCCCCACCACGGCGGAGCTGATCGCCGGCGCCCGCGAAGGCGCGAGGGCACCGCCGGCGAAGAAGGGCAAGCTGCCGCTCTTGGCCGGGGCCGGCGCGCTGGTCGCCGCCGCGCTGGTCGCTTTCCTCGTGGTCGGGAAGGCCAGGCGAGCCGACGAAGGCGGCGAGGGCGACCTGTCCGCCGCGGAGGCAACCAAGGCCGGCGATCGCGAGCTCAAGAAGCACGACTACCTCAAGGCGCTCGAGTTCTACGACGCCGCGGCGGCCAAGGGAGAGAAGCCGGCCAACCGCGCCAAGGCGCAGGACGAGGCGCGCGCGCAGGAGGTCGATCAGGGCCTCGACAAGGCGATCGCGGCGAAGGACTTCGACAAGGCCCGCGCGCTCTACGAGAAGTGCTCCACCGAGACCACCTGGTTCTGCGAGAGGGTGCGGGAGAAAGGCGACCAGGTGAAGTCCGGCTACGCCGCCGCGCACCTCGCCAAGGCGCAGGCGGCGAAGGCGCAAGGGAAGATCGAGGCGTGCAAGCAGGAGGTCCAGCAGGTCCTCGCGCTCGACGTGAGCAGCGCCGAGGCGCAGGCGCTGTCGTGCGCGCCGCAGCAGGCCCAGGCGGAAAAGCCGGCTCCGGCCCGACACGAGGGCGGCGGCCTGTCGCCGGCGAGCCGCGACCAGAAGGCCTACCAGCTGATCCAGGAAGGCAATGCGAAGGTGAGCGCGAAGGACTTCGGCGGCGCCGCCGCCAAGTACCAGGCAGCCATCGACCTGAAGCCGGGCAAGCAATACGTGGGATACGCGTATCGGGGGCTCGGCACCGCGGCCGTCTACGCCGGCGACACCAAGGCCGCCGTGAAATGGTACAAGCTCTACATGCCGTTCGCGGACGATGCCACGAGGGGACAGCTGCAGCAGCTCATCGACAAATTCGGCGGGTAGCCGCCGAGATGAAGCTGATCATCGAGGACGACGGGGGCCGACGCACCGTCGTGCCGCTGTTCCGGGAAGAGCTGATCATCGGCCGCGCCGAGGGGAGTCCCGTGCGGCTCACCGAGAAGGACGTATCCCGCCGCCACGCCAGGATCTGCCGCCGCAGCGGCCGCGTGTACGTCGAGGACCTGGGCAGCTTCACCGGCGTGCGCGTCAACGGCGACCGGATCCGCGGATCGCGCCTGGTCCGCGAAGGCGACCTCATCGAGATCAGCCAGTACGATCTCACCCTGCAAGCAGGTCCCGACGAGAAGCCTGAGCCGGACCCGCTGGCCGCGGAAGAGACTAGCGCTCCGATTCACGGCGCGAGGCGCGGAGTGGACGCGCGAAAGGCGCGGATTACGACTTTCGTCGTAGCCCTGCTGGTCGCCTCCGCCCTCGCGGCAGCGTTCTGGCTCCGGACCGCCCGCGGCGCCGAGGCGCAGCGGGCGGCGACCGCGAGCACGACTTCGAGCACGAGTAGCAGCACGAACACGACCATCGACCACCTGGACCGGGATACAAGATGGTCCCGTGATTCCGCGCCCCCGGAATCACGCGACAGCCGTACGGGAAATCCCTACACGACCATCCGTTGACCCCTGAAGCGCCGCCGGATAACACAGTCTGCCGTACCGTAGGAACGTTAGACTTCAAGACGCGTCCCAATGAAGGGGGGCTACGGTGGACATCCGAATCCTCGTTGTCGACGACGACCAGGACTCCGTGGAGCTGGTCGAGAAGATCCTGAAGAAAGATGGCTACCGCGTCCAGACATTGACCGACGGCCGGAAGGTCGAGGAGGAGATCCGCAAGGACGACATCCACCTCGCGATCGTGGACCTGAAGATGCCCGACATCTCCGGGCTGGACGTGGTGGACATGATCCGGCACCACGATTCCGACTGCGCGGTCATCCTCATGACCGGCTATGCGACGCTCGATTCAGCCGTGTCCGCCTTGCGCGGCGGCGTGGTGGACTACCTGCGCAAGCCGGTGCGCGAGGACGAGCTGCTCGGAGCGGTGCGGCGGGCGCTGGCCGCCAAGGGGCTGGCGCTCCTGCCCGAGGAAGAGTTGCACCGCAACATCGGATCGGCGATCCGCGATCTCCGCAAGAAGCGCACCCTGACCTTGAAGCAGCTCGCGAAGCGGACCGGCCTGTCGGTCAGCCTGCTCTCGCAGATCGAGCGCGCCGAATCGAGCGCCAGCGTCACCTCTCTCTACAAGATCGCCCACGCGCTCAAGATCCGCCTGCCCGAGCTGTTCTCCCGCGTGTAGTCACTCGGCCAGCACGACCAGCACCTCGCCTTCGCTGACCGGCTGCCCTTCCTTGCAGCGCACCTCCGAGACCGTGCCGTCCTCGGGCGCTTCGACCGGCATCTCCATCTTCATCGATTCCAGGATCACCAGCACGTCTCCGGCGGACACCGGGTCGCCGGGCTTCTTCTCGATCTTCCAGACGGTGCCGGTGATGTGGGCGGGCACGTCGATCAAGGCGCGACCTCCTTGGCCAGCTTTTCGAGGAAACGGGTGTCGAGGTCGCCGCGCGCGAAGAAGGGCGATGCGGCGATTCGGCGGTGGAGCGGAAGGTTGGTCTTGACTCCCTCGACCGCGAAAGCGTCGAGCGTGCCGCGTAGCCGCGCGATGGCTTCGGCGCGGGTGGGGCCGTGCACCACGAGCTTGGCGAGCAGCGAGTCGTAGAAGGGCGTCACCGTGTCGCCCGCGCGGTATCCCGCGTCGACACGCACCCCGTCGTGGAACCGGCCGTCGGCGGGCACCGGCGTCTCGAACCGGACGATCTTGCCGGGCGAGGGAAAGAACCTCACCGGGTCCTCGGCGTTGACGCGGCATTCGATCGCGTGCCCCCCCGCCTTCACGTCGCCTTGGCCGATGGGCAGGTGCTCGCCCGCCGCGATGCGGATCTGCAGCTGCACCAGGTCGAGGCCCGTCACCGCCTCGGTCACCGGGTGCTCCACCTGCAGCCGCGCGTTCAGCTCGATGAAATGGAACCGGTCGCCGACCAGCAGGAACTCGCAGGTGCCCGCGTTCGCGTATCCGACCGCGCGCGCCGCGGCGAGGCCCGCCTGGAGCAGCTCGTCCCGCAGGCGCGGCCGGGGCGAAGGAAGCTCGAAGGCGACGGCGGGCGCCTCCTCCAGGATCTTTTGATGGCGCCGCTGGATGGAGCACTCGCGGGCGCCGAGGTGGAGCGTGAGGCGTCCGTCCCCCAGCACTTGCACCTCGACGTGCCGCGGCGCCGGGAAGTAGCGCTCGAGGTAGACCGCGTCCTTTCCGAAGGAGGCGCGCGCCCGGTCCGAGCAGGCGCGGAGCGCCTCGAGCAGCTCCGGCTCGTCGTTCGCCACCTGCATGCCGATCCCGCCGCCGCCGCCCGCCGCCTTGACCAGCAGGGGGAAGCCGAGCGCGCGCGCCTCGTCGGCCGCCAGCTCGGGGGTCACGTGCCCCTCGGACCCGGGGACCACCGGCACGCCGGCGCCGCGCATCACCGCGCGCGCCTGCGACTTGTCCTTGATCGCGCGCAGCGCCCCGGGCGGCGGGCCCACGAACACCACCCCCGCCGCGGCGCAGGCCTGCGCGAAGTCGGCCCGCTCGGAGAGGAAGCCGTACCCGGGATGGATCGCCTCGGCGCCGGTGCCCTTCGCGGCGGCGAGCACCTTCTCGGCGTCGAGGTAGCTCTCGCGCGCGGGCGCGGGGCCGAGGCGCACCGCCTCGTCACACTGCTCGACGTGCAGCGAGCGTTCGTCGGCGTCGGAGTAGACGGCGACGGTGCGGATGCCCAGCGAGCGCGCGGCGCGCGCGACGCGGCAGGCGATCTCGCCGCGATTGGCGATGAGCAGCTTGTGGAACACGTCGGGTTGCCTCCGGCGGCGCGGAAAGGCGGCGCAGCATACTCCAGCCAAGCGCGCGCCGCTCACGTTGACCGGGCACTGCGTGCGCGTCTAACCTGTGCGCGTTCCGTTCCACGGGAAGGGGATGGCCAAGGCGATGCGGCATGCGCGGAGCGGGAGACGGCGGCGGTCGCGGGCCACCGTGGGGGACCTCTCGTCGGTCCGCGAGGAGCGGCGGCGCGAGCTGGCCGAGCGGCGCGTGCGCTCGGTGATGGACGGGAACCGCGCCGCGCTCACGCGGCTGTTCGCGAGCGGGCTCGTCTTCACGCAGAAGGGCAGCCGCGCGGCGCGCGAGCTGTTGCGCGAGCACCAGACGCTGCAGAAGCTCGTCGATCTGTTCGCGCGCCTCGGCGAAGGCCGCGACCTGGCGCTGCACGATCGCGCCGAGGACGTCTTCGCCCGCCTCGACGCCCAGCTGGCCCGCACCGCCCAGCTCACCGCCCGCGCCGGCGACTTCCTCTCCGGCCGCTCCCGCGACTAGCATTTGTAGCGGGCCAGAAGCGTTTCACGCGAAGCGCGGAAGGTGGGGAAGCGCGGAAGCTTCCTTTTTTGCGAGGCGTCTCGGAGCAGGTCATCGAGACGAAACGAAAACCCTTCCACGCCTCCCTTTTCCTTCTGCGCTTCGCGTGAAACGCTTCTAGTCCGTCTCGCTCGCGTCAGTCGTTGTGGCGGAGGAAGGTGGGGATGTCCAGCTCGTCCTCGCTGGCGCCGGTCAATTGGCGGAGCTCGTCCCAGGAGAGCTTGCGGACCGGGCGGTCGCCCGCGGGGCGCTGAGGGGGAGCGGGGGTCGCGGCGCGCGGGGTCGGAGTGGCGCGAGGCGCCTCGGGCCCGCGGGCAGGCGAGCGAGGCGCGCCGTGCTCGGCGCCAGGAGCGGTCCGCAGGGCGCGGGTGGCGTCGTTGCGCTCGATGCGGCGCGTGTCGCGGTGGTTGAACCCGGTGGCGATGACGGTGATCTTCAGCTTGTCGCCCATCTCGTCGGAGATGACGCTGCCGAAGATGATGTTCGCGTCCTCGTGCGCCGCCTCCTGGATGAGGCTGCAGGCCTGGTTCACCTCGACCAGCGTCATGTCCGGCCCGCCGGTGATGTTGATGAGGATGCCGGTGGCGCCGTCGATCTGAACGTCCTCGAGCAGCGGGCTCTCCACCGCCTGCCGCGCCGCGGCCAGCGCCCGTCCCTCGCCCGAGGCCGTCCCCGTGCCCATCAGCGCGACGCCCATGCTGCTCATGATCGTCCGCACGTCGGCGAAGTCGACGTTGATGAGGCCGGGGATGGTGATCAGGTCGGAGATGCCCTGCACCGCATTGAGCAGCACCTCGTCGGCCTTCTTGAAGGTGTCGAGCAGCGTGGTCTTCTCGTCCGCGATGGCGAGCAGCCGCTGGTTGGGGATGGTGATCAGCGTGTCGACCGCGTTCTTCAGCTCGGCGAGGCCGCTCTCCGCCTGCTTGAGGCGCCGCTTGCCCTCGAAGAGGAACGGCTTGGTGACCACGCCGACGGTGAGCGCGCCCACGCTGCGCGCCAGCTCGGCGATCACCGGAGCGCCGCCCGTCCCGGTGCCGCCGCCCATCCCCGCGGTCACGAACACCATGTCCGCGCCCTCCAGCGCGGCCAGGATGCGCGCCTTGTCCTCGAGGGCGGCCTGCCGGCCGATCTCCGGGTTCGCGCCGGCGCCCAGCCCCTTGGTGACCTGCGCGCCCAGCTGGATCTTGGTGTGCGCGCGGTTGTTCTGCAGGGCCTGGCAATCGGTATTCGCGGCGATGAAGTCCACTCCGGTGAGGCCGGCGAGGATCATCGTGTTCAAGGCATTCCCGCCGCCGCCGCCGACCCCGATCACCTTGATCTTCGCGCCCAGATCAGTCTCGAACTCGTCCATGACCCCTCCGGTTCAGAACAGCTCTTTCACCCAACCCAGCAATCGCTCGCGCAGCGAAGACGAGTCGCCGGCGAATACGCGGCCTTCCGTCCCCTGCTTGATCGCGTAGTGCAAGAGGCCCACCGCGGTGGCGTACTGCGGACTCTTCACCACGTCGGTGAGCCCGCCGATGTTCCGCGGCAGACCGCGCCGCACCGGCAGGCCCAGCACTTCCTCGGCCAGCTCGGGCATGCCGTGCAAGAGCGTCGAGCCTCCGGTCAGCACCACGCCCGAGGCGAGCAGGTCCTCCTGGCCCGCCTTCTGGATCTCGCGGTGCACCAGCTGGAACAGCTCCTCCACGCGCGGCTCGACGATCTCGCAGAGGATGCGGCGCGCCAGCACGCGCGGCGCGCGGCCGCCCACGCTGGGCACCTCGATGGTCTCGTCCTTGTCGAGCAGGGCGCTCTGCGCGCTGCCGTACTTGACCTTGATCCGCTCCGCCTCGTTCATCGGCGTCCGCAGGCCGACCGCGATGTCGTTGGTGAGGTGATTGCCGCCCAGCGGGATGACGCTGGTGTGCTGGATGGCCCCGTTCGAGAAGATCGCCACGTCGGTGGTCCCGCCGCCCACGTCGACCAGCGCGACCCCCAGCTCCTTCTCCTCTTCGGCCAGCACCGCCTCGGCGCTGGCGAGCGGCTCGAGCACGATGTCGGAGACCTGCAGGCCCGCCCTGGCGCAGCACTTGACGATGTTTTGCGCGCTGGAGACCGCGGCGGTGACGATGTGCACCTTCGCTTCCAGGCGCACGCCGCTCATCCCCAGGGGCTCCTTGATGCCGTCCTGCTCGTCGATGATGTAGTCCTGGGGAAGGACGTGGAGGATCTCGCGGTCCTGCGGGATGTTGATGGCGCGGGCGGCGTCGAGGACGCGCGCGATGTCGCCCTGCTTCACTTCCTTGTCCTTCACCGCCACCACGCCCTGCGAGTTGAAGCCGCGGATGTGCCCGCCCGCGATGCCGGCGTAGACCGAGGCGATCTCGCATCCCGCCATCAGCTCCGCTTCCTCGACCGCGCGGCGGATGGAGGACACCGTCGCCTCGATGTTGATCACCACGCCCTTGCGCAGGCCCCGCGAGGGGTGCGTGCCGATGCCGATGACGTCGATTCCTTCCGGCCCGACCTCGCCCACGATGCAGCAGATCTTCGTGGTGCCGATGTCCAGCCCGACGATCAGCTCGCCCTTCTTCTGCGCCATGGAAAATCCCCTCCTCAGCGTACGGTCGGCACGAGCTGCGCGGATACCCATTCCGGGCGCGCCTGGCTGTCGAGATCGATGCGGGCGGCGTGCTCGCCGCGGCGGGCGAGCGCCGCCCGGAGCTGCGAGAGCCGGTGCAGCTGGAGCGGCAGATCGTTCGCTCCGAGACGCACCTCCTGCAGCCCGGCCGGTTCCCGGGCGAAGGCGCTGAACCCGCCGTCCTCCTCCAGCCGCACCTCCGAAAGCGACGCCCCGGACAGACCTTCGGCGCGCCAGGCCTCGAGCAGGCGCAGCGCCGAGTACAACCGGATCTGCGCGGCGCCGCGATCCCGCAGCCACGCGTCGCGGGAGAGCCCGGTCACGAGAGGTAGATCGACCCCGTCCTCGGGTCCGGCCCGCTTGAACACGCGGCCTTCGTCGTCGAGCAGGTAGAGGCCGCCGAGCTGCACCTGCGCGGCGGGGCGGTGCTCGGCGACTTCGGCCAGCACGGTTCCCGGCAAGCTGCGGGAGAGGCGCGCCGAGACGACCCACGGATGCGATTCCATCGCCCGGGCCGCGGCGGCGAGGTCGAGGGCCATCAGATTGGCCCCCAGCCGCAGCCCGCTGCCGGTCATGAGATCTGCCTCGGCCGCATGGGAGAGACCGGAGAAGCGGACCTCGCGCAGGGAGAAGAGCGGCGTGGTGGTGGACCAGCGCAGTGCCTGCCAGGCGCCGGCGGAGAGCGCGGCCGAGAGCAGCATGGCCAGGGCGGTGCGGCCCAGCGCCGCGGCCGCGCTTCGCGCGGCCGAGGCCGAGTTCCGGCGCGCGACGGCTCCGCGCTCCCGGCGGAAAGCCGTTGGGGGACACCATTTCATGGGAAAGCCGTTGGGGGACACCATTGCATGGTGTCCCCTCCGCTGTACGCGGTCATGCGGACCTCCTGCGGAGCACGGGAACGAAATGGTGGGGCAGAAGCTCGGGCGGCAGCGGCGGCCGGAAGGTGCCCACCAGCCGGACCTCGGGCGAAAGCTCGATCCCGGTCCGGGACAGCACCGTGCCGCGGGCGAGCGCGATCAGCTCGATCACGTCGGCAGCGGTCGCGTCCCCCATGTTGACGATGAAGTTGGCGTGCTTGTCGCTGATCTGCGCGCCGCCGCGCTTCTCGCCCTTGAGCCCGGCCTGCTCGATCAGCCGGCCGGCGAAGTCGCCGCGGGGATTGACGAACACCGATCCGGAGTTGGGCATGCTGAGCGGCTGCGTGGCCCGGCGCCGCTCCACGTCCGCCTTTGCCGCGCGCGCGTCCTCCTGCACCTGCGGCCCGCCCCCGCGGCGTACCCGGCACCGCGCGCGCGTGAGCACGGATCCAAGAGGGAGCTCGCAGTGGCGGTACGCGAGGCGCAGCTCCGCGACCGGGACCCAGCGCAGCCCGTCCGGAGTCGCCACCTCGACCGCCTCGAGGTGGTCGGCCGCGGCTCCGGTGGCCGTGCCGGCGTTCATGGTGACCATCCCGCCCACCGTGCCGGGGATGCCGGCCGCCCAGGCGACTCCCACGCCCCGCTGCTCGCGCGCCAGGGAGACGAAGCGGGCGATCGGCGCGCCGGCGCCGAGCGTGAGGACCGCGTGATCGCCGCCCTCCTCCACCTGCTCGGCGGCGAAGTCGGGGGCGAGCTTCAGCACCGCGCCTTCCACCCCGCCGTCGCCGACGACGGTGTTCGCGCCTCCGCCCAACGCGAACCAGGGGACGCCCGCGTCGCAGAGCACGCCCAGTACCGCCACCAGCGCCTCGGGATCGCGCGGCCGCACCCAGAGCTGCGCGGGACCGCCCACGCGAACGCTGGTGCGCGGCGCGAGCGGGACGTCGCGCAGCACCTCGCCGCGCGAGGCGCGCTTGAGGGCGGAGACCAACTCGATCATGCGCGCCCTCCGCCGCCGAGGAGCGCGAGCAGCTCCTCGCCGACGTGCGTGACGTCGCCGGCGCCGAGGGTGAGCACCAGGTCGCCGGTCCGCACCCGGCCGTGCATCGCCTGCGCCAGCGCCCCGCGCTCCGGCACGAAGGACACGTCGCGATGGCCGCAGGCCCGCACCGCCTCGTGCAGCTTCTGGCCGGACACGCCCGGGATCGGCTCCTCGCCGGCGGCGTAGATGTCGCCCAGGACCAGCACGTCGGCGTCGTTGAAGGCGGTGGCGAAGTCGGCCATGAGATCCCGGGTGCGCGTGTACCGGTGCGGCTGGAAGGCGCAGACGATCCGCCGCTGTGGGAAGGACGCCCGCGCTCCCGCAAGGGTCGCCCTGATCTCCGCCGGGTGGTGCCCGTAATCGTCGACCACCAGGATGCCGTTCGCCTCGCCTCTCACGGTGAAGCGGCGCTGCACGCCGGCGAACTCGCCCAGCGCCTCGGCGGTGCGCTGGAAGGGGATGCCCAGCTCGTGCGCCACCGCGCAGGCGGCGAGCGCGTTGAGCACGTTGTGCGCGCCCACCATCTTGAGCGCGACCTCGCCCAGCCGCTTCCCCCGGTGCCACACCGCGAAGCGGGCGCTGAAGGCGGAGAGCTTCACCTCGTCGGCCCGCCAGTCGGACTGCGGCGAGATCCCGTAGGTGACGTGGCGCTTGGAGAGCCGCGGGATCAGGTGCTGCACGGTCGGGTGGTCGAGGCACAGCACCACCAGGCCGTAGAACGGCACCCGGTCGGCGAAGTCGATGAAGGCCTGGTGCAGCGCTTCGGCAGTGCCGTAGTGGTCGAGGTGCTCGGGGTCGACGTTGGTGACCACCGCGATGGTGGGCGTCAGGTGGAGGAAGGATCCGTCCGACTCGTCCGCCTCGACCACGATCCATTCGCCCTTGCCCAGGCGGGCATTGGACCCGAAGGCGTTGAGCTTGCCGCCCACCACCGCCGTGGGCTGCAGGCCGGCGTGCTCGAGCACGGTGGCGATCAGGCTGGTGGTGGTGGTCTTGCCGTGCGATCCGGCGATGGCCACCGCGTCCTTGAGGCGCATCAGCTCGGAGAGCATCTCGGCCCGGCGGATGACCGGAATGCCGCGGGCGCGGGCGGCCAGCGCCTCGGGGTTGCTCGAGCGGCGGACCGCGCTGGAGGTCACCACCACGTCGACGTCGGGGCCGACGTTCTCCGCGCGGTGGCCGAGCACCACCTTCCCGCCCAGCTGAGCCAGGCGGCGGGTGATCTCGCTCTCCTTGAGGTCCGATCCGCTCACGCCGTATCCCAGGTTCAGGAGGAGCTCCGCGATGCCGCTCATCCCGATGCCTCCGATCCCGACGAAGTGGACCTTCACCTTCTTGTTGCGGAACACCCTCCTCACCTTCCTTCGCTGGAATATACGCGATTCGATCCACGATAATCAATACCGGAGGGGACACGATACAGTGGAGGGGACACCATGGGAATGGTGTCCCCCATCTGCTTCGAGGCCTGAATGGAGAGGACATTCATGGTGTCCCCCGTCGATCTTCTCCACCCCTGGGCGGCAGCGCTCCGGGCGCGGGGAGGTGGCGCCCTTCCCGGACCAGCCTTCGCGCGCACAGCGACACGCACACCTCGGCGATCTCCCGGGCGGCCTCGGGCCGGCCCAACAGGCCGCTCTGCCGCGCCATCCGGCGCAGCCGCGCGCGGTCGCCCTCCAGCGCGCGCACCTCGTCGGCCAGCTTCTGCCCGGTCAGCTCGCGCTCGGGCAGGAGGATCGCCGCTCCGTTCCTCACCATGCTGCGAGCGTTGACCGTCTGGTGGTCGTCAGCAGCGTAGGGAAAGGGGACCAGGATCGCCGGCTTCTTGCAGACGGTCAGCTCGGCGATGGTGGTCGCGCCGGCGCGGCAGAGGAGCAGGTCGGCCTGCGCGTAGGCCTTGGCCATGTCCTCGATGAAGGCCGTCGCCTGCGCGTCCACGCCGCTGCCTCCCAGCGCCTGATACCTCCGGCCGATCTCCTGCAGGTCCTTCTCGCCGGTCTGGTGCACGACGCGCAGCCTCGCGCCCAGCGCGGGCGCGAGCTGCTCGAGCGCCTCCGCCACGCGGAGGTTCAACACGTGCGCGCCCTGGGACCCGCCGGTGACCAGGATCGACAGGCGCTGCCCGGAAGGCTCCTTCGAGTGCAGGTAGTTGTCCAGAAACGCGCGCCGGATCGGGTTGCCCAATAGATATGTCCGGGCGGGCGGGAACCCGGCCCGCGCCTCGTCGAAGGCGATGAAGCAGGCCCGCGCGAACCGGCCCAGGGTCCGGTTGGTGAACCCGGGCAAGGCGTTCTGCTCTTGCACGGCGGTGGGAATGCGCATCAGCCACGCGGCCATCACCACCGGGCCGCTGGCGTACCCGCCCACGCCCACCACCACGTCCGGGTCGAATCTCCTCAGGATCCGGCGCGACTGCCAGAGCGCGCGCGGCACCCGACCCAGGCCGCGCAAAGTGCCGAGCGCGCCCTGTCGCTTGAGCGGCCCCACGTCGATCAGCTCGAGCGGGAAGCCGTTCCTGGGGACGATGCGGGTCTCGAGGCCGCGGGGCGTACCGACGAACAGCACGTCGTTGCGCGGGTGCCGGGTCTTCACCTCCTCGGCCAGGGCGAGACCGGGGAAGAGGTGGCCGCCCGTGCCGCCGCCGGCGATCAGCATCCTCATCGCGCGCCCCCGCCCGGACGCGCGTGGCCGAGGAACCCGCCCGCCCCGCCGCTCACCGACAAGAGGACGCCCGCGGCGAGCAGCGAGGCGACCGCGCTGCTCATCCCGTAGGAAAGGAACGGCAGCGCCATGCCCTTGGTGGGCAAGAGCGACAGCGCCATGCCCGCGTTGACCAGCGCCTCGAGGGCGAGGAGCAGCGTGAGGCCCAGCGCCAGGTAGCAGCCGAACGCGTCGGGAGCCGCCTGCGCGGCCTTGAGTCCCCGCCACACCAGCACCGCGAACAGCAGCAGCACGGCGGCCACGCCCAGGAAGCCGAGCTCCTCGCCGACGATGCTGAGGATGAAGTCGGTGTGCGCGGCGGGGAGGAAGAAGAGCTTCTGGTGGCTCCCGCCCAGGCCGACGCCCCAGGTCCCGCCGGCGCCGAAGGCGAGCAGCGACTCCACCGCCTGGTAGCCGTACCCGCGCGGGTCGGCCCAGGGATCGAGGAAGGCGAGCACGCGCTGGAGGCGGTAGCGCGAGTGCCAGACGAGGAAGGCCGCGATCGGCGCGGCCAGCGCTGCTCCCGAGGCGAGGTAGGCCACCCGCGCGCCGGCGATGAAGAGGAGCGCGAAGGTGAGGCAGCCGATCACCACGGTGGTGCCGAAGTCGGGCTCGAGGAGGAGCAGCACGGCCACGATTCCCAGCACGAAGAGGTGCGGCAAGAGGCCGGCGGAGAAGATCCGGATGCGGTCCTGCTTGCGGGACAGCGACCGCGCGAGCCAGAGCACCAGCGCCAGCTTGACCAGCTCGCTGGGCTGGAACTGGAGCGGGCCCACCGCCAGCCAGCGCCGCGCCCCGCCCGCCGCGCGCCCCAGGCCGGGCACGTGGACGAGGACGAGCAGGACGAGGGCGAGCAGGAGGAGGGGCGTGGCGAGCTTCTCCAGGCGCCGGTAGCCGAAACGCAGGGCGAGGACCAGCGCGAACAGCCCCAGCCCCGCGCCGGCGAGCTGGCGCTTGAAGAACCAGAGCCCGTCGCCCAGGCGCGCGCCCGCGTAGACGGCCGAGGCGCTGTAGACCATCACCACGCCGAGCATGGTGAGCAGCAGCACGGCGCCGAGAAGCACCGGGTCGTAGCGCAGCGCGCGCGCGGCGTCGCGGTCGCGGGCGTGGGAGACGCGGACGGCCGCCGAGGCGATCACGAGAGCCCCCGCACCAGCGCCTTGAACTGATCGCCCCGGTCCTCGAAGTTGCGGAACTGATCGTAGCTCGCGCAGGCCGGCGAGAGGAGCACCGTGTCTCCGGCGCGCGCCAGCTTGCGGGCCTGGGCAACCGCGGTGCGCAGGTCGCCGCAAGCCGTGACGGTGACCAGGTCCCCCAGCTCCTCGGCGATGCGCGGCGCGTCCTCCCCCATGGTGAGCAGGGCGCGGACCCGGCCCGGGAACAGCGCGCGGAGAGGGCGGTACGGCGCGCCCTTCCCTCGCCCTCCCATGATGAGCAGCACGCCGTGGTCGAAAGCGGAGAGGGACTTCTCCACGCTGTCCACGTTGGTGCCCTTCGAGTCGTTCACCCACTCGACGCCTTCGAGCGTGCGGACCGGCTCCAGCCGGTGCGGCAAGCCGGGATAGGTGTCGAGCCCCTGCTGCAGGGCCCACGGCGGCGCGCCGAGGTGCCGCGCCAGGAGGAGCGCCGCCAGCGCGTTCTCCGCGTTGTGGGCTCCGCGCAACGTCGGCGCGCGCAGATCGTACTCGGCCCCGTCGACGGCGAGCACTCCCTTGGCGCGCAGGAACCCCGCCGCCTCGACGTCGCGTCCGCGCGAATCGAATCCACGCCGCCGGACCCCCGGCGGCGTGCGCATCGCGGCGACCCGCGGATCGGCGAGATTGAGCACGGCCGCATCGCCGGTTTTCTGGTTCTCGAAGATGCGCGCCTTCGCCGCGGCGTACGCCTCCAGGGACGGGTAGCGGTCGAGGTGATCCGGGGTGACGTTCAGCGCGGCCGCGGCCGCGCAGCGCAAGGAGACGATCCCTTCCAATTGGTACGACGAGAGCTCGCAGACGGTCGCGTCCAGCTTGCCGCCGGAGAGGACCCGGTTGGACAGCGCGTCGCCCAGGTTGCCGCCCGCGAACACCTTCTTGCCCGCGGCCCGGAGCAGGTGCGCGGCCAGGGCCGTGGTGGTGCTCTTGCCGTTGGTGCCGGTGATCCCGACGATCGGCTCCGCGACGAACCGCGCCGCCAGCTCCACCTCGCCGATGACTTCCGCCCCGCTCGCGCGCGCCTCGGCGAGTGCCTGGGTCGAGAGCGGCACGCCGGGGCTCACCACCACCAGATCGCGTCCGCGGAACGCCTCCTCGCGCAGCCCCGCCAGGTACCGCTCGTGGGGGACGTCCTGAAGCTTCCGGAGCGAATCCGCCAGCGCCTCGCCGGTCTTGTCGTCGGCGACCGCGACGCGCGCGCCATAGGTCGCGAGCAGGCGCGCGGCGGCCACGCCGCTCTTGCCCAGCCCGACGACCAGCGCCCTGCGCCCGGCGAGCTGCATGCCTACCTCAGCTTGATGGAGAGAAGGCCGACCAGCGCCAGCATGATGGAGACGATCCAAAAGCGGACGATGATCTTGGGCTCGGCCCAGCCCTGCAGCTCGAAGTGGTGGTGCAAGGGCGCCATGCGGAAGATGCGCCGCCCGGTGCGCTTGAACCAGAAGACCTGCAGCATGACCGAGAGCGCCTCGACGAAGAACACGCCGTGGATGATGGCGCTGTCCACCTCGTTCTTGGTGAGCACGGCGAGGACCCCGAGCCCTCCGCCGATGGCGAGCGCCCCCACGTCGCCCATGAAGACGCTGGCCGGGTACGTGTTGAACCAGAGGAAGCTGATGCCCGCTCCGGCCATCGCGGCGCAGAACACCGCCAGCTCGCTGGCGCCCTCGATGTGCGGGATGAGCAGGTAGTCGGCGACGTTGAATCCCTTGATCACCAGGCCGGCGAGGTACGCGAGCAAGAGGAAGGTGAGCGAGCTGACGATGGTGGGGCCGATGGCGAGCCCGTCCAGCCCGTCGGTCAGGTTGACCGCGTTGCTGGTGCCCACGATGACGATGAAGGCGAACGGCAGGTACAGCCACCAGGGCAAGACCGGGCTGAAGGTGCGCACCTTGATGAACGGGATCGACAGGCGCGTGTCCAGGAGCAGGCGTGGGTGGAGCAGGCCGCCCTTCCAGTCGACGAAGAGCACCGCCACGACGGCGAGGAAGATGATCGTCTGCCAGAAGAGCTTCTTCCGGCCGGCCAGCCCCTTCGAGTCGCGCTTGGTGAGCTTCAGCCAGTCGTCGGCGAAGCCGATGAGCCCGTAGCCGAGGGTGAAGACCAGCGCGGCCCAGACCAGCCGGTTGGTCAGATCGGCGAAGAGGAGCGTCCCGACCAGGAGCGCCCAGAGGATCAGGCCACCGCCCATCGAAGGAGTGCCGCTCTTCTTCTGGTGCGCCGCCGGCGTGTCCTCGCGGACGTTCGACACGCCGTACTGCTTGAGCCGCATCGCCTCGATGTAGGTGGGGCCCAGGAGCAGGCCAACCAGCAAGGAGACCAGCCCCGCCATGATCATGCGGAAGGAGGGATACCGGAGGACGTTGAAGGCTGCGATGCGGTCCGCGAATGGATAGAGGAGCAGGTAGAGCATCAGTGCGCTCCCTGCCCGGGCGGAATGCCCGCGAGCGGATCGCTGATCCGCTCCATCTTCATGCCTCGCGATCCCTTCACCAAAATCACGTCCTCCGGCCGCGCGTGGCGGCGCACGATCTCGACGGCTTGCGCCGGCTCCTCCGCGAATTCGACGTGCTCGGGGGCGATTCCCGCTTCCACCGCCCCTTCGCCGATGGCCCGCGCCCGCTGGCCGTAGCAGACCAGGAGCGCGAGCCCGGCGCCCGCGGCGAAACGTCCCACGTCGCGGTGCAGGTCCAGCTCGGTCGGACCCAGCTCCAGCATGTCGCCCAGCACGGCGATGGCGCGTCCCTTGCCGCGCACCAGGTGCGTCAACGTGAGCAGGGCCGCCTTGGTGCTCTGCGGGTTGGCGTTGTAGCAGTCGTCGATCAGCATCCCGCCGCCGGGCAGCTGGACCGGCCGCATCCGGCGGCCCGTCGTGCGGGCGTCGGCGAGGCCGCCAACGATCTGCTCCGGATCGAGCCCGAGCCCGAAACCGACCGCCGCCGCGGCGACCGCGTTGTGGCCGTTGTGCGTGCCGATCAGGTGCAACTCGGCCTTGCGCGTCTTCCCGTCCGGGAACGCCAGCTCGACGCGCAGGCCGGGGCCGCCGTGGTGCGCCGAGATGAGGCGGACGTCGGCAGCGGTGGACGCTCCAAAAGTGATCAGCCGCCGGCGCGAGAGCTTCGCCTGGAGGAGCACCCGCGGATCGTCCGCGTTCGCCACGGCGGTGGCGCTCTCGCGCAGGGCGTGGAACAGCTCGCCTTTGGAGTGCGCCACCCCGTCGATCGAGCCGGTCCCTTCGAGATGCACCGGGCCCACGGTGGTGACGAGGCCCAGGTCCGGATCGATCCAGGCGGCGAGCCGGGCGATCTCGCCCAGGTGGTTCATGCCCGCCTCGACGACCGCGTGCCGGTGCTCGGGCGAGAGCCGCAGCAAGGTGAGCGGCACGCCCACCTCGTTGTTCAGGTTGCCTTCCGTCTTGAGCGTCGCGCCGGCCGTCTGGAGCACGGCCGCGATCAGCTCCTTGGTGGAGGTCTTGCCGGTGGAGCCGGTGACGCACACCACGCGCAGCGCGTGCAGCCTCTCGCGCCAGGCGTGCGCGAGGCCGCCCAGGGCGCGCCCGGTGTCCGGCGCGGCGAGGATCGCGGGCCCCAGGCCCTGCGCGGTCAGCTCTTCTCTGACGCGCGCCGCGGCCGCGGAAGGGACCAGGACGCCCGCCGCCCCGGCCTGGGCGGCGGCGGCCGCGAACCGGCTGCCGTCGTGCCGCTCTCCCACCAGCGCGACGAAGAGCGCGCCGCGGACGGGGCTGCGCGAATCGGTGAACGCTCCCTCGAACATCTGATCCGGGGGGCCCGAGAGGAGCTGCGCGCCGGCGGCCCACGCGGCCTGCCCGGCGGTGAACCGGGCGCTCATCGCAGCGCCTCCAGCGCGCGCCGCGCTTCGACGCGGTCGTCGAAGCTCCGCTTCTCGGTACCGACGATCTGGTAGTCCTCGTGGCCCTTGCCCGCGATCACCACCACGTCGCCCGCCCGCGCGCTGCGCAGCGCCAGCTCGATGGCCGCCGCCCGGTCGGGGATCACGCAATAGCCGTCGCGCCCCGCGCGCGCGTCCGACATCCCCATCTTGCGCTTGTGCTTGGACAAGCCGGGCTCGATGTCCGCCAGGATGGCGAGCGGATCCTCGGTCCGCGGATTGTCGCTGGTCGCCACCACCAGGTCGGCACGCCGCGCCGCCGCCCGACCCATCAGCGGCCGCTTGCCGCGGTCGCGGTCGCCGCCGGACCCGAAGACGCAGATCACGCGCGCCTTGCTCCCCGCGGCTGCGCGGACGGCGTCGAGCACGCGCGCGAGCGCGTCGTCGGTGTGCGCGTAGTCGACCAGCACGACCCGGCCGCCCGGATCGGGGACGCGCTCCAGCCGCCCCGGAGCGCCGCGCGCCTGCGCCGCGGCCTGCGCCAGCTCCGCGAGCGGCATGCCCAGCCCGAGGAGCAGCCCGAGCGCCGCGAGCAGGTTCTCCGCGTTGTGAGCGCCGACCAGGGGGCTCTCGATGCGCGCCTCCCCGAATCCGCCCCGCAGATCGAAGCGGATGCCGTCCAGGTCGCTCTGCAAGCCGCGCGCCTCGAGCCGCGCTCCCTCGGCTCCCCGCGTGGTGAACCCGATCGACCCTGGAAGCGCTTGGGCGAGCTGCGCGCAGCGGGGGTCGTCGAGGTTCAGCACCGCGGGCGCGCCCGGGGGCAGCAGCTCGCGGAACAGGCGCGCCTTGGCCTCGAAGTAGGCCTCCAAGGTGCCGTGGTAGTCGAGGTGGTCCCGGGTCAGGTTGGTGAACGCCGCCGCCGCGAAGGTGCAACCCGAGACCCGCTCTTGCGCCAACGCGTGGCTCGATACTTCCATGGCGACGAGCTGCGCGCCCGACTGGACCATGCGCGCGAGCAGCTCCTGCAGGTCGTGGGACTCGGGCGTGGTGTGGGTCGCGTTTTCGCGGCCGCCGGGCCAGCGGGACTCGACGGTGCCGATCACCCCCGTCCGCAGGCCCCGCGCCGCCGCGAGCTGCTCGACGAGGTGAGCCGTGGTCGTCTTGCCGTTGGTGCCGGTCACGCCGACGAGCTGCATCCGCTTCGACGGGTCGCCGTGGAAGCGCGAAGCGGCCTGCGAGAACGCTCGCCGCGGATCCGGGGCGACGATCAGCGCTGCGGGCGCGACGTCGAGCTCGCGGTCGCTCAGCACCGCCGCCGCGCCGCGAAGGGCCGCCTGGGGCGCGAAGTCGGCGCCATCGGCAACGACCCCTTTGAGCGCCGCGAACAGCGCACCCGGACCCACCTTTCGCGAATCGACCGCCAGAGCGCGCACATCGACCTCTTCCGCGCGCGGCGGTAGGCGCACATCGATCCCTGTGAAGAGCTCAGGAAGCCTCACTTCGAGCCCCATGGTGTACGCCGCTCATCCCGACGGCGCCAGCGTGACGCGCACGCGTGCACCGCGCCTGACAATCGCGCCCGGCCGAGGCGACTGGGCGACCGTCCGGCCGCTGCCCCGCAGCTCCGGCTCGAGCGCGGCCTCGGCCAACCTGCGGACCGCGGACCGCGCCGGCAGACCGGTCAGATCGGGGACCACCGATCGCGACGGCTGCCGGCCGGCGGCCGGCGGCTTCTGGATCTCCGCATCCGCGTCGCCGTCGGACGGCAATTCGTCGTCTTGCGCAGGCGCCATCGAAGCGAGCGCCACTTCCTCGCGGGCGCTGTCGGGGGCGACGCCGATCTGCCGGAGCGCCTCCGCCGCGATCGCGCTCCACGCGGGCGCGGCCACCGAGCCGCCGAAGACCTCGCCCTCGGGTTCGTCGACCGCGACCAGGATCGCCAGCCGCGGCTCGTCCGCGGGCAGGAAGCCGAGGAAGCTGGCCAGCCGCTTGTCGCCGTAGCCGCCGCGGACCGGGTCGACCTTCTGCGCCGTGCCGGTCTTGCCCGCGACGCGGAAGCCGCTGACGCGCGCCTTCATCCCGGTCCCCTTCTCGACCACTTCCTCGAGCATCGCGGTGATCTCCCGCGCGGTCGCCGGGCGCAGCACCCGCCGCACCTCCTCGCGCTGGCGCTGCAACAGCACCTTGCCGTCCGGCGCCGCCACCTTGGAGACGATGAACGGCTTGAGCAGGACCCCGCCGTTCGCGATCGCCGCCATCGCCATCACCGTCTGCAGGCCGGTCGCGGAGAGCCCCTGGCCAAAAGAGACGGTATCCACCGCGATGTTCGGCATGCGGCCCGGATCGGGCAGCGCGCCCCGCGCCTCGCCGGGGAGGCCCACTCCGGTGCGCTCGCCGAAGCCGAAGGCGCGGAGCGCGGCGACGAGCCGCTGCTTGCCGAGCGCCTCGCCGATCTTCGCGGCGCAGATGTTGGACGACTCGCGCAGCACCGCCGTGGGCGTCGCCCAGCCGATCTTGTGGCTGTCGTGGAGCAGGTGGCCGTTGCGTTCCCAGACGCCGTTCTCGCAATAGAGCGGCTTTGCCGGATCGAGCACCCCGGCGTCGAGCGCCGCCGCCACCACGAAGCTCTTGATGGTCGAACCGGGCTCCAGCTGATCCTGCACGGCGCGATTGCGCCAGACCGCCGGATCGCGGCCGGGCTTGTTCGCGTCGAAGGCCGGGTTCGAGGCCAGCGCCAGCACGGCGCCGCTCTGCACGTCGATCACCGCCGCCCATCCGGCGGCCGCGCGCGACGAGGCCACGGCCCGCGAGAGCTCGCGCTCGGCCGCGAGCTGGATGGCCGAGTCGAGGGTGAGGGTGACCGTCGCGCCGGTCAGGTCGGCGGGATCCGGCGTGCCCTGCGCCAGGACCGTGGCCCCCCGGGCGTCGCGGACGGCCTGCACGGAGACGGGCTTTCCGCGCAGCGAGGCGTCCAGATCGCGCTCCAGCCCTTCCTGGCCACCCTCTTCGCCGACGAAGCCGAGGACGTGCCCCGCCAGCGCCCGCTGCGGATAGAAGCGCTTCGGCTCCTTGACCAGCTCGACCCCGTCGAGCCCGAGCCCGGCGACCCGCGCCGCGGTGTCCTCGTCCACCCGCCGCTTGAGCCACACGAAGCGCTTCTCCCCCGCGAGGCGCGCGAGCACCTTGGCGCGATCGGCGCGGAGCGCGCGGGCGAGGAGGTCGGCGGCGGCCGCGCGCTCCCGGTGGGTCGCGAACGCAGCCGGATCGGCGAAGATCGAGTCCACGTCCTGGGTGACCGCCAGCGTCGTCCCGCGGCGGTCGGCGATGGCTCCCCGCCTCGGGGCCCATTCGATCTCGCGGCGGGTCTGATCGCGCGCCAGCCGCCCCAGCCGGGCGCGATCGAGGAGCTGCACCTTGGCGGCGCGGGCGAGGACCACGCCGAAGCCCAACAGGAGCGCGGCGCCGGCAAGCGCCGCGCGCACCCGCATCCAGCGGCCGGCCTCTCCTCTGGCGCTGCGCCCACGCTGCTGCACCGCCGCCTCCTATTTCGACGCGACCATCGAGGCGCTCGAGCGCAGCGCTCCGCCGACCAGCACGATGATCCGATCCGCCGGCGGAGGCCCCATGCCGAGGCGCGCCCGCGCCAGGTCCTCGATGCGCTGCGCGCTGCCCAGCCGCGCGGCGGCGAGCTGCAGCCGCTCGTGGTCGCGGACGAGCTGCTGGCGTTCTGCGGAAACGCGGGAGAGGCGGTAGCCCTGCTCGGTCACCCGGGTGCGCACCCAGATCTGCAGCAGCGCCGCGGCCGCGAGCAGCGCGCAGGCGAGCGTCGCCGCCCCGAGCTGGCGGAGCCCGCAGGCGGCGCGCCGGCCGCGAAGACCCGTCTTGCGGATTGCGCAGCTCATGCCAGCCTCTCCACCCCGCGCAGGCGCGCGCTGCGCGAGCGCGGGTTGTCGCGCTGCTCGGCCGCGCTCGCCTGCACCGCCTTCCGGGTCAGGACCTTCCACTGCGCCACCCGCCCGCAGGCGCACACCGGCAGCCGGGGCGGGCAGATGCAGCCGGTCGCGAGCTGCGCGAATCCCTGCTTCACGATGCGGTCCTCCAGGGAATGGAAGCTGATCGCCGCCGCGCGCCCGCCGCGCGCCACGATGCGCGGCAGGTCGCCGACGAAGTCGGAGAGGGCGCCCAGCTCGTCGTTCACCGCGATGCGCAGCGCCTGGAAGGTGCGCGTGGCCGGGTGGAGGTCCCTGGGCCACGCCTTGCGCGGGATCGACCGCCCGACGACCTCGGCGAGCTGCGCGGTGTTCTCGAGCTTCCCCTCGCGGTGCGCGCGGTGGATGGCGCGCGCGATGGGCCGCGCGAACCGCTCCTCTCCGAGCGTGCCCACGATGCGCGCCAGCGCCTTCTCGTCCCAGCGCGCGAGCAGCGCTACGAGCGGCTCCCCGCGGGTCGGGTCCATCCGCATGTCGAGCGGCCCCCCGGCGCGAAAGGAGAAGCCGCGCTCCGGGTCGTCGAGCTGCGGGCTGGAGACGCCGAGATCGACCAGCGCGCCGTCGACCTCCCGGACACCGAGCCGGTCGAGCACGGAACGGGCGTCCCGGAAGTTGGCCTGCTCGGCGACGAATTGCTCGCCGCGGGCGCCCAGGCGGGCGCGCGCCGCTCGCAGCGCGGCCGGATCCTGGTCGAGACCGATCACGCGCGCGCCGGCGTCGAGCAGCGCCTCGGCGTGCCCTCCGCCGCCGAGGGTCCCGTCGAGGAAAACCTTGCCGGGAGCGGGCGCGAGGAGGTCCACCGCCTCGCGGCGCAGCACGGTCCGATGCTCGAAGGGCTGCACGAAGAAGTCTCCACCGTCGGGTTCCCTACTGCTGCCTGCGGCGCGCCGCGCCCGATCGCGCCACGGCCGCCTCGGCGAACGCCTCGTCCGGAGTCCGGCAGAGGAGCAGCTCCGCGCCGCCCGAGGCCCTGAGGATGTTCGCCACGTAGGGATTGCGCACGGCCACCACCAGCTCGCCACCTCGGGCGCGCAGCTCGCGGCGCCGCGCCACCAGCTCTTGCACGCCCGCGTAGTCGAGATGCGTGACCTCGCGCAGGTCGAGCACGATGCGGCCCGCCTCGACGGACGCGCGGCCGATGGTGTAGTCGATGGCCCAGAGGGCGTCGCGGTCCAGCTCGCCCCGGACCGCCACGGTCGCCTGTGACTCCTCCCACCTCTGCCCGGCGGGCCGCGGACCCGGCGCGGGCTCCAGCGCGAGCACCGCCGCGCCTTCCACCCTGCGCGGGCGTGGGGCCTCCCGCTGTGCGATTCCCCGGATGCGCGTGCGTTCACTCATCGTCGTCTCTCCTAGAGAAGCTGGTGGAGGCGCGCCGCGAGCTGCGCCTGTGCCTCGGGGGCGCGCGCCGCCTTCTGCGTCTCCAGCCAGCGCGCGGGCGACCAGATCTCGATGCGCTCGACCGTGCCCGCCCAGGTGACCTCGTCGGCGAGGCCGGCGTGCTCGCGCAGCGGCGGCGGGATGAGGACGCGGCCCACCTTGTCGACCGGGCACTCCTGCGCGGGCGCCACGAAGCTGCGCACCAGGAGGCGCACCGACGGATCGAACTGCGAGAGCGCGGCGACCTTCTGGGTGAAGGCCGTCCACTGCGCGGGCGCGTACGCCTGCAGGCACGCGTCGAAGAGGTCGGTGGTCACGAACAGCTTGTCCGCGCCCTGCGCCGCGAGCACCTCGCGAAAGCGCGAAGGGAGGCTGGTCCGCCCCTTCGCGTCGATCTGGTGCTGGTAGACGCCGGTGAACGACACGACCCGTGGCTCCTCGATCCGCGGTGGGGGCTTGCTTTCCATTTCTTCCCACTTCGATCCACCGCATGCGCAGACTCGGCGAAGGTCCCCAGGCTGTCAAGCAAGCTCTCGCCTGAACCTTCGAGCAGCACGACAGGTAGGGTTCGGAAGGGGCCGACGACCCCGCGGGTGGCGCCTGATGGGTGAGGCCGTGTCGGGAAAATGACGCGGCCGAGGACTCTAGGAGCGTTTCACGCGAAGCGCGGAAGTCAGAAAAGCAAGCGCGGAAGAAGTTCTTCGCCTTCGTGCACGCGCGCTCGGCGCAGGCTCGAAGCAACCCACCAACCTTTCCGCGCTTCCCAATCTTCCGCGCTTCGCGTGAAACGCTTCTAAGCCCCTCTCAGTGGCGTACAATGCGCGGATGGCCGAGGCGGCCCTGAGAGAGTTCCTCGCCAAGACCTCGTTCTTCGGCGGGCTGGCGGGAACGCCGGTCTTCGATCGCCTCGCCGACATGTTGCGCGAGCGCGAGGTCAAGAAGGGAGAGGTGATCCTGCGCGAGGGGGACACCGGCAACTCGATGTACATCGTGCTCTCGGGCACGCTCTACGCGACGCGAAAGTGCGAGGACGGAAGCGAAGTCCGGATGCTGCTCTTCCGGCCGGGCGACTTCGTCGGCGTGACCACCCTGATCGAGATGGAGCCGCGCCCGTTCACCATCACCGCGGAGAAAGACACCAAGCTGCTCGAGTTGGACAGCAGGGACCTGTACCAACTCTACAAGCAGGATCTGAAGGCCTACGTGCTGGTCCTGCAGAACATCAACCGCGAGCTCGTCCGCCGCCTGCGCAAGGCCGGCGCCCGCATCGCGCACCTCACCCGGCTCGCCGGGCTGGACCACGCTCCCGAGCACCACTGACCGGGCGCCTTACCCCAGGATCGACTCGACCACCGTGCGCGCGATGGGGTGGTACGAGGCGCGCGCCTCCTCGTAGATCTCCCGGGCCAGGGCGCGCGTCTGCGGGCGGCGCGCCAACTCGGTGTAGACGGGCCGGAGGTATTTCATGCGGCCGGTTTCGCGCAGCACCCGGCGGGCGGCCTGGCGCCCGGCCTCGACCCCTGCGCGCAGCTGCACCAAAACGAAGGTGTGCCGCAGCTCGAGGCTGCGTCGGCGCGACAGGCCGAGCAGCGAGTCGAGCTGCCCGCAAACGTCCGGCGGCAGCTCCGGCAGGGACTGCAGGAACACGAGCAGCTCTGTCGGCTGCAGGCGGACCGCCGCATTCTCGTCCGGCAGCACGCCCTCTCCCACCCGGCGCGCCATCTCGCGCAGCTCGTCCAGCCGGCGCGACCGGGGCCGCGGCGCGTCGGGGGGCAAGCCCGGACCGTCGATCCAGCGCTTCACGTCCGCTCGCGCCGATACGCCCGGAAGGCGCTCGTCGAGGAACCGGAGGAAATCGTCGGTGACGATCGACTGGAAGCGGAAGCGGTCCAGGTAGGCGCGCAGGAAGCGGTCCCAGCGGTCGCGGCCGGTCAGCTCCTCCAGCCGGCGCAGGAAGAGGTAGCCCTTCTCGTACGGCACCGTGGAGTACGCCTCGTCCGGATCGACGCCCTCCATCTCGGTGCGCAGCCGCGTCAGCTCGGGCCGCTGGGCGAAGCGCTGCAGGGACACCTCCAGCTCGTGGAGCCCCACCGCGGCGTGCAGCTCGGCCGCCTCGGTGCCCTCCAGGGCCTCGAGGATGCGGCGCTCGGCGTAGACGGTGAAGCCCTCGTTCAGCCAGAAGTGCTCGAGGGTGGCGTTGGAGACGAGATTGCCGGTCCAGGCGTGGGCCATCTCGTGGGCGATGACGTTGACCAGCGACCGATCGCCGGCGAGCAGCGAGGGGGTGGCGAAGGTCAGCCGCGGGTTCTCCATGCCGCCGAACGGAAACGAGGGCGGCATCACCAGCACGTCGTAGCGCTCCCACTCGTACGGGCCGAACAGGTCCTCCGCGACCTGCAGCATGGTCTCCACGCCGTCCAGCTCCCAGGCCGCCGCATCGGCGACGCTGCGCTCCGCCCACACCGCCGACCGCTGCGAAAGCTGGCGGGGCGACAGGTCCCCGACCGCGAACGCGAGCAGATAGGGCGGGACCTTCTGGGGCATCTCGAACAGGTCGACCATCTCGCCCTCGCCTGCCGTCTCCCGGCCGAGCGGGGCGGCGGCCATGAGCGCGCGCAGGTGCGCAGGAACGGTGAAGCGCGCTCCGGCGCGGATGCGGATGCGCGCGGTGTCCTGCAGCGGCGCCAGCGACCGCGCGTGGATGGGCTGGCACTGGCTATAGAGGTAGGGATGCTGCCCGCCGGCGGTCTGCGAAGGCCCGAGCCACTGCAGCGCCGACGCCTCGGACGAGGTCGAGTAGCGCACCCGGATTGCGCGGGTGCCGGCAGGCAAGTGCACGCGCAGGCGGGTGCCCAGGATGCGCTCGGGCGGGGCCAGCTCGTACCGGACCGGCTTGTCGTCCGGCGTCTCCACCGCTCCGATGCGCAGGTCGCGCGTGTCCAGGTCGAGGGGCCCTGTGGAAGCCTCGCGCAGCGTCAGCAAGATCTCGCCGGAGAGCACCCGCTGGACGAAGTCGACCTTCAGATCGAGGTCGATCCGCTCCGTGACGGGCTGCTCGGAGTCGGCGTAGCTGTGCGGATCCAGGCGCGCCACGCGGCGTGTCTATCATAGCCCCATCCCACGGTTCGCTTGGGTTGACCGCCCTGCGGTTACCTCTGGCCGCGGCGGCGGGCGTCGGCCAGCCAGTGGATCAGCCGGATGACCTCGCCGCAGTCGGCGACGTGCCAGCGGGCAGCGGTCCCCGTCCGCGGGGGCGGTCCCACGTGTACGGTGATCCCGCCGAAGCGCTGGACGGCCGCGAAGCCCTCCTCGTCGGCGTCGCCGGCGCCCACGTAGACGGGCAGCGCGGCGCGAAGGCCGGCGAGGAGCCCGAGTGCCGCGCGTCCGACGCTCGCCCCCTGCGTGCAGGCCTGGACCGAATCGTTCCCGCGCCGCAGGAGCAACCCCTCGGCGGCGGCGAGCCGGCCGAAGTGCTCCGCGGCCGCGATCTGGTCCGCGATGGCGGCATGGCGCAGGTGGAGCACCAGGGCCCAGACCCGGTCCTCGACCGCGATGCCCGCCGCCTGCAGGGAGGGCACCCTCGCGCACGCCTTGCGCAGCCGGGCGATCGCCTGCTCGGCGTCCTCGAGGTCGGGCTCGGTGACGAGCCGCAAGCCGAAGGTCTGCACCTCGGCTCCGTGCACGCCGACGTAGCCGAGCCGGTGCAGCCGGAGGCGGCGCTGGAGCGTCTCGACGCGGCGGCCGGAGATCACCGCTCCCCGGGTGTTCGGCGCCGCACACAACCGGATGAGCGCCGCGCGCGCCGCGGGATTGGTGCGCAGATGGCCGTGCGAGGCGCGCTGCGAGAGCGCCGCGTCGAACGAGAAGAACCCGAACAGGGCGGGCGCGTCCGCGACCCGCTCCCGCAGGCTATCCGCTTCCGACCACAGCGGCCTGACTGCTCCCGACCGCCCTACCTCTGAATTGCGCACACGCCCCCCTCGCCCTCGTCCTGTCCCCGCGCGAATCTGCGCACGGGTGTCGGGAGAGGTAAGAGGCGAGTTCAGTACGACAGCGGATACCCAGCGGCTTCCAGAAGCGAAGGCACGATCGCCTCGCGCGCCTCGGCACTGTTGACTGGTGTGTACTTGTGCAAGCGCGCGAGCTGCTCGAGCTGCGCGTCCAGCTCGCCGGGCGGGACCACGGCGGCGAGCGCGGTGCGCGCGCGGTCGAAGGCGCGCTCGCGACCCTCCATGCAGTAGAAGCGGCACAAGGCATCGCGCAGCTGCGCCCGGTCGCCGTCTGCCTCCGGCTGCGGCCCGTCGCCGGCAAAGCCGGCTCCTCCGGTGGCTAGAGTGCGGCCCAGCACCGAGTCCATCGCGTAGACCTCGATGGCGACGTCGGCGAGCGCGGCGAGCACCTCCTGGCGCTCCTCGAGCGCGGTCCCCAGCGACGCTGCCCATTTCGCGGCGAAGATGAACTGCCGCTTGGCCATCTCCGCCCCCCGGCGCTCCGCCCCGAGCCGCCCGACGGGCAGGAGGGTGACGGCTTTGCCGGCACCCGGGCCGAAGGCGGAGGCATACGGAGGCAAGTGGCGGGGATCAATCAGCTCTTCGTCGAGCTGCTGCACCGCGGCCATGAGCGGGATCGCCCCCTTCACGGCCCGCTTGAAGATCATCCCGGGGATCAGCAGCCGGTTGATCTCGTTCGTGCCCTCGAAAATCCGGTTCACGCGGTTGTCGCGGTACGCCCGCTCGATCGGGTAGTCCTCCACGAACCCGTTGCCGCCGTGGATCTGCAGGACCTCGTCGATGATCTGGAAGAGCCACTCCGAGCCGGTCACCTTCATGATCGAGGCCTCGATCGCGTACTCCTCGATCGCCTCCATCACCTTGCCCGGGGAGCCGTCCGACTGGGCGATGGCGGCGTCGATGGCTCCGGCGGCGCGGTACGTCATCGCCTCGGCGGCGTAGATCTGCGCCGCCGCGCGGGCGAGCTTCTCGCGCACGAGGCCGAAGTCGGCGATGGCGCGGCCGAACTGCTTGCGCTGGGCGGCGTACTCGACGCCGTCCTTGAGGACGTACTTCATGCCGCCCACCCCGAACGCGGCGAGCTTCAGGCGGCCGACGTTGAGGATGTTGAACGCGATCTTGTGGCCCTTGCCGATCTCGCCGAGCACGTTCCCGGCCGGCACCTTGCAGTCCTCGAAGATGAGCGGCGTGGTCGAGCTTCCCCGGATGCCGAGCTTGTGCTCCTCGCGCCCTTGCGTGAACCCGGGCGTCCCGCGCTCGACGATCATCGCGGTGAACTTCGTCCCGTCGATCTTGAGGAAGACGACGTAGACGTCGGCGAAGCCGCCGTTGGTGATCCACATCTTCCCGCCGTTCACGAGGTAGTGCTTGCCGTCCGGGGAGAGACGAGCGACGGTCTTGGCGCCCAGCGCGTCGGAGCCGCTGCCCGCCTCGGAGAGCGCGTAGGCCGCCACCTTGCGGCCGCTGGCCAGGTCGGGGAGATACTTCGCCTTCTGCTCTGGCGTCCCGAAGAAGACGATCGGCAGGGTGCCGATCCCGGTGTGCGCCCCGAAGGTGGTCGCCCACGAGCCGTAGCCCGCCTGCGATTCCGCCACCAGCATCGAGGTGGTCTTGTCGAGGCCGAGGCCGCCGAGATCCTCGGCGACGTCGACGCCCAGAAGGCCCAGCTCCCCGGCCTTGAGCAAGAGCTGGCGGAGCAGAGCGTTGTCCTTCTGCTCGATCCGGCCGGCGGCGGGCAGGACCTCCCGGTTGACGAAGTCCGCGCCGGTGGCGAAGAACTGGCGCTGCTCCTCGCTGAACCGCTCGGGGGTCATGAACGGGGCGGACCCCACCGGCGCGAAGAGGAAGTCTCCGCCGCGGGGCTCGTCCGCGGTGGGAGACACGTCTTGGACTGACTCCGCCATGTACTCTCCTTCTGCACCGTCGTTCACGCTTGATGACGCTCAGCGTCATGTCGGAAGTTAGTGTCTCTGGACGCGCCGCGCAACTGCCCGCCTGTAGAGCGGCACCCAGCGCCCGCCCGCTTCCGCGATCGAACCGCGCTGATCAGCCGGAGAAGATCATCAGCGCGACGATCGCGCTCGAGACGCGGCGAACGAGCTCGTGCTCCAACCGCGCTGCGCGGGCCGGGTCGCTTCGCGCTGACGCAGGCGAAGCTCGAGTCGGAGCTCTGAGCGGATGTGCCTCCGGTACCTCGGGCTTGATAGACCTGTTTGACGCGTTGACCGCTCGGGGCGCGCGGTGTACCGAATCGGGCGCGATGGCGAACAAGGGCACCGAGATCCAGATCGGCGACGGCAGCCTGCACATCGGCGACCGCGTCGTGTACCCGAACCAGGGCATCTGCCGCATCACCGGCGTGGAGGTGAAGCAGATCGCCGGCCGCGACTGGGAAGTCGTCACCCTCTCCCGCGAAGAGGACGGCGCGACGGTGATGGTGCCGCGGGCCAAGGTGATGGGCATCGGGCTGCGCAAGGTGGCGAGCGTGGCCGCCATCGACGACATGTTCGACCAGCTCGCCGCGCCCGGGGACGATCCGCAGCTCGACTGGAAGGTGCGGCACCGCGAGAACGCGGACCGCATGACGGGCGGCGGGCTGCAGGGCACGCTCGACGTGCTCAAGGGGCTGCACGCGCTCAGCCGGGTGCGTCCGCTCCCGCAGAAGGAGCGCGAGCTGTACGACAGCGCGCGGCACCTCCTGGTCGGCGAGATCGCCGCCGCGATGAACCTCCCCTTGCACGTCGCCGAGGACAACCTGGACTACGCGCTCTGGCCGCCTCCGGGCATGAAGCGCAAGGGCAGGCCGCTGCTGCCCGCCGCTCTCCCGGTACCCGGCTCGAGCGCCGTGGCGGCGCGGCCGGCCTCGCGCGCGGCCGACGACGAGATGGACGACGAGATGGGTTTCGGGGAGGTCGACGCGGAAGGCAGCGGCGAGCCGAAGACCGCCCAGGTGGCCGATACGGAGGAGTCGGACATCGCCGATCCCACCGACACCAAGGACCTGGTGCGGCAGCGGGCGATGCGCGTCACGGCCGAGGAGGAGGAGCCCGAGGCGCTGGACGAGCTGGCCGAGGACGCTCTCGAGGCCACCCACGAGGACGCGGCGGTGCAGCCCAGCGCGAAGCTGCACGCTCCGCCCGGGACCACCAGGCCGCAGGCGAAGCGTGGGCCCGCGCCCGCGGCGGCGGAGGAGCCAAAGCGCGAAGGCGCGCGGCCCGCCGGCAGCGAGGCGGCACACGGGGTCGCCCGGTCGATCGCCGCGAAGGCTCTGGAAGTCGCGGCCAAGGTGCTTGCGCCGGCCAGGCCCGCGGCCAAGGCGCCGGCCAGGCCCGCGCCGCCGAAGGCAAAGCCCGCGCCCCCGAAAAAGGCCGCCAAGCCGGCCCCGAAGCCGAAGAAGCCCATTGCGAAGAAGCCGGCGGCGAAGAAGCCCGCCAAGAAGGCGGCGGTGAGGAAGCCGGCCGGAAAGGGCAAGCGATGATCCGACTGGTCACGCTGGGAGAGTTCCCTTCGGAAGTGCTGGAGCACGTCGCCCGCAGGCTCCACGCCGCCTACGGCATGGGCTGCGAGATCGAAGGCGAGGCGGAGCTGCCCGAGTCGGCGCTCTCCGAAGACCAGGAATCATATCAGGCGCCCAAGCTGCTGGAGGAGATCGACGACGAGACGCAGCTCTATGCGGACGACAAGATCGTCTACCTCACCAAGGCGCCGCTGACCGCCCCGGAAGGACCGATGGGCAAGGGCCCGCTGACCGGCTTTCCCCAGTTCGGCGGGGGGCGCGCGGTGGTCACCAGCCACGGCCTGGGCGGCAAGGGCGAGCTGCCGCTCGACGTGGGGCTCGCCAAGCGCGCCGCGCACCACGTCGGGCACCTCTGGGAGTTGCATCACTGCTACGATCCGCGGTGCGCGATGCACCCGGAGTGGTCGCCGGGGTTCACGCAGTACCCCGAAGTCGCGCTCTGCCTGTATGACCGGGAGAAGAGCGAGCGGAAGATCAAGCTCGGGCAGTCGTAGTGGAAGGGCCCTCCGCGCCGGCCCGGCGCCGGAGCGATCGGGTGTGGTCCGTTCCGCTCCTGGCGATCGCCGCGGTGGGCGCGTCCGCGCTGCTGTTCGATCTCAGCTTGCCTCTGCGCCTGCCTGGGAACCGCGACTGGGCCGAGGCGGCGGCGGTGCTGCGGGTGCGCGCCGGGCCCGCCGACGCCGTCCAGTTGTGGCCCCCCTGGGCGGAGCGCGCCCGCCTGTTCGTCCGGTCGGTGCCGGTGCGCACCGAGGAGGACCTGCGCGCGGCGGACTATCCCGGCGTCGAGCGGCTGTGGCTCCTGGCGCTGCCCCGCGTGCCCCTCGCCCACCTGGCGCGCGCACGCGCGGCGCTGCGCCAGCGCGGCGCCACCGCCGGCGACGAGGTGCGCTTCGGCGCCTTGTCGCTGCAGCCGTGGGAGCTGCACGGGCCGCGCGTGGTCTCGTTCCTCACCAGCCCGCTCGAGGAGCACGAGGTCGACTACGTGCCGCGCCAATGCACGCTGGTGCGCATCGGCCCGCCTGGCGATCCCGGGCGGCTTCAGGCCCGCGGCCAGGGCGGGGTGATGCACGTGCGCGCCGGCATCGTCGGCGAGCGCGCGTACCAGGGCTTTCGCGGCCCGGTGCGGGTGGACGTGCAGGTCGACGGCGCGGCGCTCGCGACGCTCACCGTACCGCCCACCGCGCCTCCCGCGGCCGGCTGGCGCCGGCTGGAGGCCGCCGCGCCCGCGGGCGAGCACGCATTCACCTTCCTGGTCAGCGCGCGCGACGTGGACCGGCCTTTCTGCCTTTCGGCGTGGACCACCGCGCCATGAGCCGCCGCCTGCCGCTCGCTCTCGCGGCGCTGACCTTCGCCGCGCTCTTCGCCACGCAGTCGGGCGTCGGATTCGTGCGCGACGAGGGCTACTACTTCGAGGCGGCGAAGAGCTACGAGCAATGGGTGGCGCTGCTCTTGCGCGCCCCCGCCGCCGCGGTCCGCGACACCGGACGGTACTGGAGCGTCAATTTCGAGCACCCCGGCCTCGCCAAGCTGCTCTTCGCGCTGTCGCACCTGGTCTTCACCACCTGGCTGGGGTGGCTGCCCGACGCGCTCGCGTGGCGCCTGCCGGCGCTCGCCTCCGGCGCCCTGCTGACGTATTGGCTCGCCGTCCTGGGCGCGCAGCGCTCGCGCGCGGCGGCCGTGCTCGCGCCGGCGCTTTTCTGGTGCGCCGAGCGGACGTTCTTCGATGGTCACCTGGCGTGCTTCGACGTGCCCATCTGCGCGCTCACGGCGGGAGTGGGGGTCGCGTGGGCGCGGGCGTTGGGGCTCCTCAGGCCGTGGACCTCGACCCCGACCCCGA
>DASQBG010000035.1:0-6243 GCA_035635335.1 Myxococcales bacterium | reverse complement strand
CGGCGCTGTGCTGTTCAGCGCGGACATCGTGGCCTCGCGAACATAGTGACCTCGTTTAGAAGAGTGAGTACAGCTGTGCGAGCGGCAGCCGTGCCGCCGGCTCGCAGCGGAGCAGCTCGCCGTCGGCGCGCACCTCGTACGTTTCCGCATCGACCGAGATGGCCGGCAGCGCGTCGTTCAGCTTCATGTCGCGCTTGCCGAGCTTGCGGCAGCCGCGCACGGCGGCGATGCGCTTGCGGAGCCCGAGCGCCTGCACCGTCCCCTCGGTGGCCGCGCGCTGCGAGACGAAGGCGATGCCCGTCGCGCCGGTGGCCCGGCCCATTGCGCCGAACATCGGCCGCATGTAGTTCGGCTGCGGCGTCGGGATCGACGCGCCCGGGTCGCCCATCTGCGACCAGGCGATGAAGCCGCCCTTGATCACCAGCTCGGGCCGGGCTCCGAAGAGCGCCGGGCGCCAGAGCACCAGGTCGGCGACCTTCCCCGGCTCGACGGAGCCGATCTCGTGCGCCATCCCGTGCGAGAGCGCGGGGTTGATCGTGTACTTCGCCACGTACCGGCGGATGCGCAGGTTGTCGTTATCGCCCTTCTCCCCGCCAAGGCGGCCACGCTGCTCCCGCATCTTGTGCGCCGTCTGCCAGGTGCGGGTGATCACTTCGCCCACCCGCCCCATCGCCTGGCTGTCGCTGGAGATCATGCTGATGGCGCCCAGGTCGTGCAGGATGTCCTCCGCCGCGATCGTCTCGCCGCGGATGCGGCTCTCGGCGAACGAGACGTCCTCGGGGATCTCCCGGTCGAGGTGGTGGCACACCATCAGCATGTCGAGGTGCTCGTCGAGCGTGTTCACGGTGAACGGGCGGGTCGGGTTGGTCGAGCTGGGCAGCACGTTGGGCTCCCCGCAGACGCGGATGATGTCCGGTGCGTGCCCGCCGCCCGCGCCCTCCGAGTGGTAGGTGTGGATGGTGCGACCCTTGAACGCCGCGATCGAGTCGTCGACGTAGCCCGACTCGTTCAGCGTGTCGGTATGGATGGTCACCTGCACGTCCTCGCCCTCCGCGACGCCCAGGCAGCAGTCGATTGCGGCGGGGGTGGTGCCCCAGTCCTCGTGGAGCTTGAGGCCCACCGCGCCTCCGCGGATCTGCTCGACCAGGCCCTGCGGCAGCGAGGTATTGCCCTTGCCGGTGAAGCCGATGTTGAGCGGCAGGTCGTCGGTCGCCTGCAGCATGCGCGCGATGTTCCAGGAACCCGGCGTGCAGGTGGTCGCGTTCGTTCCGGTGGCCGGACCGGTGCCGCCGCCTACCCAGGTCGTGATGCCGCTCGCGACGGCCTCGAACGCCTGCTGCGGGGAGATGAAATGGATGTGCGTGTCGACGCCGCCCGCGGTGAGGATCAGCCCCTCCCCGGCGATGGCCTCGGTCGTCACCCCGACGATCATTCCGGGCGTGACGCCCGCCATCACGTCAGGGTTCCCCGCCTTGCCGATCCCGGCGATGCGGCCGTCCTTGATGCCGACGTCCGCCTTCACGATGCCGGTCCAGTCGACGATGAGCGCGTTGGTGATCACGCAGTCGAGCGCTTCGGCCTCGGTCGCTCCGGCCTTCTGGCCCATGCCGTCGCGCAGCACCTTGCCGCCGCCGAACTTGCACTCGTCGCCGTAGACGGTGTGGTCGCGCTCGACTTCCGCGACCAGGTTGGTGTCGCCGAGCCGGACGCGGTCGCCGCGCGTCGGACCGAACAGATCCGCGTAGTGTCGGCGTTGAATGTGGCGGCTCACTGCTTCTCCTCCGCGTGGGCGAATCCGCGCGAGACGGCGGCGGCCACCGCGCGCGCCCTCCGCGCCGGCTCGATGGGTCCGTCGGCGATCGCGTTGCCGCCGTGCGCCACCTTGTCGCCGGCGAGCGCGACGAGCTGAACGGTCTTGCGCTCGCCCGGCTCGAAGCGGACCGCGTTCCCGGCGGGGATGTCGAGGCGCATGCCGTACGCCCTGCCGCGATCGAAGGAGAGCGCGCGGTTCGTCTCGAAGAAGTGGTAGTGGCTCCCGACCTGGATGGGGCGGTCGCCCAGGTTCGTCACGGCGAGCGCGATGGATTCCCGGCCTTCGTTGAGCGCGATCTCGCCGGGCGCCGCCATCACCTCGCCGGGCACCGGCGCCTCGCCGGCGCCGGCGAATCGCGCGCGATCCGGCACCGGGAGGAAGCTGCCGTGGAGCGCGAGCGCCAGGTCGCCGTGCTCGAGCGCCACCGGGTGGTGCACGGTGACGAGCTTGGTGCCGTCCGCGAACGTGCCCTCCACCTGCACCTCGGCGATCATCTCCGGGACGCCGTCCATCACCTCCGCGCGGCCCAGCAGGCGGCGCCCGAGGTCCATCAGCTCGGCGACGCTCCGGCCGTCGCGGATGAGCTCGAGCAGCTGCGCGGCGATGAGCCCGACCGCCTCGGGGTGGTTCAGGCGGAGCCCGCGCGCCAGGCGCTTCTGCGCGAGGAAGCCGACGCCGTGGAGCAGCAGCTTGTCCATCTCGCGTGGGATCAGGTGCATGCAAGGCCTCGTTTGCGGGGGGCAGGGGTCATGGCCGGCGCGCCCAGGGGTCGTCGCCAAGGAGATCGGGCAGGAACCGCAGGTGGTCGCGGACGGCGTGGAGGGCGTCTTCCACCGAGACGGCGGCGATCCGGACCAGGAGAGCGCCGCCGTCCAGCTCGTTCGCCTGCTGCACCAGATCCGCGCGCGACCGCAGCGGCGCCGAGGCGATCCGCCGCGCCAGCGCGGCGCGCTCGTCGCGGAGGGAGTCGCCGGCGAGCAGCAGCGTGCAGAGCGCATCGAATCGGCCGAGGCGCTCGGCGAGCGCGCCGTGATGCGGGTCGAGGAGGAGGCGCTCCGACATGAGGACCCGGTCTCCGCTGCTCAGGGACAGGTTGCCTTCGTACCGGCGGAATGCCCACCGCTCACCCCGTGCGCTCCGCCCGGACGCGAGCACGTCCACGGCGACGGCAGCCGCACCCGGCGCGAGCCGCAGCTCCGTCTTCTGCCGGTAGGATGCCCCGGCGAAGCACACCGTCGGGTCCGGCAGCAGCGCGAGCAAGGCTCCCTCGCCGACCTCGGCCGCGAGCTCGCTCCGGCACCCGCCCACCGAACGATAGACACGGTTCTGCCCTTGCGAGGCCAGCACCGCGGCCGCGCCGGGCGCCACGTCGACGCGCAGCCGGATGGCGTCACCGTCGACCAGTCCGCCGCCCAGCGTGCTGGTGTACGCCCAGGCGGCGCGTCCGTGGTTGCGCGGCGTGAGGATGCGCAGGGGACTGGTCGCGAACGCGGCCCCGATCACGGTCCGGGCGCCGGCGCGCCGGAACGAGAGCCGGGCCTCGGGAGCCTCCTCCGTCCGTTGCTCCGCGAAGACCCTCACCGGCCGCTCCTCCCGTCACACCGCCAGGTGGTGCCGGACCTCGTCGGTATCCAGATTCGCGACGTCGCCCCGATCGACCACCTGCCCGCGCGAGAGGATCGCATACTGCTGCGCGAGCGACTTGGCGAAGTCGACGTACTGCTCGACCAGCAGGATGGTCATCCCCCGCTCGAGCAGGACGCGGAGCACGCGCTCGATGTCCTTCACGATCGACGGCTGGATTCCTTCGGTCGGCTCGTCGAGCAGGAGCAGCTTGGGACGGGCGACCAGGGCGCGCGCGATGGCGAGCTGCTGCTGCTGGCCGCCGGAGAGGTCGCCCCCGCGCCGCTTCTGCATGGTGCGCAGCGCGGGGAAGAGCGCTTCCAGCTCGTCGCGCGAGGTGAGCGGCCGGCCGGAACCGGCGGCCGCCTCCCCGACGGCGAGGTTCTCCGCCACGGTGAGCCGGGGGAAGATCTCCCGGCCCTGGGGGACGTAGCCGATGCCCAGCCGCGCGCGCTGGTAGGCGGTGAGACGCGCGATGTCCGCACCCTCGAACGCGATGCGCCCGGACCGCGCCGGCAAGAGCCCCATCAGGCAGCGCAGCAAGGTGGTCTTGCCGACCCCGTTGCGGCCGAGGAGCGCCGTGCAGGTCCCGGCCGGCACCGACAGATCGATGCCCCGGAGCGTGTGGCTCCCGCCGTAGAACTGGTTGAGGCCGCGAATCTCCAGCATCTCACCGCCCCAGGTACACCTCGACGACGCGGGGGTCCTCCCGTACGCGGTCCATCGTCCCCTCCGCCAGCACCTTCCCCTCGTGCAGGACGGTGACCGTGCGTGCGATGCTGGCGACGAAGTGCATGTCGTGCTCGACCACCACCAGCGAGTGGCGGCCGGCGAGCGACTGGAACAGCTCGCCGGTGCGGACGGTCTCCTCGTCGGTCATGCCAGCCACCGGCTCGTCGAGGAGGAGCAGCTTGGGCTCCTGCATCAGCAGGATGCCGATCTCGAGCCACTGTTTCTGCCCGTGCGAGAGCAGGTCCGCCGTCCGATGGGCCTGCGCGCGCAGCCCGATGACGTCCAGGATCTGCTCGATGCGGTCCGCCTGCTCCGGCGTGAGCTTCGCGCCCAGCGTGCGGAACACGCTCTTGTCGGTCTTCAGCGCCAGCTCCAGGTTCTCCAGCACGCTGTGATTGCGGAAGACGGTCGGCTTCTGGAATTTCCGCCCGATGCCCAGCTCGGCGATCGCCGTCTCCGAGAGGCGGGTGAGGTCGTTCGCCTCGCCGAAGTACGCCTCGCCGGTGTCCGGGCGCGTCTTTCCGGTGATCACGTCCATCATCGTCGTCTTGCCGGCCCCGTTGGGTCCGATGATGCACCGCAGCTCGCCGGGCTCGATGATCAGGGACAATCCCGCCAGCGCCTTGAAGCCGTCGAAGCTGACCGTCACGCCGTCGAGGTAGAGCACCGGGCCCTCCGGGGTGTCGAGCCTCACGGCTTCTGCTCCCGCGAGAGGAGCCCCACGACGCCCCGAGGCATGTAGCGCGTGACCAGGATGAAGAGCAGGCCGAGGAGGAACAGCCACAGCTCGGGGAAGCTCACCGTCAGCCAGCTCTTGGCGCCGTTGACCAGCGCCGCTCCCAGCACCGGGCCGATGAGCGATCCTCGCCCGCCGACGGCCACCCAGATGGCGATCTCGACCGAGTTCGCCGGCGACATCTCGCTCGGGTTGATGATGCCCACCTGCGGCACGTACAGGGCGCCGGCGATCCCGCACATCACGGCGGAGAGCGTCCAGACGAACAGCTTGTACCCGACCGGATCGTAGCCGCAGAAGCGGAGGCGGCTTTCCTCGTCGCGGATGGCGGTCAGCACGCGGCCGAACTTGGAGAGCACCAGCGAGCGGCAGAGCGCGAGCGCGCCGAGCAGCGCGGTGGCGCTGAGCACGTAGAGCGCCACCTTGGTGCGCGGGCTGGCGATCGCGAATCCCAGGATGCGCTTGAAGTCGGTGAAGCCGTTGTTCCCGCCGAAGCCGGTGTTGTTGCGGAAGAAGAGCAGCATGAAGGCGAAGGTCAGCGCCTGCGTGATGATGGAGAAGTAGACGCCGCGGATGCGGGAGCGGAAGGCGAACCAGCCGAAGACCAGGGCGAGCAGGCCGGGCGCGAGCACGACGAAGAGGCAAGCCTGCAGGAAGTGCTGCGAGCCGAGCCAGCACCAGGGCAGCTCCTTCCAGTCGAGGAACACCATGAAGTCCGGTAGGTCGCTCTGGTAGACGCCTTCGCGGCCGATGGAGCGCATCAGGTACATGCCCATCGCATAGCCGCCCAGCGCGAAGAAGAGGCCGTGCCCGAGGCTGAGGATCCCCGTGTAGCCCCAGATGAGGTCGACCGCGAGGGCCACGATCGCGTAGCAAAGGAACTTCCCCAGGAGCGCGACCGTGTAGTCGGACACGTGGAAGGCGCTGCCGGCGGGCACGGCGAGGTTGAGCGCCGGAACGATCAGGACCAGGACCGCGTACACGGCGAGCACCAGGGCGATGGCGCGGCGGGACTGCAGCGGGCGCCCCGTCGCGAGCACGCCGGTCACGCCTCCTCCGCCGCGCGCCCTCTCGGAGCGAACAGGCCCTGCGGGCGGCGCTGGATGAAGAGAATGATGAAGGCGAGCACGGCGATCTTCGCCAGCACCGCTCCGGCGAACGGCTCGAGCAGCTTGTTGACCTGCCCCAGCCCGACGGCGGCGAGCACCGTTCCGGCCAGCTGCCCCACCCCGCCCAGCACCACCACCATGAAGCAATCGACGATGAACCCCTGGCCCAGCTCGGGGCCGACGTTGCCGATCTGGGACAGCGCGCACCCGCCCAGGCCGGCGATACCGGC
>DASQBG010000034.1:0-22915 GCA_035635335.1 Myxococcales bacterium | reverse complement strand
GCGAGTTCTACTCCCGGCTCGCGACCGCCGAGGCCGGACACGGGGCGCTGTTCTGGAAGCTGGCCGTCAAGGCGTCGCCCGAACAGGCCCCGCAGCGCTGGGCCGAGGTCGCGTCGGCGGAGGCGCGCCTCATCGCCGAGCTCCCGATGCGCGCAGCGATCCACTGACCGGTGCGCCTGCACGGGTTGACGCATTGCGTCTCGTTCCGAGGGTGGACAGGCTCCCGGACACAAAAGCGGAGCAACTTCCGGCTGTTTCATCGCACCGCCGCGGGGGGGCAGTAGGGGGTGGGAGTGCGCGAAAAAAAATAATTATTTTTTTTGGGTCGGGGTCAGCGGGTCCGGGGGGCCGGCGGAGTGGCGGTCGCTCCGTCTTCCGGCCAGGGGTGGCGAGGGTAGCGGCGCATCAACTCGCGCCGGACGGCCGGGTAGTGGCGCTCCCAGAAGCCGGCCAGGTCGGAGGTGACCTGCTGCGCGCGGCCGTTCGGCGCTAGCAGATGGAGGACGACCGGCACCTTCCCGCCCGCGACGCGGGGTCCCGCCCGCATCCCGAAGAAGTCCTGCAGGCGTGAGCGCGCCGCCGGAGCCTGCCCGGGCTCGTACTCGATGCGCAGCTTGCGGCCGCCGGGCAGCTGGACGTGCTCCGGCGCCAACGTGGCGAGAGCGCGGGCCGCGCCGGGGCCGAGCCGCTCGAGCAGCGCCGCGCCCAGGTCGGCCCCGCGTACCTCCTCGAGCGACGCGCGGCCGCGGCAAAGCTCGCGCAGCGCTTCGGCGAGGTCGGCGTCCGCCAGCGCGCGAACGCCGGCCTCCGGAGACTGCGCTGCGATCAGCTCCGTGCGCGCGCGGAAGGACCGGAGCGCCTCGGGCGCCAGCAGCGCTTCCGGCCGGAGGTGCGCGGCGAGCATCGCCTCCGCCGCGGCTCGCTCCGCCTCTCCCGGAGCGCGGCGGCCTTCCTCCAGGACGAGCGCGCCGTACGTCATCCGGGAAACGACCGCAGCGCGGCCGCGCTCCTCGTCCCACACCAACTCGGTGGATTCGCGCAGCTCGCCGGGGAACAGGTCGAGCAGCCATTCCGGCTCGATGGCGCTGGCGAGCCGCAAGAGACGCCCCTGCCCGCGGCGCTCCTCGACGTCCACGGCGACCAGGAGCTGTGCGTCGCGGACCGCCGAACCGGGCGACAGGGTGGCCGATCCGCCCGAGGAAAGAAGGACCTCGCTACTCCCCGGCGCTCGCCGTTTCGCGACCCGGTCCGGGAACCCGGCCAGCACGGCGATCCGCAGCGCCTCCTCGCGCGCGTCGCGGTCCGGCTCCCGTCGCGAAGCGCCCAGGAGGCGCTCGATCTGGGCCCGCGCGCGCTCCGGACCCTCGAGATCGATCAGGTCCGAGCTCGCCGTGGGCGGAGCGGAGGACCAGTTGCGTATGGTGTCCCTAGATCTCCGATCGCGCGGGCCGCGTCCCTCGCCGAGTGCGGCGGCCGCGGCGGCGCCCTCGCGTCCCGCTCCGCGCGCGGCCGCCTCGAGCACCATCCGCGAGAGGCGCGGGTGGAGCGGGAACCGGGCGCAGCGCCGGCCCAGCTCGGTTGCCGCGCCCGCGGCATCGACGGCGCCGAGCCGCCGCAAAAGCGCCTCGGCGGCCTCCAGCGCGGCGGTGGCCGGCGCATCGAGCCAGGGGAGCCGCCCCGGATCGTGCCCGGCCGCGCGCAGCTCCAGCACCAGCTCCGCGAGGTCGAGCCTGCGCACTTCGGGCGACAGGTGCTCGGGCCGGCCGTCGTGGTCCGCGCGCGTGTAGAGCCGCAGGGCGCGCCCGGGCGCCGTCCGTCCGGCGCGCCCGGCCCTCTGCGCGGCGGAGGCCCGGCTGATCTTCGCCACCTGCAGGCTGGGCAGCCCCGACCAGGGCGAGTGCGCGGCGATCCGCGCCAGCCCGCTGTCCACCACCGCGGTCACTCCGGGGACGGTGACGCTGGTCTCGGCCACGTTGGTGGAGAGGATGATCTTCCGTCGCGAGGCCGGGGCGAGCGCGCGGTCCTGCTCCTCCGCCGGAAGGTCGCCATGCAGGGGCAGCACGATCAGGAGGCGATGCGCGGCGAGCTCCGCCACCGCCTCGCCCGCCTGGCGGATCTCCGCCGCGCCGGGGAGGAACACGAGGACGTCGCCGCTCGTCTCCGGCACCGTCAGCTTGCGCACGGCTGCCGCGACCTGATCGGAGAGGCGGCGCGGGTCGGGCCGCTCCGCGTGCTCCAGCGCCACCTCGAAGCGGCGCCCTTCGCTGCGCACGACGGAGCAGCCCAAATGCGCGGCGACCGGCGCCGAGTCCAGCGTCGCCGACATGACGATTATCTTGAGGTCTGGCCGGGAGCCCCGCAGGAGCTGCAGCAACAGCGCGAGCGCCACGTCCCCTTGCAGATGCCGTTCGTGGAACTCGTCGAGCACCACCGCGGAGACGCCCCGCAGGAGCGGATCGGCCAGCAACCGCCGCGTCAGCACCCCCTCCGTGACGTACCGTAGCCGCGTCCGCGGACCGGTCTTGTCCTCGAACCGCACCTGGTACCCGACCGTCTCTCCCGGCCGCTCGCCCATTTCCTGCGCGACCCGCCGGGCGGCGGTGCGCGCCGCGAGCCTGCGGGGCTCGAGCACCACCACCTCGCCCGGGACCAGATCGAGCAGCGCGGGCGGGATGCGCGTCGTCTTGCCGGCGCCCGCCGGCGCTTCCAGGACCAGCGCCGGACCCTCGCGGATCCGGGCGGCCACCTCGGGTAGCACCTCGTCGATGGGCAGCGGCTCGCGCATCGAGTAGAAGATTCGCATGGGCGAGCCGAGCTTGCAGGACAAGTACGCGCCGGACAACCGCTGCTTCGGCTGCGGCCCGAAGAACGACCAGGGCCTGCGCATCAAGAGCTTTCCCCGCGGCGACCGCGAGGTGGTCGCCGAGTTCCGTCCCGAGCCGCACCACGTGGCCTTCGGCCAGGTCCTGAACGGCGGCATCGCCGGCGCGCTGCTCGACTGCCACAGTAACTGGGCCGCCACCTGGGCGATGATGAAGGACCGTGACTCGGAGACGCCTCCCTGCACGGTCACTTCCGACTTTCACGTGGTCTTGAAGCGCCCGACCCCGCTCGACGCGGTGCTGAAGCTCCACGCAAAGGTGACCGAGCTCTCCGGCGACCGCGCCGTGGTGGAAGCATCCATCGAAGCGAATGGGAAGGTGACCGCGACCTGCCGCGGCACCTTCGTCGCCGTCAAGGAAGGGCACCCCGCCTATCACCGCTGGTGAGATGCCCTCCTCCAGTCACTTCCTGCGGACGACCAGCGTTGCGCTCGCCGTGCGCGTCAGGGCGCCGCTGCTGCCCGTCACGGTCAGGGCGAAGGTCCCCCTGGGCGTCGCGGTCGAGGTGGTCACGGTGAGCGTGGAGCTCGCCCCGCTTGCGGGGTTGGGGTCGAAGGTCCCACCCGCGCCGGCGGGCAGCCCGCTCACCGACAGGCTCACGGCTCCGGCGAAGCCTCCTGTCCGTGCGACGCTCACCGTGTAGCTGGTCGGGCTCCCGCGGACCACGCTCTGCGAAGAGGGTGTCACCGACAGCGAGAAGTCCGGGGACGGCGGAGGAGCGGCGCAGCCGGTGATCCCCTTGCACAGGTTCAGCCGGCCGCCCGTGGTCGTATTCCCGCTCAGCGCCGGGATCGTGTCCACGCTCGCGAGCAGCCTCGACTTGAGCGCCGCTACGCCCAGCGGTCCCTGGGAGAGGATGAGGGCGGCTGCGCCGGAGACGTGCGGCGTGGCCATCGACGTCCCGCTGAAGAACGCGAATCCGCCGTTGCGCACGGTGCTCTCGACGTTCACCCCGGGGGCGCCGAGGTGGACCGAGGTGGCGCCGAAGTTGCTGAACGAAGCGAGCGCGTCGGTATTGTCGGTGGCCGCAACCGCGACCACGTTCGGGGCGTTGTAGCTCGACGGGTAGTGCGGCGTGGTGTCGTTGTTCGTGCCGTTGTTCCCGGCCGCGGCGACGAAGAGGATGTCGTTGGCGTTGGCCTTGTTGATCTCGTCCAGCAGTGCCTGCGAGAACCCACCGCCGCCCCAGCTGTTCGACAGCACGCGCACGTTGACGCCCGCGATCTTCGCGTTCACCGCGAAATCGATGGCGGCGATGGCGTCAGCGGTCGACCCGCTGCCCTGGGCGTTGAGGAACTTGAGGCCCATGATGCTGGTCGTCCAGTTGACGCCGGCCACGCCCTGGGCGTTGTTCCCGGCGGCCCCGATGGTGCCGGAGACGTGGCTGCCGTGGTCGTTGTCGTCCAGCGGATCGCAGCTCTTGTTGATGGCGTTGAAGCCGTGCGTCCCGGCCCCGCAGCCGCCGATCCCGCCAGGGTTCGACCACACGTTGGCGGCCAGGTCCGGGTGTGTGTACGAGATGCCGGTGTCCACCACGCCGACCACGACGGTGTTGGTCCCGGTGGTCACCGTCCAGGCGGGGTCCGCCTTGATGTCGGCTCCCGCAGTTCCCGCGACTCCGCCGATCACCTGGCCGGTGTTCCTCAGCCCCCACAAGTCGCCGAAGAGCGGATCGTTGGGGATGGTGTCCGCGTGCAGGATGTAGTTCGGCTCCGCGTACTCCACCCAGGAGTTGCCCGACAGGTTGCGCAGCGCGGTGGACACGTCGCCTCGCACGCGCAGCTTGCGGATGGCGCCTCCACCGACCTCGGCCAGGTGCTCGTCCGAGTCGGCCTGCGCATCGGCTGCGATCTGCGCGTGCACCTTCTGCGTCGCGCGAGAGCGGACCTTGACGAGGATCTCCCCGGGTACGGCTTCCAGCTTGTCCGCGGCGAGCGCGGCCCCCGTGGCTAGAGCGAGACCGAGCACGATCGCCGCGCGCAGCGTCCTGACCAAAGACATTGGATGTCTCCCCTTCCGGCTCCTGGGCAGGGGAACCGTTCCCCCTGGGCCAGAGCCCACGGTCCCCCGGTACCCAAATGCGGCGATTGCGTCAATCGCGCACGCGGGGATGGTCAATCTATGAACTGGCCGAGGTGTACTTCCGGATCGACAGGGTCCAGAGCAGCCGCGCGAACCCCGCGAACGCGATTGCGCCGGCCAGCGCGCCCAGCGCCGTCCCGGCCCGCAGCCGCCCGAGCAGCGCCAGGGCGGGGTAGGTCGTCATCAGCGCCAGCGGCAGCACGTACGTGAAGAGCACCGCGAGGAAACCGCGGAAGATGGTGCTCGGCCAGCGCGCCACGTCGAAGACGCTCTGGAAGAGGTAGAGCAAGTTGTCGACCCGCACCGCGAAGAAGGCGATCGACACCACCAGGATGGCGATGGAATAGAGGACGAGCAGCGCGCCGAGCAGCATCGCGCCGGCCGCGAGCACCTCGCCGGCCGTCGGCGCGCGACCCAGCTTGCCGAACGCGTACGCGAAAATCAGCCCTGCGCCGAGCAGGTCCACGATGCGCCAGGGCTCGAGCTTCGCCACCGAGACCAGGAGCTGCGCGTCGGCGGGCTTGAGGAGGACGAAGTCCAGCGTCCCTTTGCGCACGTGCTCGATGACCGCCGTCAGGCTGGGGCTGACCGCCCCCTCCAGCACGCCCTTGAGCGCCACGAACCAGCCCAGGACGAGCAGCATCTCGGGGAAGGTCCAGCCTTCCACCGCCTGGCGCGTCCCGAAGACGACCAGGAGCGGCACCAGCGTGACCGCCATCCACAGGATCGCCAGCCCGCCCTCGACCAGGAACTCCAGGCGGTACTGGAGCCCGAGCGCCATCGACGCGCGCAGCTGCGCCCTCACGATTGCGAGCGCGCGCCTCATCCGCCGTACGCCGAGTAGCGGCGCAGTCCCGCGCGCCAGACAAGGCTGGTGGCGAGGAACGCAAAGGCGACGTAGAGCCACTGCGCGCCGAGCAGCCCGAGCGCCTCCCACCGTCCGTGCTTGCCCAGCATCAGCTCGACGGGGAACGAGAGCAGGAAACGGAACGGCAGCAAGAGCGCGATGCGCTGCACGGATTGCGGGAAGAGGTCCAGCGGGACCAGGTATCCGGAGAGCACCGCCGAGATGCCCAGCCACGCCTCGAACAGGCTCGCCGCGCTCTCCACGTACAGCGCCAGCGTGCCGATCAGCGCCATCACCAGGAAGGTCAGGAGCCAGGCACCGAGGAGGGCGGGCAGGAGCATGAGCCAGAGGAGCGGGTCGTGCCCGAGCTGCCCGCGCGCCGTCCACAGCAGGATCGAGACCACCGGGATGGCGACGATCCCGCGCAGCGGCACCGCCGCCAGGTTCTCGGCGCTGTACGCGAGGAGCGGGTGCAGCGGCCGCAGGAGCCGCAGGGCGAGCGTGCCCTGGCGGATCTCCATGGTCAGCTCCCAGACCACCCACGACCCGGTCAAGAGCCGCACCAGGAGCGTGGACAGGTAGTAGGCGGCGAACCCCAGCTGCGTGTACGCGCCCACCGGCCCGCTGCGCGCCACCGCCGCCCAGAGCGCCAGCATGATGAGCGGCATGTTGGTGCTGAACATCCAGATGACGAACTCGGCGCGGTAGGCGACCGCGCTTGCGAAACCGGCGCGCAGGAGCGCCGGATATGCCCTGGCGGCCGCGCGGAGGCTCACGCTGCACCCTCCGCCACGCCGCGCTCGAACAGCTCGCGCATCACTTCCTCGAGCGGCGGGTCCTCGACGGTCAGGTCGACCACCGGCAGCTGCGCCAGCGCGCGCTGCACGGCCCCCTGCAACTCGGACTGCGAGACCTGCAGCACCGCCTGGGCGTCGGTGTGGGAGACGATGCTGCCGAGCTTCGTCAGATCCCGCGCCTCCACCGGGCGCGAGAGCTTGAGGAGCACGCGCTTGTCGGGCCGCACCCGCTTCACCAGCTCGTCGAGCGATCCGTCGTAGATGAGGCGCCCGTGGTCGATGATCAGGACGCGCGGGCAGAGGGCGGCCACGTCGTCCATGTAGTGGCTGGTGAGGAGCACGGTCGCGCCGAAGCGCTCGTTGTAGGCGCGCACGAACCCCCGCACCGTGGCCTGCATGGTGACGTCGAGGCCGATGGTCGGCTCGTCGAGGAAGAGGACCCGGGGCCGGTGCAAGAGCGCCACCGCCAGCTCGCACTTCATCCGCTCGCCGAGAGAGAGCTGCCGGGTAGGCTTGTCGAGCAGTCCCCGCAGCCCGAGCAGGTCGGTCAGCTCGGCCAGGGTCTCGTCGTATTGCGGGCGCGGGATGTCGTAGATCGCCCGGTTGAGCAGGAAGGTCTCGCTGGGCGGCAAGTCCCAGAGGAGCTGCTGCTTCTGGCCCATGACCAAGGTGATCTTCCGGAGGAAGTCGGGCGAGCGGTCCTGGGGGGTGTGTTCGGCGACCGAGACGTGCCCCGAGGTGGGATGGAGCAGCCCGGAGAGGACCTTCAGGGTGGTCGTCTTGCCGGCGCCGTTCGGCCCGAGGAAGCCCACCCGCTCGCCGGCGCCGACCCGGAAGGTCACGCCGTCGACCGCCTTGACCTCCTCGCGGGGGCGGTGCACCAGCGACCGGAGCGCGGCGCGCAGCCCGGGCTCGCGGCGGTGGACGAAGTAGGACTTCCGGAGCCGTTCGACCGCGATCATCGCACTAGAGGAAGTACCGGTCGTACAGGTAGGATTCAATAGGAATGTCCGATCTCTTCGATCCGCGCGACCTCCAGGTCGTGTTCCTTCGCGAGATGCACGAGGCGCGGGCCCGCGCCCGCGAGGCGCTGGCCAAGGCCGGTCGGGAGGGCGGCGACGCCGGCGCCGTGCGCGAGCTGCGCAACTTCTTCCACCGGCTCGCGGGCAGCGCCGGGACGGTGGGCCACGGCATGCTGGCCCGCCTGGCGGGCGCCTGCGAGCTGGCCGCGGACCAGGAGCTGGAGCGCAAAGACCCCCTCTCCAAGACCACCGCGCGCATCTTCGCCGAGGGCCTGGCGGGGCTGGACGACGTGCTCGAGACCCGTACGCCGGCCCTGGGCGTGCTCATCCCCGTCCTGCAGCAGGAGACCGGGGGGGCGGGCGCGGCTCTCGAGAACGCGCCGTCCCGGGTGCTGGTCATCGACGACGACCTGGTGACGGCGCGCGCCACTGAAGGCGTGCTGCGCGCGGCCGGGTTCCTCACCGCGAGCTCTTGCGATCCCGCCGACGCGTACGAGGCGATCCTGCGGGAGAGCCCGGACCTCGTCATCCTCGACGTGCTCCTGGGCGAGGTGAACGGGTTCGAGGTGTGCCGCCGCGTGCGCGCCAATGCGGCGCTGCAGCTCCTGCCGATCATCTTCGTCACCCGCCGCGGCGACGTCGAGGAGCGGGTGCGCGGCTTGCAGGTGGGCGGCAACGACTACCTGGCGAAGCCCTTCGACCCGCCGGAGCTGGTGGCGAGGGTCCGCTCGCACCTGTCCCGCCTCTCGGCGCTGCGCGAGATGGTCATCCGCGACGGCCTGACGCGCTGCTACAACCACAAGTACTTCAAGATGCGCCTGGAGCAGGAGCTGGTCCGCGCCCGCCGGTACGGCAGCGCCCTCACGCTCGGTCTCCTCGACGTCGACCACTTCAAGCAGGTCAACGACACCCACGGGCACCCCGTCGGCGACGCGGTCCTCGCCCACCTGGCCAGCTTGCTCATCGCCTCGGTGCGGTCGAGCGACATCGTGGCCCGGTACGGCGGCGAGGAGTTCGCCTTCGTGCTGGTGGAGGCAGGCGCACAGGAGGCGGCGGTGGTCGCCGAGCGGATGCGCGCCCGCGTGGAGGCGCACGAGTTCGAGGCGCCCGGCGGAGCGCACCTGCACGCGACCGCCAGCATCGGGCTCGCGGCGGCGCACGGGAAGGAGCCGGCCGCGGGGCTGATCCAGCGCGCCGACGCGGCGCTCTACGAGGCCAAGGCGCAGGGCAGGAACCGCGTCCGGACCGCCCGAGCCGATGCCGCGAAGTCCGCGCCGTGAAAAAGCCAGCGCCGCCGAATACGGCGGCGACTACACCCTGAACCCCCGCACCACGTCCGAGACCCGCTGCGAGAGGTCCTTCAAGACGCCCGCCGCCGCGTTGGTGGTCTCCAGGCGCCGCATGGTCTCGTCCATCATCTTCGTCTGGTCGGTGACCGCGCTGAAGATCTGCGTGATGCCGGCGTTCTGCTGCGACACCGCCGCCGCGATCTGACGCACGGCCGCCGAGTTGTCCTTCACGATGTTGGAGAGCTGTTTGAGGTTCTCGCCCGACACACGCACTTGCTGCAGGCCTCCCTCGATCTTCTGCGTTCCCTTCTCGGTGATCGCCACCGCGCCCCGGATGGAGCCCGAGATGTCCTCGAGGATCTCGCGCACCCGGTTGGTCGCCTGGATGGATTGATCGGCCAGGCTGCGGATCTCCCGGGCCACCACCGCGAATCCCTTGCCGTGCTCGCCCGAGCGCACCGCCTCGATGGCGGCGTTGAGCGCGAGCATGTTGGACTGATCGGCCAGGTCCTTCACGGTCTGGGTGATGCCTCCGATCTGCTGCGTGCGCTCGGAGAGCTGGGTGATCTTGTGCGCGATCTCGTCCACCTGGGCGCGGATGTCCGTCAGGCCTCCCAGGCTGGACTCGATGGCGGTCTCGCCCGAGGTGGACACCTCGTCCGCCTTCTCGGTGAGCTTGAGCACCGCCTCCGCCTTCTGCGCCGCGAGCAGCGAGGTCTGCTTGATCTCCTGCGCGGTGACCTGCGTTTCCTGGAGCGCGGTCGCCTGGCGGGTGATGGTCTCGCTCTGCTCGGAGGTGGAGGTGCCCAGGTCGTCGCCGGCCTGCTTGAGCAGGCGCACCGAGTCCTGCAGCGCGCCGACCACCTGCTTGAGCTTCTCCACCATCGCGCCGAAGGCCGCGGCCAGCTCCCCGATCTCGTCGTTCGAGGTGACGTCCACCCGCTGGGTGAGGTCTCCGTCCAGGATGCGCGAGGTGAGGTGGGTGAGCCGCCGGAGGGGACTGATGATCTGGCGGACCATCAGCCAGGCGATGCCGATGGCGAGCACCATCGCCAGTGAGGTCACGCCGATCAGGCGGAGCTGCGCCTCCCGCAGGCGCGCCGCGATCCGGCCCGGGTCGAGGCCGACGTGGACCAGCGCGCCCGTGATCACCCCCGCGGGTACGTCGACGTAGCGCACGCCGTTCAGCACCACCTCGGTGATCTTCTCGCCCTCGCGCAGCTGCCGGGCGTCCTGCGCCGGCGGCTTGCCCTCGAAGGTGTGGGCGATGATGTTGCCGTTCGGACCCACCACCTGGATGTAGGCCAGCTCGGAGTCCTTCCTCACCGACTGGATGGTGGAGGCGATGGCGGATTCGGGCATCTCCACCAGCGCCGCGGCGAGGGTCGCGGAGATCGCTTTCGCTCGGGCGCGGCCTTCGCTCTCCAGCACCTTGCCGAAGTAGCTGCCTTCCACCGCGCCCACCACCGTCGCGACCAGCGCCAGGGTGATGCCGACGAGCAGCGAGATCTTCCAGATCAGGGGGAATCGCGCTTTCTGGGGTCCTGCGAACAGCTTGGTGTCCATCCTCGTCACCTCTCTCGATTCGTGCGCCGGGCGGAGCAGAGCCCCGTGAGCATCGGCGCGATGTCTTCCAGGGGAAGGAGCGTCTCGGCGGCGCCGCAGGCGCGGGCGGCGGCGGGCATGCCGAACACCACGCTGCTCGCCTCGTCTTGCGCGAAGGCCGCGCCGCCCGCGTGCCGGATGGAGAGGAGCCCCTGTGCCCCGTCGTCTCCCATCCCGGTCATCACCACGCCGACGGCGCGGGCCCCCACCGAGCGGGCCAGCGAGAGCAGCAGGCGATTCGCCGAAGGGCAGTGCAGCCCGGTCGATCGCGGCGTGCCCAGGCGCCCCACCTCGTCCAGCTCCAGGTCGCATCCGTCCGGCGCCAGGTAGGCGTGGCCGGGCTGCGCCGCCTCGCCTTCCCGCGCGACCTGGACCCGCATCGCGGCGACCTCGGAGAGCCAACGCGTGAGGCCGGAAGTGAATCCGGCGGCGATGTGCTGCGCGATGAGCACCGGCGCGGACAGGTCGGCCGGCAGGCCGCGCAGGACCACCGAGAGCGCGGGCGGTCCGCCGGTCGAGGCGACCAGGCCGATCGCGCCCACTCCCGCGCCGGCGGCGCGCGAGGAACGGCCGTACCCGGATTTGTGCCGCCGCACCACCGGCACTTCGGCCATCAGCCGCACCGCCTCCGCGACGCGGCGGCCGAAGCGGTGCAGCTCGTCCTGCGCGGGTCCGGGCTTGGAGATGACCTCCAGCGCTCCGGCCGCCATGGCGCGGAAGGAGAGGTCCAGCTGGCGGTCCTCGCTCACCGCGCAGACCATCAGCACCCGCGCGGGCGACTCGGCCATGATCGCCGCGGTCGCGCCCAGGCCGTCGAGGCGCGGCATGTTGACGTCCATGGTGATCACGTCCGGGCGCAGCTCGCGCGCCTTGTCCACCGCCTCGACGCCGTCGCGCGCCTCGCCCACGACGCGCAGGTCCTGCTCCTGGGCGAGCAGCGCCATCAGCGCGTTGCGCATGGTGAGGGAGTCGTCCGCCACCAGGATGCGGATGGGCTGGCGGCGGGTCATGCGACGCCTTGCCGGCGGGCGATCACGGCCTGCACCTCGGCGATCAGCCGGCCCGAGGCGCAGTCTTTCTTGCTGAGGAAGCCGTCCGCGCCGGAGGATGCGCCACGCTGCCGGTCGGCGTCCGAGTCGCGCGCGGAGACGAGGATGATCGGCATCGCCTCCAGCTCGTGGCGGCGGCGCGCCTCCAGGGTGAGCTCGAAGCCGTCCATCTCGTCCATCCCGATGTCGGAGACCAGCACGTCGTACGAGGAGTGGCGCAGCTGCTCCAGCGCCTGCCGCCCGCTGGACGCGGTGTGCACCGAGTAGCCGCCCGCCTCGAGGGCGGTGCGGTGCAGCGCGCGCGCGGTGAGCGAGTCGTCGACCACCAGCGCCCGGCGCGTGCCGGTCAGCGCCGCGTCGCGCTTCTCGAACCCGGACAGCCAGTCGGGGCGCACGATCAGGACCAGCTCGCCGCGGGCCAGCGTGGCCGCGCCCTGGTAGGCGGCCAGGTCGCGCACCTCGGGCGGGAGCGGCCGGATGACCAGCTCGCGGTCGCCGACCACCTCGTCGACGGCGAGCGCGATGCGGCGGCCCTGCGACTGCAGCACCAGGAGCGGTTGCCCGTCGTGTGGCACCTCTGGCTGGCGCAGGGCGAGCAGGGCGCCCAGGTCCTGCACCGTGATCAGCTGCTCGCGATGGGAGAGCTGCACGCGGGTCCGGGCCATGCGCAGCTCGCTGGAGCGGGCCAGAAGCGAGGTCTCCACCGCTGGCATGGGGATGCCCAGCTCGTGCTCGCCGCAGCGGACCACCAGGACCGGCGAGCTGCCCAGCTCGGCGGGGAGGGTCAGGGTGAAGCGGGTGCCCTGCCCGGGCGTCGATTGCACCTCGATGTGGCCCTGCAGCGCCTGGATCTGGATGCGGACGACGTCCATTCCGACGCCGCGGCCGGACACCTCGGTCACGGTGCGGCGGGTGGAGAAGCCGTTGCGGAAGATCAGCTGGTGCAGCTGGGCCGGCGTCATCGCGTCCAGCTCGGCGCCGGGCACGATCGACAGGTCGCGCGCCGCCTGCTTGATCAACGAGAGGTCGAGGCCGTTGCCGTCGTCGGAGACCTCGAGGAACAGCATGTTCCCCTGCTGCTCGACGCGCACCACGATGATTCCCTCGCGGTGCTTGCCGCGCCCCTCGCGCACGTCGGGCAGCTCCAGGCCGTGGTCGACCGCGTTGCGCACCAGGTGCACCAGCGGGCCGCGCAGCGATTCCAGGACGCGGCGGTCGAGCGACACCTCGCCGCCGACGATCGAGAGCCGCGCCAGCTTTCCCGATTGCTTGCACAGGTCGCGGACCGAGCGTCGCAGGGGCTCCAGCACGGTCCGCACCGGCAGAGTGCAGATCGCCTTCAGCTCGTCCTCCATCGAGGCGACGATGTCGCCCGCTTCCTCGCCGTCGGCGGAGAGGGCGCGCTGGACGCCCATCAAGAGCGCGCGCACCTCGGCCGTCTGGGCGAGGATGCCCAGCCGGGCCAGCTGCGACAGGGCGCGCTCCACCTCGCGGCGGCGCTCCTCCAGGCGCAAGCGCACCTCGCGCAGCCGCTCCACCTCGTGCAGCAGCGAGACCACCTCGCGGGTCCGCACCCGCCAGCTCCCTGCTTCTTCGCCAGGGGCCGCTTCCTCCTCGGCGACGGGCTCGGCGAGCGCGGGTCTCGCCTGGGCGGCGCGCGCCTCGCGCTCCCGCTTGCTGGTTTTCTTCTCCTTCTCCGGGGCTGCCTTCCCTTTTTCCTTCTCCGCGGCGGCCTTGCCGTTGTTCGCCGCCGCCTTTCCCGGCTCGACCGCCTGGACCGCGTGCCGCACCGCCTCCAGCAGCTTGTGGCTGGGCCGCAGGTCCGGCAGCGCCGACTTTGCGGTGGTGGCGCGCAGGTGCGCCATCCAGGTGTCCAGCGTCTTGAGCAACGCGTCGGTGAGCGCTCCGGGCAGCGCAACGCTCCTGCCGCGCGTAGGCAGCACCGCGTCCTCCATGCGGTGCGCCAGCTCGGACAGCTCGGAGAGGCCCAGGGTCGCGGCGCTCCCCTTGAGCGTGTGCAGCCCGCGGGCCAGGTCGTCGAAGCGCGACTGCTCGTGCGCCTTCTCCAGCTCGATGAGGTGCTCGGTGATCCGCTCGGCGATCTCCTTGCACTCGTCGACGAACCCCGGCAGGAGCTGCTCCATCATCGGATCAAGCATCGCGCTTCTCCGATTCGCGCCGGTCCATCAGCCGGCGCAGGTCGAGCAGGTTCACCTGGTGGAGCCCGGGGAGCGTCACTTCCGCCACCGCTCCGGTGGAGCGCGCGCGCGCCTCCTCGACCAGGGCGTGCGGGAGCGGCACCGGCTTGGGGATCCGCTCGCAGTCGAGCGCGAGCAGCCGCCCGCCCAGTCCGGGATCGACCACCAGGAGCACTGCCGGGTCCTCGCGCCAACCGCGCCCGCCGAGGAGCGAGGAGAGGCTCATCGCGGTGAGGATCTGCCCCTGGAAGCGGAGGATGCCGATCACGTGCGGCGGCGAGAGCGGCACCGGGGTGACCATCTTGAGGGGGACGGCGGCTCGCAGTGTGTCGAGCGGCAGCGCGTAGCTGTCCTCCCCGACGGGGAACTCCGCCGCCCAGAGGACCGACTCCTCCTCGGTGGCGCGGGGCTTCTCGCGCACCCGCGCGGCCCTTCGCTCGAGGAGCTCGCGATCTTCCTGCGTCGTGTGGTCCGGGAAGCGCGGCTCGAGCTTCATCCGCCGCCTCCTGCCGCGCCACGCAGGAAGGTGGCGGCGGACTCGCGATAGAAGCGCACGGGGAGCGGCTCGGGGCCGGGCAGCTCCTCGTCGAGCGGCAGCCGCTCGGTGCGGCGAAGCACCTCGCGCATCAGCTGGGCGGCGGCGGCGCGCTCGCCCTGGCGCACGTGCAGGAGCGCGCGCTCGAGGATGCCGGGGACGTAGTCGGGCACCTGGGCGCACAGATCGGTGAGAGCACGCTGCGCGACGGCCTTCTCGCCCCGCTCGATGTGCACCAGCGCGCGCAGGTGCAGGGCGACCGGCTCGGGCGGCGGCGTGCGCGGCCGGACGGGCAGAGGCGGCGGCGGCGCTTCCTTGACCGGGGCGGGCTGGGCGCGGCGCCGTGGCTGCGGCGCGTCCGGACGCCGGTAGATCTGCAGCTCCGGCCCGCCGGCCAGGGTGAGCCCGCGCGGCGTCTCGGGGAGATCCATCGGCCCGAACAGGACCGCCCCGCCCGGCGCGAGCGCGTCGACCAGGTGCTGCACCGCGACGCGCACCGCCTCGGGAGAGAAGTAGACGAGGACGTTGCGGCAGAAGACGAGGTCGAAGGGCCCTTCCGGCGCGCGCTCCAGCAGGTTGTGCAGCTGGAAGCGCGTGACCTTCTGGACCCGGTCCTCGATGCGCGCTCTTCCCCCCGGCTCCTCGCGGAAGAGCGGGTGCAGCTGCGGCCCCGAGGGACGGCGCGACCAGGCGCCGTACACGCCGCCGCGCGCCGCGGAGACGTTGCGCTCGAGCAGATCGGTGCCCAGCACCTCGACCGTCGTCTCTCCGGGCATCGTGTCGAGCAGGCACGCGGCGATGGAGTACGCCTCCTCGCCGGTCGCGCACCCCGCGCTCCAGGCGCGCACCCCCGCGCGCTTGGCCGCGAGCAGCTCCGGGAGCCATTCGCTCGCCACCCAGCGGAACTGGTCGGGATGGCGGAAGAAGAACGTCTCGCCTACCGACACCGCCTGGCAGAGCGCGTGCACGACCTCGGGATCGTGGGCGGCCGACCGCGCCACGAGCTCCTCGGGAGCGGCGCCCAGGGAATGCGCGGCGCGGCGGATGGCGTCGGGCAGGATCGCGTCGCGCGAGAAGCCGGTCCAGCGCGCGGCGCACTCGGTCAGCCGGTCGAGCACGCGATCGTCGAGCTGCTGCCGCGCGCTCATGCCGCCACCCCGGCGCGCAGCGCCTTCGACAGCTCGGTCAGCAGCTTGGGCGAGGCGAGGGCGCGCGGGTCGACCACCGGGACCGCGCCGCGCGGGGTGCGGACCACCGCGATCAGCGCCTCCCGCAGCGGCCCGTGCTCCGCGCCCGCGACCGCGCCGCGGGGCAGCACCTGCTCGCGGGGCAGCTCCTCGGGATCGCGCACCCCGTCCACGCACAGCGCCAGGCGCTGCGGGCCGCACTCCACCACCACCAGCTTGCGCTCGGAGAGCGCCGCGCGGTGAGCGAGGCCCAGGCGCCGGGGGAGGTCGAGCACCAGCACCGGGTCGCCATGTACCTCCAACATCTCGCAGAGGTACGAAGGGCCCACGGGCAGCGGCCGCGTGCTGGTCTGGTGGAGCACCGAGATCACCGTCTCCAGCGGGAGCCCGACCTCCACCCCGCCGGCCTCGACGAAGAGCACCGCCAGGCTCCCCGCGCGCTCCACGCGCCGCGCGTCCTCCAGCACCTTGCCGACCATCGGCAAGAGGTCCTGCGCGCGGATCGGCTTGGCGAGGAAGGCGCGCGCCCCGCCCTGGAGGCAGGCTTCGGAGCGCTGCTTCTCGGAGGAGACGATGATGACGGGGATGCGCGCCAGCTCCGGGTCCTTCTGCATCTGCGCGAGCACCTCGTCGCCGTCCATCTCGGGCATCGAGAGGTCGAGCAGCACCGCGGCCGGCTTGAGCTGGGCCACCTTGGTGAGCGCCTCGCGCCCGTTCACGGCGGTGGAGACGACGTAGTGCCCCGCGAGCGCTGCCTTCTCGAACGCCAGCACCGATTCGCTGTCGTCCACGAGCAGGAGGTGCGGGAGGCTCACGCCGCGTCCCCGAGCCAGCGCCGGACCGCGGCTTGCAACTCCGCCGCTTGCAAAGGCTTGGTGAGGAGCTCGTTCGCTCCGGCTTCGCGTCCTTTTTGCCGCAGCTCCTCGGACTTCTCTCCCGTGAGCAGCAGCACGGGCACGTCCTTCAGCGCCCGGTCCTTGCGCAGCTCGCGGGTGAGCGCCAGGCCGTCCATCACCGGCATGTTCACGTCGGCGAGCACCAGCGCGGGCGCGTCCGCGCGGGCGGCGGCGAGCGCCTTCGCTCCGTCCTCCGCTTCGACCACCTTCACGTCGAGCGATCGCAGCAGCAGCCGGGCGAATCCGCGGATGGTGGGGCTGTCGTCGACGACGAGCACGCTGCGCGGCACGTGGATTCACCTCGGTGAAAACGGCCCGGTCAGAATGCGTTGAAATTTTCCGAGCGACAATGATTCTGCCGTCGCACCCCGGAGCACGATCTGCGCGCGGAACGCAGGAGTGGCCCCGCCAGTCGCACGTCTCGCGAGATCCGCGCGTCAGACGAGGAGCACGATCTTGCCGACCACCTCGTTGCGCTCCAGGGCGGCGTGCGCTTCGCGGGCCTGGGCGAGCGGGTAGGTGCGGGCGACGACCGGCCGCAGCTCGCCGTTCCGGAAGCGCGGCAGCGCCTTTTCGGCGAAGTCGGCGACCAGCTTTGCCTTCTGCGCCGGCGAGCGGGTGCGCAGCATGGATCCCATCACCGTCAGCCGGCGGGTGAGCAGCGCGCCCACATCCAGCGTGCCCTTCGACCCGCCCAGGGTGGAGATGCAGCAGAGCCGCCCCTGCAATCCGAGCGCGGCGACGTCGGCCTCCAGGTACGACGCGCCGACCAGGTCGAAGATCAGATCGGCGCCCCGCCCGGCGGCGCTGCGGACGGCCCCGGCCAGTCCCGCGGGCACCTCCTGCCGCGCGAGCACGTGCGTGGCGCCCAGCTCGAGGCAGGCGGCGTGCTTTCCCGGCGACGCGGTCCCGAGCACGGTGCTCGCGACGCCGCGGCAGAGCTGCAAGGCAGCCGATCCGACTCCGCTCGCCGCCGCGTGCACCACCACCACTTCGCCGGGCGCCAGCCGGCCGAGCATGAACAGATTCAGCCAGGCGGTCAGGAACGCCTCCGGGATCGCGGCAGCCTCCGCGAAGCCCATGCCCTCCGGGATCGGCATGGCGTGCGCCGCCGGCACGCGGGCCAGCTCGGCGTATCCGCCCCCGCCGAGCAGCGCCATCACCCGGTCGCCGCGCTGGAAGGGCGCCGCGGGCTCCAGCACCTCCCCGGCGATCTCCAGGCCGAGGGTCTCTGGCTCCCCCGGCGGGGGTGGGTAGCGGCCGAGGCGTTGCACCAGGTCGGCGCGGTTCACGCCCGCGGCACGCACCCGCACCAGCAGCTCGCCCGGCCTGGGCCGCGGATCGGGGACCTCGCCCAGCTCGAGCACCTCGGGCCCGCCGGGGGCCTTGAACACGATGGCGCGCATGGCGGTCCGCGATGATAGAGGAAGCGCGATGCCGTTGCGCGTCTACGACGACCGCGGCCGCGAGCTGCTCTTCATCCGCCCGCCCCGCCGGGTGGTGTCGCTGGTGCCGAGCGATACGCTGAACCTGTTCGCGCTGGGCGCCGGAGACCGCCTGGCCGGCCGCACTCGCTATTGCGTGGCTCCGGAGGGGCAGGTGGACGCGCTCCCCGTGATCGGCGGCACCAAGGACGTCGACGTCCGCGCGGTGGCCGCCCTGGAGCCCGACCTGGTGCTCTGCAACCAGGAGGAGAATTCGCGCAGCCACGTCGAGGAGCTGGCCAGGCTGCAGCTGCCGGTCTTCGTGGCCTTTCCCCGGCGCGTCGCCGACGGCCTTGCGCACCTCGCCCGCCTGGCCCGGATCCTCGGGGTCGAGGAGGGATCGCGCGACCTGCTGCGCCGCGGCCTGCGCGCACTGGGCGCCCTGGAAGCCACGCCCGGGCCGCCGCTCGCCGCCTTCGTCCCGATCTGGATGGATCCCTTGATGACGATCAACGCGGACACCTTCATCAGCGATGCGCTCGGGCTCGCCGGCGGCCGGAACGTCTTCGCCGATCGCGAGCGGCGCTATCCGCTGCAGGCCGACCTGGGCACGGCCGAGGCGAGGCCCGCCGGCGAGCGCGATACGCGCTACCCGCGGGTCACCTTGGAGGAGGTGGCCGCTCGCGCGCCCGAGGTGGTGCTGCTCCCCGACGAGCCGCACCCGTTCAGCGAGGCGGACGCGCAGGTGTTCCGCGCGCGGCTGCCTCTGGCGAAGGTCGCCTTCTGCAACGGGCGGGACCTGTCCTGGTACGGCGCACAGAGCGTCGACGGGCTTCCGCGGCTGCGCGCGCTGCTCGATTCGCTCCATCAGGATGGGCGGAGATGACCTCCGCGCTAGAAAGGCGTGGTGCCGCCCCATCGGCTCTGGCCAGGCTCCCGTGGATGCGCCGCCTCGCCGTCCTGCTCTGCGCCGTGTCGCTGCCGGCCGCCGCGTACAACGAGGCGATCCACGCGCTTCTCACCCGCCGCGCATTCGCCGGCCGCGACGCCTGGCTGGCCGAGCCCCTCGCCCCGCCGACCCAGGCCGACCTCGACGCCTTCCGCGCGCTGTTCTGGCGCACTGCCGGGCAGCTTCCCGAGCCCGCGCTCCGCGCGAAGTTCCTCTCGCGGTGGCCGTCGGAGCAGGCCTTCACCGCCTGGGAGCTCAAGCAGCTCTTCCTGCTCGACCCCGCGGCCGCCGTGCACGGGTTCGACCTGGTCGACGCCGGGCCCATGTCGCGCGGCGACCTGCTCGCCGCCGCCAGCCGGTGGCCGGACGACGACGAGCGCAACCGGCACCGGTACCTGCGCGGCGCGGACCACGGCATCGTGCGCGCGCCGGACGGCTCACCGGTCCCGTACGACCCGGCCACGCTCGACTTCGGGAGCCTCACCGGGACGACCAGCCAGGGTCATGCCCACTACGGCCTGGTGACCGAGCCGCTCAGCGACGATCCGGCGGTGCTGAAGAACGAGCCGTGGCGATTCGCGGTGCCTCCCACCGCGCACGCGTACGGGGCCGAGCTCGCGCAGCTCTATACCGACCTGTCGCTGCTCGCGGCGGGCTCGGACCTCGCCTCGCGCGAGTGGCTCGCGGCCTGCTTCGCCGGTGCCGCGTTCCACCACCTGGAGGACGTGGGCAACCAGATCCACACCGTGCAGGTCGGCATCTACGAGTTCTTCCGCGACGCGTGGTTGCAATCGAAGCTGCGCGACCTGCGCACGCTGGGCGGGCTCCTCGGGGAGCGCCGCTCGCTGCGCCAGATCGGCCTGCGCCTGATCGCCAACCACCACCTGTTCTCCGAGGACCTGTTCGCCAAGCGGGTGCTGGCCGGCGCTCCCGAGGTGCGCGCGGCGATCGACGGCCTTTCGGGCGACGACGCCGGGCTGGCCGCGAGGGTGCCGCCCGGCCCGGATTTCGGCCGGGCGATCGCGCAGGCGACCATCGACGTCTCCAGCCGCGAGGGCGGCGAGGTCTACCGGCTGGCGTACCGGCTCACCACGCCCACGCTGCGCGACGGCATGGGGCACGAGTACGACGGCTCCGCGGGCGACGATCCGGACGCGTACCTGCGCGTCGACCCGGCCGCCCTGGCTGCCTTCTACGAGCTGGAAGGGCGGGGCCTGCGCCGCGCCTCGACCGCGCTCCGGCTCTGGCAGGCCCGCTTCGACGCGGCGCGCGCGGAAGCGGTGCCGGCGGTGGCCGTGCAGCGCAGCCTGGCCCTGCTCTTGCCCTACCACGAGGCCGCCGCAGCCCGCCGCGCCGCCTACCAACCCGCCGCGGAAGAGCATCTCGGTACTGCCTGGGGCTACCCCGCCGCCGCCCTGGCGCTCGTCTGTCTGATCGGAGCAGCTGCGGTGCGCCGTCGACGGAGATGACTCCCCTTGTTTCACGCAGAGCTCGCGGAGGGCGCAGAGATGCTTTTCTTCGAGGAGGCGACGTCGCCCGCGCTGAGACCAACAAATCCCTCTGCGATCTCTGCGGGCTCTGCGTGAGCCGCACTTAGTCTTCAGCGGCGGCGGTTCTTCTTCTTGTTCTTGCGCTCCTGCTTGCGCTTGTCGCGGAGCTTCTTGCGCTCCTCGTCGGTCATCTGGCGGGGCGGGTTCTGGTTGAACCCCATCAGCCGCTGCCGCGCCAGCGCCGCCGAGTGCGAGCCCTTGCCGCCCGCCGCCGGCATGGCCTCCGTCATCTCCTTCGGGAGGCCGAAGAGCGAGGCCACGTCCTGCGGCTCCATGCCCTTGAGCTGCTTGAGCTGCGCGAGCTGCCGGAACCCGGGAAGCCGCGAGAGCAGCCCCATCCCGGGCCCGCCGGGCCCGCCGCCGATCTGGCGCATCACCTTCTGCATCGCGAAGAAGCGGTCGAGCAGCCCGCGCACGTGCTGCTTGCCCTGCCCGGCGCCTTTGGCGATGCGCTCGATGCGCTCCTCGCCGATGATCTGCGGGTTCTTGCGCTCCGTCTTCGTCATCGACCCGATCATCGCCTCGACGCGGCCCAGCTCCTTGTCGTCGAAGGTGATGCCCTCCGGCAGCTCGCCGAAGAGGGGGAACTTCTCCAACAGGTCGTTCACCGACCCCATCTTCTTGACCAGCTTGATCTGCTCGACGAAGTCGTGGAGGTCGAAGTTGCCGGTGAGGATCTTCTCCGCGTCCTCCTCGGCCTTCTGCTCGTCGACCACTCCCTCGAAATCCTTCATCAGCCCGACGATGTCGCCGAACCCGAGGATGCGGCTCGCCAGGCCCTCGGGCCGGAATTCTTCGAGCTTGTCGAGCGCCTCGCCCATGCCGATGAACTTGATGGGCTTGCCGGTGACCTCCTTGATGGAGAGCGCGGCGCCGCCGCGCGCGTCGCCGTCCAGCTTGGTCAGCACGAATCCCGAGAGCGACAGGCGCCGGTCGAACTCGCCGGCGGTCTTCACCGCGTCCTGGCCGATCATCGCGTCGGCGACCAGGAGGATGTCGTCCGGCTCCACGCGCGCCTTGATCTGCTCCAGCTCGCCCATCATCTCCTCGTCGATGGCGAGGCGGCCGGCGGTGTCGTAAATCACCACGTCGCGGTTCTTCTGGCCCGCGTAGGAGAGCGCGTGCTGGGCCATGTCGGGCGGCTTGGTGTTCTCCTCGTGGAAGACGGGGATGTCGAGCTTCTGCCCGAGCTGCTTGAGCTGTTCCACCGCCGCGGGCCGGTAGATGTCGGCGGCGACCATCAGCGGCTTCTTGCCCTGCTTGAGGAGCAGGTTGGCGAGCTTCGCCACGGTGGTGGTCTTGCCCGACCCTTGCAGTCCGACCAGCATGACGCCCGCTGGCCGATCGCCCTTGCGCCCGAGCTGGAGCGAGGTGTCGACCGGCCCCATGAGATTTTCCAGCTCGTCGTGGCAGATCTTGATGAAGTGGTCGCCCGGCGACGCCTGGACCTTGCGCCCCTTCTTGTCGGTCGCGGTGGTCGAGACCACCTCGCCGAGCGCCTTCTCCTTCACCCGGGCGAGGAAGCGCTTGGCGACGTTGAACTCGACGTCGGCCTCGAGGAGCGCGACGCGGATGTCGCGCAAGGCGTCATCGATGTTCGCCTCGCTCAGCTCCGCCTTGCCGGTCAGCTTGTGCTTCGCGGCGCGGAATCCCTTGGTGACAGCGTCCAGCATGGGCAACGTTTCCTTCGGATGCGGGCGGGGCGTCATAACATAGCGTGCCCGGCTGTGCTCCTGCGGCTTGTCGGCTACAAGGAAAGCGGACAGGGGACCTAGTGGAGCACACGCTCGCCGAGCTCTTGCAGCGGTACACGTATCCCGCGCTGCTGCTCCTCCTCTCGGCGGCCGGGCTCGGCGTGCCGATCAGCGAGGACCTGGTCCTGCTCCTCGCCGGCGCGCTCGCCTCGCAGGGCGTGACCCGCTACCTGCCGACGCTCCTGGCCGGGTACTCGGGCGTCATCGTGGGCGACGCGCTCATCTACCACTGGGGCAAGAAGCTCGGCCCCAAGGCGTACGAGCACAAGCTCGTCCGCAAGGTCATCTCGCCGGAGCGGGCCGAGAAGCTGCGCGTCCACTTCGCCCGCCACGGGTTCTGGACGGTGGTCGTCGGCCGGCACACGCCGGGGCTGCGCGCGCCCATCTTCTTCCTCTCCGGGGCGTCGGGCGTGCGCTTGGGGACGTTCCTCCTCGCCGACATGCTCAGCGCGGCCGTTACCGTGCCCGCAGTGGTGACGCTCGGCTACCTGTTCGGCCAGCACCTCGACGACATCCGCCGGCTCCTGCAGCGGGTGCACTGGGCGATCGCCGCCGCCGCCCTGGTCGGTGTGGGCGTGTGGTGGTTCGTCCGCAGGCGGCGCCTCCAGCGGCAAGCCGCCGCGCGCGAGCCGCGCTCCGGTCCGCCAGCGCCGCGCGATGTCCGCGAAACCAGCGGGACGGGCGCGGTGTAGGTGTCGCGGGACTGGATCACCTCCGCGTCTACTATGCAGCATTGCAGCCCCATGGGAATCCGGCTCGCGACCAGGCCTCCGTACCAGGTGCGCTGCGACGACTGCGGCGGAGAGGGAACGCTGCCGCGCCACACCCTCTCCTGGTGGTGCCCCCGCG
>DASQBG010000033.1:0-2097 GCA_035635335.1 Myxococcales bacterium | reverse complement strand
GTCCATGGCGCCTTATAGCTCGACGAAGTCGAGATCGTCGCACACTTGCACGCCGGGCGGAGCAGCGATGCCGCTTCGAGCCTCGCTGCCCAGATGCCCGAGGAGGATCCTCGGCACCCGCGGCAGCTTCGCGCGCAGCGTCCGCCAACCGATGTGCTGGTCGGTGCTCTCGCCGGCATGGGTGCACTCGGCGCAGAGCAGCTCGGCGCCGTCGCACAGGCCCTGGGGGACCGATCCGGTGTCGCCGGTGAAGGCGAGCGGGCCGACGCGCAGCGAGAGCGATACTTGGGGAGGCGTCATGTGCTCCGCCTTGAAGGCGCGGACGCGCCGCCCGGCCACGTCGACCTCGTCGCCCGGCGCGATCTCCAGGACCTCCACCGCGAACGGCAGCGGCCGCTCCGCGGCGCTGGAGTAGCACGCTGCCCAGAGCGCCTGCAGCCGCTCGCCGGTCCCGGCGGGACCGCTGACCGCGAGGGGCGCGGTGCGTGCCGCCCGGTAGACCGCATCGACCAGGAAGAACGGCCAACCGGCGATGTGGTCCCCGTGCAGATGGGTGAAATGGATCGCTCCGATCCCGCCCGGATCCCGTCCCAGCCGCTTCAGCGCCAGGAGCGCGGTCGCCCCGAAGTCGACCGCGAACGTCCCCCGTTCGTCGTCGACCAGCCAACAAGTATGGCCGCGGCCCGAGGAGCAGAAGGCATCGCCGCTGCCCAGCGCCGTCACCCTCATGGCGGAGCCTTCTGCAAAAGCGGCGCCAGCAGCCGGGCCACGTCTCCCTGGCGGAGGTGGATCTCGCGCCGGAGCGCCTCCAGCGAGGCCATTCCTCCCCGCAGCGACAGGGCCGTCTCGAGCTGCTCGCCACCTCGCCGCCAGCGCAGCCGGAGCATCGGTAGATCCTTCCCTGCGATGGGCGCGAAGGCGCGGTGCAGCGCCGCTTCGCTGACCTCCGCGTGCGCGATCGACAGCAGCGCGCCCTGCCCTTCGCGCCGGATGAACAGCGCCTCCGCCGTACACCAGACGTCGCTGACGCAGGGTTCCCTCCAGGCTGGCGCGAGGACCCGGGTGCCGTCGGCGAAGCGGGTGCCGTGGTAGAGCGCCTGCGGCTGGTCCATGATCCGGTCGTCTTCCGCGCGAGCGACGGGCGCGGGCGCTCGCAGGAACCGCCGGTGTCGCCCGCGGATCCGGGTCGCAAAGGCGAGAGCGCCCCCGGTGAGCAGGGCCCCAACCGCGCAGGCGATCCAGACGGCGATCAAGGCCTACTCGGCCGGCGCGCCGACCATCTCGTCCAGCTCGCGGAGCTTGTCTTCGCTCGCGTTCGCCCGCTGGGCGAACTTCTTGTTGCAGTCCGCCAGCACCTCGACCGGCGACTTTGCCTGCACGCCCCGGTCCACGTCGGCGTACGCCGACTTGTTGCCCTGCAGGAATGCCTGGTCGAGCTGATTGACATAGTTGTTGGTGGCCTGGGAGAGCTTCTTCCAGTCGGCGACGAACGCGCCGGTCACCTGGGTGCGCTGGTCGATCAGATCCTGCGCTTCCGCCACCTTGTTCTTGATGTCGGGGTCTGCGATCTGCTCGGCGGACCCGGTCAGCGCTGCCGCCGAGGCCGTCGACTGCGCGCCGAATTGCGAGATCGCGACCGCGATCCGGTCGTACGTCTTGGCCAGCTCCCGGTATCCGGCGACGAGGCGGCGGGCTTCGTCCCCCTTGGGCGGATTTGCGGTAGAGGGCCTGCCCAGCGTGTTCAGCGTCCTTGCCACGTCGCCGACCTTGTCCACGGCCGCGGCGCAGGGCTTGCTCTTCTGGCCTTCGCGGGCGGCGGCGACGAACGCGGTCAGGCTGGCCTTGTCGCGCCGGGCCTGGGCGCGCTTCTTCAGATAGAGGCCGCCGCTGATGCCCGCGCCGGCGAGGACGAGCACGCCGGCGATGATGGCGGCGAGGACCTTGGGGCTCAGCCCGGCGCCGGGGCGCTTGCGGCCGCCCACCACGTCGATCCGGATGGAGGTCTGCCCTAGCCGGAGCACGTCTCCGTCGAACAACTCCACGTCGTCCACGCGCTCGCCGTTGAGCCAGATGCCGTTCGCCGAGCCCATGTCCTTG
>DASQBG010000032.1:0-18692 GCA_035635335.1 Myxococcales bacterium | reverse complement strand
GTCGACGAGTTCCAGGACACCAGCCGGCCGCAGCTTGAGCTGTTCGGGTGGCTGGTCGAGGACGGCGAGGGCACCGCCCCGGCCGGCTCGGGCCTGCCCGGTGCACGGCCGGTCGCGCGGGGGAAGCTGGTCGTCGTCGGCGACCGGAAGCAGTCCATCTACGAGTTCCGCGGGGCGGACGTCGCTTCCGCCCAGGCCTTCGCCGCGCGCGCCCTGCAGGACGGAGCGCGGCGGTTCGTGCTGCGCACCTCTCGCCGCTCCCTGCCGCCGCTGGTCGACTTCGCAAACCGCCTCTTCCGCACCGCGCTCGGCGCGGCGGACCGGCCGTTCGACACTCCGTTCCTGGACGACGACGCCCTCTCCGCGCACCGCGCCGGAGTCCCCGGCCCCTGCGCCGAGCTGCTCGACGTGCTCGGAGCCGGAGTGGAGGCCGAGGCGGAGGTGGTCAGCAGGCGGATCGCGCTGCTGCTCGCGCCGGGCGCTCCGGAGCGGGTCCAGGACCAGGGCGGCCCGCGGCCGGTGCGAGGCGGCGACGTCGCCATCCTCCTGCGCCGGTTCACCAACGTCGACGTCTTCCGTCGCGCGCTGCTCAAGCGCCGCATCCCCCACCTGGTCTTCAAGGGCCGCGGCTTCTACCAGGCGCGCGAGGTGCTGGACCTCACCCAGCTGCTCGCGCTGGCGGTCGACCCCGACGACGACCTGGCGCTGCTCTCGGTCTTGCGGTCGCCGCTGGGACCGCTCTCCGACGACGCGCTGGTGCTCCTCGCGCGCCACGGCGGCCGTGGCCTGAGTCTTCGCGCCGCGCGCGAGCCGGCGGCCCGCGAGGCGCTGGCGTCCGACGACGCCGAGGCGCTCGATCGCGTCCTGGGGCTCATCTCCCGCGTGCAGCGCGAATGCGACCGGCTCGGACCGGCCGCGCTCCTCGAGGCGGTGCTGGCGGAGAGCGACTTCCTGGCCGCCATCGCCGGGGGCCTGTACGGCGAGCAGGCGGCCGCGAACGTCGAGAAGCTGGTGGGCTTCGCGCGCCAGCACGAGCTCCACGGGGGGAACGCGCGCGCCTTCGTCGCCCAGGTACGGCGGCTCGCCGACGACGACGTGGGCGAGGCCGACGCCGGCGTGGTCGAGGAGAGCGATCCGCACGCCGTGCGCCTGCTCACCGTCCATGCGGCGAAGGGGCTCGAGTTCCCGGTGGTGGTGGTGCCGGAGTGTGCCGCGCAGCCCCGGGGCGGGCCGGAGGGCGTCCTGCTCGATCCCGACCTGGGGCTCGCGCTCAAGGTACGCGGCGCCGGGTGGAAGCGCTGGGGCTCGCACGGGCTCGCGGTGCGTGACCTGCGCAAGGAGCGCGAGGCAGCCCAGGGCCGGCGGCTCTTCTACGTCGCGGCGACGCGCGCGCGGGACCTGCTGCTCCTGTCCGGCCGGGCGGCGCCGAGGGTAGAGACCTGGCGGCAGTGGATCGACCGGGCCATGCCGGACTGCGCCGGCCTGGTTCGCGTCCTTCCGGACGGCGCGACCGGGCAGGCCGAGCCCGTCTCCGCGGGCGGCGCGGCGCTGGTCGACGGCGACGCCGGGCTGCTGCGCGCGGTCCTGCGCGCGGAGGCTCCAGCCGGGGCGGGTCCGGACGGAGCGGGTGCGGACGGAGCGGGTGCGGACGGAGCGGGTGCGGACGGGGCGGGTCGGCTGGACTGGGGTGTGGACGGCGCGGCCGCCGCGCTGCGGGCGGCCGAGCTGGTCGCCCGGACCGCGGGCCACGCCGGTGCGCGGCCGCGTGGGACGGTCCTCGCGCCGGTCACCCAGCTGGCCGATGCGAGCGCCTGCGCGCGGAGGTACCAGCTGCTGCACGAGCTCGGACTGGAGGAAAGGCCGCACGGCGCCGGCGAGGCGAGCGCTGGCGCCGGCGGCGCCGCGGAGCGCGGGACGCTCGCGCATCGCCTGCTGGAGCTCGTCCCGCTCGATCTGGCCGACGGCGCGGCGCGGCGCCGCGAGCTGCGCCGCCTGGTCGAGCTGGAGGGCGAGGACCCCGACTCTCCGGAGATCGCGGACGTGATGGACGCAGTCGCCGCCTTCCTCGATTCCGCGTTGGCCCGGCGCATGGCGCGTGCGGGCGCGCGGCAGCTCTTCCGCGAGCTGCCCTTCGCGCTTCGCCTCGAGGCCCGCGAGGGAGAGCCGGCCGGGCCCGACCTCGTCGTGCGCGGCCAGCTCGACGCGCTGTTGCTCGACGGCGAGGAGGCGACGGTCGTCGACTACAAGCTGTCGCGCGCGGCCGCCGCCGGGAGGTACGAATTCCAGCTCGACGCGTATGCCGTGGCCGCGCAGGCGGTGACCGGTTCCGCCGTCCCGGTCCGCAGCGGGCTGGTATTCCTGCGCTCACCCGGGGCCCCCTTCGCCGCCCGCGAGGCGCCCGGCGCCGCCCATGTGGAGGAGATCCGCCGCGGCCTTCTCTCGGCGGCGCGGACGGTCGAATCGGGCCGCCGGACGGGAGCCTGGCCCAAGGTGGAGCCGGCCCGCTGCCGCGAGCTGGAGTGCGGCTTCTTCCGCCGCTGCCATCCCGAGGTGACCGTGAGCGTGGCGAAGATGGCCCGCTCCTCCGGCACGTAGGCGTGAATGCGGCGGCGGGCTAGTGCCTGAACAGCGCGAGCCAGGCCGCCAGCGCGATCGCGACCAGAACCGTCGCCGCGAGGAGCAGCGCCACCGGATCCGGGGCGGATTCGCGCAGCGGGCGAGAATCGCTAGTCCCCGGCAGCGATGGCGCGTTGCCGGCCGGATTGGGCGCGGGGCTGGAATGCGCGTCCGCCTGCCTGGCTGCCCGCCCGCTCCTGGTGTGCCCTTTCGCCACGGCACGGGGACACTACACCAAGGGGCAATCGCGCAGCGCGGCCGGTATAAAGACGTCCAGGGATGGCTGGGAAATCCGAGCTGATCGATTTCCGCCGCGCGTTCGTGTGGCTCCTGTGCGGCATGCTGCTGCCCAGCGTCGCGCTGATCGCGTTCGGCGTGGTCGCCGTGATGAACGAGCGCGCCGCGGTCGAGCGCCGGCTGGAGATCGAGTACGGGGCGCGGCTCCGGACGCTGGACTCCGATCTGCGCGCCCGCCTGCAAGCCGCCGCCGATGCCGCCGCCGTGGACGCTCTGGCGCGGGCCCAGGAAGATCGGCGCGTCCGCGAGCAGCGCGTCGCCGTCGCGCCGCCCCGGCCCGAGCCGCTGCTCCTCGCCGTCGCCCCCGCGCAGGCGCAGAGCTCAGACCCCGTCTTCGCCGACGCGGTGCGCCGCGCGCAGGCGCTGCCGCCGGGCGGGCACCTGCTCGCCGCCAGCGATGCGGGCGGAGATCGCCATTTGTTCGCGCTGGTGCGGGTGCCGGGACAGCCGGAACCGGGTGTGCTCGCGGCGCAGCTCGACCTGGTGGGCCTCGCGGCCGAGGTGCCCCGGCTGGCGGCCACGCGCTTCCCGCGCGAGTCCGCCGCATTCCGGCTGCTGCCGCCCGCCGAGCGCGGCAGCGCGAACATCGCCACGCTGCGGCGGCTGCTCAGCGAGGTCGCGCCTCCCGGCCACACCACCATCGTCGCCCGGCTCCCGCTCCAGCCCCCGCTGGACGGGTTCACGCTGGCGGCCGAGATCTCCGGCGACGACCCGGCGGCCAGCCTCGCCTTCCGCAACCGCACCTGGTACATCGCGCTGCTCGCGCTCCTCTACACCGGCATCGGCGTGGGGTTCGGCCTCACCATCCGCGAGATGCGCCGCGCCTACAAGCTGTCGCGCCTCAAGACCGACTTCGTGGCCAACATCTCCCACGAGCTGCGCACCCCGCTCACCAGCGTGCGGCTGTTCGCGGAGACGCTCAAGCAGGGCCGCGCCCAGGGACCGCGGGAGGTGCAGGAGTGCCTGGATCTCCTGACCAAGGAGACCCAGCGCCTCTCCAGTCTGGTGGAGAAGCTGCTCGACTGGTCCCGCCTGGAGAGCGGCCGCAAGCTCCTGCGGCCCGAGCCCACCGAGGTGCCCGAGCTGCTGGCGCACGTGGCGGACGTCTTCCGCGCGCAGCAGCTCGGCGCCACCTACGAGACCCAGATCGAGCCGGACCTGCCCAAGGTTTCGCTCGATCGCGACGCCATGGCCCAGGTGGTGCTGAATCTGCTGCACAACGCGGTCAAGTTCACCGGCCCCGACAAGCAGATCCGGCTGCGCGCGCGGCGCAGGGACGGCGGCATCGCCATCGAGGTGGAGGACAACGGCATCGGCGTGCGCGAGAAGGACCGCAAGCGGATCTTCGAACGGTTCTACCGCGCCGACGACCTGCTCTCCCGCCAGACCGAGGGCACCGGCCTGGGCCTCGCCATCGCCAAGCGGCTCGTCGAGGCGCACGGCGGCCGCATCGACGTGGAGGCCCGTGCGGGCAGCGGCTCGGTCTTCCGGGTCCAGCTCCCCGGGACCGCGTAGAGCTCGTCCGGCTCCAGGAATCCAGGCCACCCGTGCACCCTTTGACGCACCGCGCGCCGTCCCGGGGCGGGACGCACCGCGTTAGATGCGCGGGCGTGACGAGTTGATGTGCGGTACATAGCCGCCGTGGCCCGGGTACTGGTCATCGAGGACGATCGCGCCATCGCCCTCGGGCTGCGCCTCAACCTGCGCCGGGAAGGGCACGAGGTGGTGCTGGCCCACGACGGCGAGATGGGTCTCGCGGAGGCGCAGAAGCCCGACGTGGACCTCGTCGTCCTCGACGTGATGCTCCCCGGCCGGAACGGCTACGAGCTGCTCAAGGAGCTGCGCCGGCGGGCGGTGCAGACGCCCGTCCTGATGCTGACCGCCAAGGGGATGGAGGGCGACAAGATCCTGGGGCTCAAGCTGGGCGCCGACGACTACCTCGCCAAGCCGTTCGGCCTGGGCGAGCTGCTCGCGCGGGTCGAGGCCCTGCTCCGCCGCCGGCCGCCGCGCGACGACCGCGCCGCGGACCGCATCAAGTTCGGGGAGATCGAGGCGGACCTGGGCGCGCAGACGGTGGCGCGCAACGGAGAGCCGGTCGAGGTGACCCCGCAGGAGTTCAAGGTGCTGCGGCTGTTCCTCCAGTCGGGCGGCCGGGCCCTGAGCCGCGACGACATCCTGGCCCGCTGCTGGGGCGCCGAGTACGAGGGGACGCCGCGCACGGTCGACAACTTCGTCCGCTCGCTGCGCGTGAAGCTGGAGCGCGACCCCGAGCAGCCGCGCCATTTCCTCACCGTCCGCGGCCACGGCTACCGATTCGAACGATGACTCCCGCCCGCTCCGGAAGGTGACCGTCCGCCATGCGTCTACTGAATACCGACCTGCCGGGAGTCTTGCTCATCGAGCCCGACGTGTTCCGCGACGCCCGGGGGCATTTCCTCGAGACCTTCCACGAGCGCAAATACCGCGAGGCGGGCATCCCGCACAGGTTCGTGCAGGACAACCAGTCCCGCTCGTTGCGCGGGACGCTGCGCGGCCTGCACGCGCAGCTCCTCCAGCCGCAGGGCAAGCTGATCCGCGCCCTGCAAGGCGAGATCTTCGACGTGGCGGTGGACATCCGTCCTGGCTCGCCCACCTTCGGCAAATGGACCGGCGCCACGCTCTCGGCGGACGACTTCCGCCAGATGTTCGTCCCGCCCGGGCTTGCACACGGCTTTTGCGTGCTCAGCGACTTCGCGGAGGTCGCCTACAAATGCACCGATTTCTATGACCGCGACGACGAGATCGGCCTGCGCTGGAACGACCCTGACGTCGGCATCGCCTGGCCGATCCGCGATCCGCTGCTCTCCGAGAAAGACGCCGCGCTCCCGACGCTCGCCGAGCTGCGCGCCCGCCTCGGCAGGTGAGCCGCCTTACTTCGGCGGGAAGAACTTCCCGCCGCTGCGGGACAGCTCGACCAGCAGCGGGGCCGGGGTGAAGCGTGCGCCGAAGCGGTCCCGGTACGCCGAGAGGCGGTGCACCACCTGCTGCGCGCCGAGCGAGTCCGCGTAGCGGAACGGGCCGCCGCGGAAGGGAGGCCAGCCGAGGCCGAAGACGGCGCCCACGTCGCCGTCGCGCGCCGAGCGCAGGATCTTCTCGCCCAGGCAGTGCGCCGCCTCGTTGACCATCTGCAGGACGCAGCGCTCGGCGATCTCCTCGCGCGGCGGCGAGCTGCGCTTCTGCCCTCCGGGGAGCAGGTCGTAGACGCTGCGGTCGACCTCCTTGTGCCCCTTCTCCTTCTCGTCCCCGTACAGGTAGAAGCCCTTCCTCGCCTTGCGGCCCAGGCGGCCGCCCTCCGCCACCCGCTCGAATCCCTCCGGCGGCTTCATCCGCTCGCCGAACGCCTCGGACATGATGTGGGCCACCTTGCCGCCGACGTCGATCCCGACCTCGTCGAGCAACTGCATGGGACCGACCGGGAAGCCGAAATCGACCAGCGCCGCGTCGATGTCCTCGACCGCGGCTCCCTCCAGGAGGAGCCAGGAGGCCTCGTTCATGTAGGGCGCCAGGATCCGGCTGGTGTAGAAGCCCACGCCGTCGTTGACCACGATCACCGTCTTGCCGATGCGCTTCCCCAGCGCGACCGCGGTCGCGACGGCCTGCGGGCCCGTCCTCGGCGCGCGGACCACCTCCAGCAGCGGCATCTTGTCGACCGGCGAGAAGAAGTGCATGCCGACCACGCCCTCGGGACGGGCGGCCGGCTCGGCGATCCGGCCGATCGGGATGGACGAGGTGTTCGAGGCGAAGAGCGCGGCCGGCGCCTCGCGCTCGGCGTCGCGCAGCGTGTCCTGCTTGAGCTTCAGGTCCTCGAACACCGCCTCGACGACCAGGTCGCAGGTCTTGAACCCGGACCAGTCGGTGGTCGCGGCGACGAGCGCCATCTTCTCGTCGCGCTCCGCCCGCGTGAGGCGGCGCCGCTTCACGCGCTCGTCGAAGATGCCGGCGATCTGCCGCAGCCCGCGGCCCAGCGCCGCGTCGTCCTTGTCGCGCAGCCGCACCGCGATGCCGGCATCCGCGGTCACCGCGGCGATGCCCGCGCCCATCAGCCCCGCGCCGATCATCCCGACCTTGGAGACGCGCAAAGGCTTCACCGAGGGATCGTCCACGCCGGTGTCCTTCTTGAGGGCGGTGGTGGCGAAGAAGATCTGCACCAGGTTCCGGCAGACCTCGCTGACCACCAGCTCGCCGAAGCGTCCCGCCTCGGCGCGAAGCCCTGCTTCCATCCCGTCCTCGATGCCGATCCGCACCGCCTCCAGCGCCTTCTCGGGCGCCGGGTAGTGGCCGCGCGTCTTCTTCAAGAGCGCCTTGCGCGCCTGCTGGAAGAGGATGCGCCGCCCGATGGGGTTCTCCTCCAGCGCGACCACCTGCAGCATCTCGCGGCCGGCGATCTGTCTCAGATGCACGCGGGATCGGTCCGGGCGGAGCGCGCCCGAGGCCAGCTCGGCGGCGCGCCTGCGCGCCACCTCCAGCAGGATGGGCCTGGGCACCACCTCGTCGACCAGGCCGAGCCGCCGCGCCTTGGACGGCCGCACCGACTTGCCGGTCAGGATCAGGTCCAGCGCCTCGGCGATCCCGATCAGCCGCGGCAGCCGCTGCGTCCCGCCCGCCCCGGGGATGAGCCCTAGCTGCACCTCGGGCTGTCCGAGCTGCGTCTTCCGGTCGTCGGTGGCGACGCGGTACGTGCACGCGAGCGCCACCTCCAGGCCGCCGCCCAGGGCGGGGCCATGGATCGCGGCCACGATCGGCTTGCGCTTCCCCAGCTCCTCCAGCCGCGCCATCGCCTGCTGCCCGCCGCGGGAGAGCGCCTCGGCCTCCTCGCGCGTCCCGATCCGGTGGAGCATCTGCACGTCCGCGCCCGCGATGAACCCGTCCGGCTTGCCGCTGGCGAAGACGATGGAGGCGATCGCCGGATCGTCCGCCGCGCGCCGCAGCAGCTCGTCCAGCTCGGCCTGGAAATCGGCGCGCAGCGTGTTGACCGGCTCGCCGGGGACGTCCATCAGCACGACGCCCACCCCGTCGCCCTGGGTCTCGAGGCGGAAGGTCGAAGAAGCCATGTCTACTCCCGGGTGAGGATGCAGGCCCCGCCCAGTCCGCCGGCGGCGCAGATGGACACCAGGGCGGTCCCCAGCCCGCGCGCCGCCATCTCGCGCAGCGCCTGGTGCACCAGGCGCGCGCCGGTCGCGCCGAAGGGATGGCCGAGCGCGATCGACCCGCCGTTCGGATTGATCTTCTCCTCGGGCGGCGCACCGATCGGCTCGCCTCCGCCGAGGTGCTCGTCGGCGAACTTCTTCGAGCCCCACGCCTGGAGATTGGAGAGGACCTGCGCGGCGAACGCCTCGTGGATCTCGAACAGGTCGACGTCCGCGACCTTCATGCCCGCGCGGCGCAGCACCTTCGGGACCGCGAAGGCGGGCGCCTGCAGGAGCTGCCAGCCCGGATCCACCGCGGCGTACGCGTACTCCTTCAAGAAGCCGAGCGGCTTCATCCCCAGCGCGCGCGCCTTCTCCTCGGCCATGACCACCAGGGCCGCCGCGCCGTCCGTCAGCGGCGACGAGTTGCCCGCCGTCACCGTCCCGTACTTCTTGTCGAAGACCGGCTTCAAGTTGGCGTACGCCTCGAGCTGCGAATCCTTGCGGACCACGTTGTCCTCGATCACGACCTCCTCGAAACGAGGCGGAACCAGGACGCGCATCGCCTCATGGCGGAAGGTGCCGTCCGCCCAGGCGCGCGCCGCGCGGGTGTGAGAGCGGTGTGCCCAGGCGTCCTGCGCCTCCCGCGAGATGCCGTTCTCCTTGGCCATCTTCTCGGCGCTCTCGCCCATCGACATGCCGGTCGAGTACTCCGCGATGGCGGGGGGCACGGGCAGCAGGTCGCGCGGGGAGATCTCGCGGAAGGCCTTGAGCTTGTCGACCAGCGTCCTTCCCTTCGCCGCCGCCACCACCGCCTGCGCCACGGGGCGCGAGTACGTGATGGGCACGTCGCTCATCGCCTCGGCCCCGCCGACGATGGCCACGTCCACCTCGCCCACCGCGATCGCGTCGGCGGCGGTGGTGAGCGCCTGCAGGCTGGTCGCGCACGCCCGCGCCACCGAGTGCGCCTCGATGTTCTTGGGCAGCCCGGCCGCGAGCCCCACCTCGCGGGCGATGTTCGGCCACTGCACGATGGGGATGACCACGCCGAAGACGATCTGGTCGATCTCCTTCGGCGGCAGCTCCGACCGCTGCACCAGCTCCGAGACTGCGATTCGCCCCAGGTCGAGCGCGGTCAGCCCCTTGAAGGCGGTGCCGGACTTCACGAACGGAGTGCGCAGGCCGGCGACGATGGCCGCGCGACGGCCGGTCCTTGTTGCCATGGGGCCTCCGGGATGGGTGCGGAGGAATAAGCGTCTCGACGCACCGGGTCAAGCTGGCCGGACCAGGTGGTCCCTCGAGCCCGCGCGCGAGCGCCTCGGCCAGCCGCCGCCGGGAGGGCGGCGCCGCGCCTTTCACTGGGCGGGCGTTCCGGCCGGCGTTCCGGCGGACTGCTCGGCGCGCATCTCGAGGAGGTACTCCCAGGACCAGATGCCGGTGTTGTGGCCGTCGCTCCAGTCGATGCGCACCGCGTAACGGCCGACCGGCTCCAGGTTCTCCGGGCGCACGTCGGCCTTCACTTGCGTCTCGCCCACGGTGCGCTGCCCGCTCCACTCGTCGACGCAGCCGGCGCACGGGCAGCGCGCCCGCAGCCACCTGGCCGGGAACCGGCTCTCCTTGCCGTCGTCCCAACGCACCTGGACCCCGCCGTCGGGAGAGACCGCGACGTCGGTGGGCCGTACGGGCGCGACGTGCGGCTTGATCTTGTCGAGGAGGCCCATGGTTCTTGTGACAATATCCCACTGCATGCTCCGCAGCGACCGGATCTTCGAGGCATTGGCGCTTCCCTACGATCTGGTGACGCGGCACCCCGTCTGGGAGCGGGACTGCGCACGGATGGCTTCCGAGCTGCCGGCGCGCTGCCGGCGCGCGCTGGATCTGGGGTGCGGCCCGGGCAATTCCGCCACCCACCTGCGCGATGCGGTGCCGGCGGTGATCGGGCTCGACCATGCGCCCGCGATGCTGCGGCGGGCGCGCCGGCGCGATCGGCGCCTCCTGCTCGTCCGGGGCGACGCGCGCGGGCTGCCGCTGCGCGACGGAAGCCTGGACGCGGTCACCTTCCACAGCGTGCTCTACCTGCTGCCGGATCGAGCCGCGGCGCTGCGCGAGACCGCCCGCGTGCTGCGCCCGGGCGGCCGCGCGGTGCTGCTCGAGCCGCAGGACGGGGCGGGCGCCGCGGGCAGGGCCCTGCTCCGGGCCCTGCCTCGCCCGCGGTGGGCCATGACCGCGCTGCTCTGGCGGACGATGACCGGTTTCTACGGCAGCTTTTCGGCCGGGCAGCTGCGGGTGTTGCTGGAGGACGCCGGACTGCGCGTCCTGAAGCTGGACGAGGCGCTGGACGGGTTGGGTCTCCTGGCCGTCGCCGAGCGGCCGGCATGAAGCTGGCCCACTTCTCCGACGTGCACGTGCAGCTTCGCGACTGGCGGCGCCGGCGGCTGCGCGAGCTGGGGCCGCTGCGGGCGCTGGCCACCGTCGAGCTGTGGAAGGGCCGCGGGCGCCAGTATGACGGGGCCGAGGAGGCGCTGCGCGCGGTGGCCCGGGCAGCGTCCGCGGCCGATCACGCGGTGTGCACGGGCGACCTGACCCAGCTGGCCCATCCGGAGGAGTTCGCCGCGGCGCGCGATGCGTTGGGAGCGCTGGCGGGCGACACGGACCGGTTTACCGTCTTCCCGGGAAACCACGACCGGTACCCCTGGCGCGGCGCTCCCTCGCGGCTCTTCGAGGAGCACTTCCCCGAGCACGGGCGCAGCGATCTGCCCGGCCCGCTGCGCGTGCGGATGCTCGGCGAGGCGGCCATCGTGGTGCTCGACTCGGCCGGGCCGCTGTGCTGGCCGGTGCTGTCGCGTGGCCGCGTGGATCGCGCCCAGCTCGACGCGCTAGAGGCCACCCTCGCTGGGCCCGCGCTGCGCGGCCTCTGCAAGCTGATCGCGGTCCACCACGCGCCTGTGCTCCGCGGCGGCCGTCCGGACTGGCCGTGGCATTCGTTGCGCGGCGCTCGGGCGCTGCTCGCAGCCGCGCGCCGCGGCGGAGCCCAGGCCATCCTCTGCGGCCACATCCACGATCGGTTCGTCCACGGCACGGATCCGATGGTGATCTGCGCCGGCTCCTCCACGCAGCGGGGCCATGAAGGCTATCTGGAGCTGGAGGTCGGCGGCGGGCGGGTCCTCTCCGCCACACCCCGCACGCTCTCCGGACAAAAAAAATAATTTTTTTTCGGGCTGGCGCGGATGATCGCGCCTACCCGTTCTCGACCGGGGCGCAGGTCGTCTCCCGCAAGGTGAAGCGCTGTCCGCTCCGCTCGTGCACGAGCACGCACTCCGCGCCGATCTTGACCAGGCGGAAGCGTTCCGGCATTCCGGTCTCGCGCCCTTGTACCGGCACGCCGCTCGCATCGCGGTGCCGCGCGCGCTCGAGGACGAGCGTGCTCTCCCGCGTCAGCGCGTCGTCGGCGAGCGTCACGGGGACGCCGCCCAGCGCGGCGCTGACCGCAGCGGCGAGCTCCGCGCGGCTTTGCGCGCCGGGCTCCGCGACCACGGCGGGCAGCTCCTGGCGAACCTTCGCCGTCCTGCAGGCAGCCAGCGAGAGGAGCGCGCCCGCCCCCGCGCAGGCCCTCAGGAATGGCTTCAGCGCGATCATCTCCAGAGGATCCGGTTCTCGCGCCAGGGCGACTTCACGGCGATTTCGTCGGAGCCCCCGGAAGCGGAGAGAGCGGTCCGCTGGCTCGCCTGCGCGAAGGTCACAGGCGGGCAGGGCTGGCTGGCAACATACCCCAGGGCCGCGGAGAGCCGGGCCTCGGCCGGATCGCCGAGCGCGTGACCGAAGTCGTCCGCCACCTGGCAGCCCGGCACTCCCGCCACGCCGGCACCGTTCGGAACGAATCCGTCGGGGTAGTCGCCGAACCCCTTCGCGTTCACGCCCTTGAACTGGATGGAGAAGTACGTGGTCCCGCAGTTGTCCGCCGGGTAGAAGCCGTACGGCTTGCCGCACGTCGGGGAGCCGATCTGGATCACCTGGATGTCGACGCCTCGCAGCCCGTTGACGATCGACTCGCTCGCGGAGCAGGTCCTGGGTCCAGTCAGCACGAACACGCGCGTCAACCCGAGCCACGGCAGCGCCTGGCCCCTGGTCGTCGCCGGCGTCAATCCCGCCGCGGACGCGCGGAACGGCTCGGGCGTGAGCGGCTGGCCGGTCACCGGATCAGTGGTCGGGTACTTGTCGTTGAAGGTCAGCTGCTCGAACGTCTTCCCGCTGGTGGGCGCCGGACCCGCGATCATGAAGGCCAGCTCGCTGGCGATGGCCAGGTACCCGCCGCCGTTGTAGCGGATGTCGAGCACCAGCTCGGTGATCGGGGGCTGCGCCTGCTTGAGCTGGTTGATGGCCTGGATCAGCTGCGCCTCGGAAGTGGCGATGTGGTCGTTGAAGAGCATGTACCCCACCGTCGTCCCCGGGATGATCCCCGGGATGACCTTTACGTTCTGCACCGGAGTGCTCGTTACGTTCGCCGAGGTGAGCACCACGTCGCGGGGCGTGGTCGTCCCGAAATCCATGACCGAGAAGGTGTGGCTCTGACTCGCCGCGGCCGGGAACAGGCCTGCGTTGATCGTCGCGACGTCCGAGCCGTTCGTCACGTCCACGGTGTCCACCTTGAGCACCTTCGCCCCCCGGGCGATGTTCGCGCTCGCTGCGGGCGTGCCCGGATTGATGTACGCCACGCGGACGTCGCGCGGCGGCCGAGGCGCGAGCACGGCCCACTCGACCCCATATCCGACCTCCACGCCGGACTGGGACTGCGCCAGCCACTGTGCGGTCGGAATGGTGAAGTGGAACCGGTCCTTCGGGTTCCCCGAGGGAGTCAAGGCAGACGTCTTGAGCACGTCGAAGTAGGCCACCGCGGTGGCAAACGGCGCGGGATCCGTGGCCGGGACCTCGCGGTACCAGAGGTACAACTCCTCGGTCCAAAGCCGCAGCCAGGCCTTCTCGTCGGCCAGGCTGCCCTGCCCGTCGATCCCCGCGCGGGGCGCCACGCACCTGTTGGCGAAGCGCGAGGACCCAGTGGGGTCTCCTCCGCAGGAGAGCAGCAACGCAGCCATCGGGCCCGCGAGGGCGGTGACGGCCGCGGCCGGCCGCAGCCTCCAGTGTCTCTTCATGACCGCATTGTACCGCTCCCGCGCGCCGGCAGGGCTCACTCGTCGCGCAGGGCGACGGCCGGGTCCAGCCGGGAGGCGCGGGCGGCCGGGTAGATGCCGAACAACAGGCCGATACCGCCCGATACGCCCAGCGACACGGCGACCGCCCAGGGCGGGACGGTGGCCGGCACGTCCAGCGCGAAGCGGCCCACCGCGGCCATTCCGTACCCGAGCAGGACGCCGATCAGGCCGCCGCAGAAGGCCAGCACCACCGCCTCGATGACGAACTGGGCGAGGATCCGGGAGCGCCGCGCGCCCAGCGCCTTGCGCAGGCCGATCTCGCGGGTCCGCTCGGCCACGGCGACCAGCATGATGTTCATCACGCCGATGCCGCCGACCAGCAGGGAGAAGCCGCAGATCACGAACATGACGAGATTTACCTTCCCGGCCAGGTCGTCGAACATCGCTCGCGCCGAGTCGTTGGAGAACACCTCGAAGTCGTTCTCCTGCTGGGCCGAGAGCCCGCGGATGCGGCGGAACGCGCCCATCGCCAGGTCCTGCACCTTGGCCATCTCGCGGTGCTCCTTCGCCATCACGCTGACGCTGATCGAGCGCGAGGTCCCGTAGATCTCGCCGAACAGCGAGATGGGGATGGCCGCGACGTTGTCGGGGTTGCCGTCCAGCGGAAGCCCGCCCTGCCGCTCCAGCGTGCCGACGACCTGGAGGTCGAGCCGCCCGAGCCGCACCCGCTGGCCGATCGGGTCCTGGCCAGCGAAGAGCGCGTCCACCACGGCCGCGCCGATCACCACCACGCGCGCGCCGTCGAGCGCCTCGCCTTCGTTGTAGGTGCGTCCCGTGGCGATGGCGAGGTTCGTGTTGGTGAAGAACTCCGGGGTCCCGCCCGCCACCTGCACACCCTGGTCGATGTTGCCCTGGGCGCTCATCTCCTTGCCGTACTCCCACAGCTCGGGCCCGACCTGCTTCGCGTCCGGCAAGGCCTCGCGGAGCTGCAGCGCCTGGGCCAGAGTGATCTTCTTGCGCGCCTGCACGTCCGGCGGGAGCTGGCCGATGCTGAAGTTCGGCCACTTCTGGATCTGGAACACGTCCGCGCCGAGCTGCCCCATGGTGCGGCTCAAGGAGCGCTGCAGCCCGTCGAGCAGGGCCATCATGGCGACCACGGTGAAGACGCCGATCACGATGCCGAGCAGGGTGAGGAACGAGCGCAGCTTGTGGCCGGAGAGCGTGGCCAGCGCCAGGCGCAGATCGTCGGTGCGCGCCTGCAGGCCGCGCGCGATCCACTCGCGCCATGCGGGGCGCAACGGAGCCGGCGGCGCTGCCGGAAGCACCGCCTCACTCATAGCGCAGCGCCTCGATCGGGTGCAGGAAGGCGGCGCTCAACGCCGGCCAGATGCCGAAGACGGCGCCGAGCAGGATCGACCCCCCGACGCCGCCGAGCACCACGAGCGGGTCGATGCTGGCCGGGAACGGCGTGAGCACGTCGACGAGCTTCCCCGCCCCGGCGCCCGCCGCGACGCCCAAAAGGCCGCCCAGCGCCGACACCATCACCGCCTCGCAGAGGAACTGCATCAGGATGGTCGTCCGCCGCGCCCCGAGCGCGCGGCGCACGCCGATCTCGCGGGTACGCTCTTTCACCGAGACGAGGAGGATGTTCATGATGCCGATGCCGCCGACGATGGCGGTGATGACGCCGATCAGGGCGCCCACGATGTTGAGCGCCTCCGTCATCTTGTTGAACCCCTGCAGCAGCTTGTCCTGCCGGTTGACCGAGAAATTGTCCTCCTGGTCAGGCCGCAGCCTGCGCGCGTTGCGCATGACCGCGATCACCTCGTCCTCGGTCTGCGTCACCTTGCCCGCGGGAGCGACCACCGAGAGCACCAGGCCTCGCTTGAGCCCGAACGACCGGGTGAACGCGGAGAGCGGGATGAGCACGCGCACATCCTGCGGCTGGCCGAATGAGTTCCCCTTGCGCAGGAACGTCCCCACGATGGTGCAGCGGGTGGACGGACCGACGCGCAGCCGCTGGCCGAGCGGGTCCTGCCCCTTGAAGAAAGCCTCCTCCACGTCGGCTCCGATCACGCACGCGTCGGTGCCCAGCTCGTGGTCCAGGTCGGTGAGGAAGCGGCCGCGCCGCATCTCCCATCCCGTCGCGTCCAGGTACTTCGAGGTGCTGCCGCGGATGTCGACGTGCTTCAGCTCCTTGCCGGCATGGGTCACCGAGGCGTCGGTGCTGACGATGGGCGCGATCGCCACGGGCAGGTTCGCGTTGGCCTCCAGCGCGCGCCAGTCCAAGTGCGTGACGTGGGGACGGTTCTTGTACTTCCACCAGTCGTTGCCGCTCACGCCCCACTTCCACTTGTGCACGAACAGCGTGTTCGGCCCCAAGGTGCTGAGCTGGCGCAGGAAGCTCACCTGGAAGCCGGAGAGCACGGTGAGGATCCCGATCAGCATCGCGATTCCCAGGCCGATGCCGGAGATGGTGAGGGTCGCGCGCAACCGGTGCGCGCGCAGGGCGTAGGCCGCCTGCGCCACCGCCTCGCGCAGCTCTCCGAAGAGGCGCGCCGCCTTGCGCCGGAAGCCGAGCTGCCGGGACTTCGCCTCGAACGGGAGCGGAAGCGCGGATTCGCTCATGGGACCCCCCACTCGCTCATGGCAGCCTCTGGCTGGCCTGCGCCGCCTGCGCCGCGTGGAACGCGGCCAGCGTCTCGGCGCCCAGCGCCTCGGCGTTGGCCAGCGCCACGTCGCGGCCCTTCCCGTCCGCCACCACCAGGCCGTCCACCAGCCGCACCGCGCGCGGGCAGCGCGCCGCCAGCTTGGGCTCGTGGGTGACCAGCAGGATGGTGTTGCCCCTCTCGTGCAGCTCGTGGAACAGGCGCACGATTTCTTCCCCTGTCTTGCTGTCCAGGTTGCCGGTGGGCTCGTCCGCGAGCAGCAGCGAAGGCTGGGTGACCAGCGCGCGGGCGATGGCCACGCGCTGCCGCTGCCCGCCGGACAGCTCGGCCGGCCGGTGCGTCATGCGATCGGACAGCTGCACGGTGTCCAGGGCGTGCGCCGCCTGCTCGCGGCGCTCCTTGCGCGACACGCCCCGGTAGATGAGCGGCAGCTCGACGTTCTCCAGCGCGGTGGCGCGGGGCAGGAGCTGGAAGCTCTGGAAGACGAAGCCAATTTCGAGATTTCGCACGTCGGCCAGCTCGTCGTCGGAGAGGTCGCTCACGTCGCGCCCGGAGAGCCGGTAGCGGCCCGAGGTGGGCACGTCGAGGCAGCCGACGATGTTCATCAGCGTCGACTTGCCCGAGCCCGACTGCCCGACGATGGCGACGAACTCGTTGCGCTCGATGCGCACGTCCATGCCGCGCAGGGCCGCCACTTTCTGGTGGCCCAGGTCGTACGTCTTGACGATCTTCTCCAGCTCGATGAGCGCCATCTGATCTCCGAGAGGGGGCCGAAGCTGACGGCGCTTCAGCTACGGCCGCCCTGAGGGCCCTTTTGCTCTCCCGCCTTGACCGGCTCCTGCACCTTGACGCCCTGCCCCTCCTGCAGCTCGCGGGCGAGCGTGCGGTAGGGACCGTCGACGATCGTCTCGCCGTCCTTGATGCCCTCGAGGATCTCGATGTCCGTCCGGCTGGCGATGCCGGTGCGCACCTCGCGCATCTCCGCCTTGCCATCCTTCACCACGAAAACGACCTTGACCGGCTTCGGCTTGCCCGTCGCCGCGGCCGCCGGCGGAGCATCGGAGCTGGTCGCCGTGGCGCCGCCCGGCGCGGCCGCGACCAGCGTGCCTTCGCGCGGCGCCGACTTCTGCTCCTTCTTCTTGGGCTCGCGGCTGGTCACCGCCTGGATGGGGATGCTCACCACGTTGTCGTGGGTGGCCACCGCGATGGAGACCGCCGACGACATGCCGGGCAACGCCGACTCGGGCGGCTCGGCGAAGGCGACGCGCACGAAGAAGGTGGTCACCTCCTGGTCGGTCCCCGGGTTCTTGATCTGCGCGTTCTTCACCATCCCCGAGACGTAGCCCTTGAACTGCTTGTCGGGGATGGCGTCGATCTCGATGGTCGCCTCGTCGCCTTCGTGGATGCCGACCACCTCGTGCTCGCCCACCTCGGCCTTCACCTCCATGTCGGAGAGGCCGCCCATGATCAGCACCACGTCCTCGGACAGGTCCGAGCCGCGGATGCGCTCGCCCACCTTGTGCTGGATCTCCAGGACGGTCCCCTCGATCGGCGCGGTCAGGGTGGCGCGGGAGAGGTTGTAGAGCGCCGTCTCCAGCTGGCCCTGGTTCTGCGCCACCAGCTCCTTCTGCGCGGCGAGCCGGCCCTCGTCGACCTTGAGCTGCGTCAGCGCCTTGTCCAGGTCGGCCTGGCTGGTCAGCTTGTGCTCGACCAGCGTGCGCGTCCGCGAAAGGTCGTTCTTGTCCTGCGCGATGGTGGCGAGGATCTGGTCGATCGAGGCGCGCGCGTTCGACACGCCGGCGCGGAACTGGGTCACCTGCGCCTCCTGCAGCCGGCGGTCGATCTGGCCGAGCACCTGTCCCCGCGCCACGTGGTCGCCTTCCTTGACCGCGAGGGAGAGCAGGTCGCCGGAGATGTTCGAGCTGACCTTCACCGTCTGGTGGGCCTGCAGGTGTCCCGCGGCGGTCACCAGGCGCGTGATGGGCCCGCGCTTGGCCATCGAGGTGGTCACCTCGACGGGCGGAGGGGGGCGGGGCCTCAGGCCCTGCACGGTCGCGGCCGCGACCCCCGCCAAGACGATCCCCGCGATGATCCAGCGTCCCTTCGTCATTTGCGTCACCCACCCGTCGCGCGCCGCAGCGCCGATTCGGCCTCATGTCCGTCGACCAGCGCGTTGTCGCGCGCGAGCTGAGCCTGCGTCAGCTTCAATTCCGCGTCGCGCACCTCGAGCTGCGTGCCGACGCCCACTTGCTGGCGCGTGCGCGCGAGCCGCAGGTTCTCGCTCGACGTCTGCTGCGTCTGCGTGGCGATACGCGCTGCCTGCCGGGCCACGCCCAGCTGCGCGATGGCCCGCTCGACGTCGGAGGCTACGCCCCGGCGCCCATTCATCAGATCGTTCTCCGCCAGGAGGACGTCCACCTGCGCCTTCTCCACGTTGGCCTTGGCGGAGAAACCGGCGAACAGGTTCCAGGTGACGTCGACGCCGCCGGAGATCGTACTGTCGTGGCCGAGCGGCAAACCGGTGAAGAGCCGCCATTCCGGCGTGCTGCGGCGGTAGCTCGCGCTCAGGCTGATCTGCGGCCAATAGTCACCCCTCGCCGCGGCCTCGCTCTTGCGCCGCGACTCGGCGGCGAAGGCGAACGCCTTGAGGCTGGGGCGCGACGCCAACGCCTTCTCCACCGCCTGCTCGGCCGGAGGCGGCGTCGAAGGCTCCTGCTGCATCTGCGGCGGCTCGACGATGGCGAGCGCCTCCGCCGGATTCCACCCGATGGTCTGGGCCAGGTCCTGGCGGGCGAACT
>DASQBG010000031.1:0-2320 GCA_035635335.1 Myxococcales bacterium | reverse complement strand
GGGAGCCGCGCGCCCTCGAGGATCTCGTCCCGGTGGTAGTTGGTCACCGGCACTTCGGCCGTGGGGATCAGGTAGTACCCCGCGGTGGTCTTGAAGAGGTCCTCCTCGAACTTCGGGAGCTGGCCGGTGCCGCGCATCGATTCGGCGTTCACCAGATAAGGCGGCAGCAGCTCCAGGTAGCTGCGCTCGCGAGCGGAGTCGAGGAAGAACTGCACGACCGCGAGCTCCAGGCGTGCCAGGGCTCCCCGATAGAACGCGAACCGTGCGCCGGACACCTTCGCGGCGCGCTCGAAGTCGAGCAAGCCCAGTCGCTCCCCGATCTCGGTGTGCTCCTTCGGCGACGCGATCTCCGGCTTGTCGCCCCAGGTCCGGACCACCTGGTTGTCGCGTTCGGAAGCGCCGACAGGGACCGTTTCGTGCGGCAGATTGGGAACGTTGAGCAAGGCCTGCTCGATCCGCTCTTCGACCGCCTTCAAGCGCGCTTCCTTCTCCTTCACCTCGTCCGATAGCGCCTTCAGGCGCGCGCGAAGCTGCGCCTGCTCCTCGCCTTTGAGCGTCCTCATCTGCTCCGACGCCTTGCGCTGCTCCGCCCGCTGCGTCTCGCTGGACTGGATCAGCTGGCGCCGCTCCGCGGCCAGCGCCTCGATGGGAGCCAGCGCCTCCGACGCCGCGGCGCCCCGCGCCGCAAGCCGGCGACGCGCCTCGTCCAGATTCGCCACTACCCATCTCAGGTCGAGCATGGAGTAGGGAACTAGCCTTGGCCCCTCGGCGCGTCAATCGCCCAGGGCGCGCGACTCGCTCAGGACGGGCCCTTGCGAATCCTCCGGCACCACCACCTGGACCCGGGGCGGGACCTCGCCCAGCACTCCGCGGATCGTCTCGCGCAGGGTGAACGCCGGCCGGAAGCCCAGCTCGCGTTCGGCACGGGTCCCGTCCACCGTGCAGAGGAACTGCAGATGGTCGAGCTCCGCCGAGGGAAACCCGGCCAGGCGGTATTGGAACAGCTTGTCGAGCAACGGCCTGGCAAACAGATGCGGGACCGGGATCGGCGCGCGGCCCAGCTCGCGCAGCACCGCCGAGAGCGGCAGCTCGCCCGGCCCGCAGACGTTGTACACGCCGCGCACACCCGGCCGCAGCGAGAGCGCGAGCGCGCGCGCGACGTCTTCCTCGTGGATCAGCTGCACCATCGGGTCGAATCCAGCCAGCGTCCACGGCCGCGAAAGCCGCAGATACGCGCTAGCGCCGTTCCGCACCGTGGGCCCCACGATGTGCACTGGCCGGAGCATGACCGTTTCCACCTCGGGGTGCTTCCACATGTACTGCTGCGCGTACATGTCCACTTCGACGAGATCGCGGATCATCGGGAAGCGCTGCGAGCCCAGCAACGGCGACTCCTCGGTGAGGAAGTTGTCGTTCCCCGGCTGCGGGCCGTACACGGTGGCCGAGCTGAGCACCACCACCTTGCGCACGCCGTACTTCGCTGCGTACTCGAGCACCGCCTTGGTGCCGACCACGTTGAAGCTGTGCTGGTCGTCCTGCGGGAGGCGCGGGTCGTGGACGATGGCCATGTGGATCATGGCCTGGATGTCGCCGCGCCGGAACAGGTCCTCTGCCTTGCGCTTGCGGATGTCGAGGCTGTGCACCTCGAGGTCCTTGGGGGCCCCCGGGAACGGCCGCCGATCGACTCCGACGACCCGGTCCGTCTTGTGCAGGAGGCGCGCCAGGCCCCGGCCAAGGTTGCCGCTGATACCGGTGACGAGGACGGCGTCGCGCACCATCCCGCCACCTTAGACCAGATGTGCAACGGCCAAAAGCGTGCCGTCGACCGCCTGGATCAGCTAGGGATGGCCAGGGCTACGGCGGTCGTGTTGTGCCACGACTCGACGCGGCCGCTGTAGCTGGCGATCTCGCCGTAGGTCAGGAAGCCGGCGACCGGCACGTCGCCCATGACCCCCCGGACCGCGTCGATCTCGCGCTGGAACCCGTCCTTGAGGATCAGGCCACGGCAGACGCAGTCGAAGAGCAGCACGCCCGCCGGCTGTTGCCCCTGCAGGTTCTGCAGCGCCTCCGCCGCAGCCTGCCGAGCCGCGGCGACCATGGCGTCCGGCTTGCCGTCGAGGATGGCCACGTGCGCGCCTTGGGGCACCTCGGCGGCGCAGCTGAGCGAGCCATCCTTGCCCACGGAGAGCGGCGCGCGGGCGCGCGTCACCTTGCCGGCGACGATGATCCCCAGCTCGTTGGCGATCAGGTACTCGCCCGCGGACGCGGGAGAGAGCGTCACGCCGCGCTTGCGCGCGTGCTCCTCGTAGACGGCGAACGC
>DASQBG010000030.1:0-13979 GCA_035635335.1 Myxococcales bacterium | reverse complement strand
CTGGCCGTGCGCAGCTACGGCGGGCAGCGCGCTCCGCAGGCGGCGGTGCTGGCCCGCGCGCGGGAGCTGTCCCGGCTGCTCAAGCACGAGTTCATCTTCGAGCCGGGCCGCTCGCTCGAGTCCACCGTCGAGGAGATGCTCCAGCTCCTGGTCCGCTGGGGGATCGTGGTGCGCGACGGCGACGACGTGGTCCCGGTCCCCTCCGGCGTGCGCCTGGGGCAGCTGCTCGGGGACCTGCTGCGCCCGTATCTGGAGGGTGTGCTGGTCGCCGTGGACGCTCTCGACCCGCTGCTCGCCGGTCCGATTCCGGCGCGCGAGTGGACGCGCCAGGCGCTGGATCGCGGCCGGGCCGCCTGGCTCGCCGGGCGGGTGCGGCGGCTGGAGTCGCTCTCCAAGGCGACGCTGGAGAACTCGCTGGTGATGCTGCGCGAGCGCGACGTGGTGCGTGGAGCGCGGCTGGAGCTGACGCCGGAATTCCGCAACCGCGAGAAGATCGGCGCGCTCGCCTACGAGGTGGACCAGTACCTGAGGTGAGGCGATGGACTTCCAGCGCACGTTCTCGAAAGCACCGTGGGAGCCGAAGGTCGGCTACTGCCGCGCGCTGCGCGCCGGCCAGCACATCTACGTGACGGGCACCGCCCCGGTGGACGACTCCGGCGAGCGCGTGCACGCGCCCGGCGACGCTTACGCGCAAGCGCGCCGCTGCCTGGAGCTGATCGAGCGCGCCCTGGGCAAGCTCGGCGCCGACCGGACCCGCATCGTGCGCACCCGCATGTTCGTGACCGACATCTCCCGCTGGCAGGAGTACGGGCGCGCCCACGGCGAATTCTTCGCCACCTGCCCGCCCACCACCACCATGGTCGAGGTCAAGTCGCTCATCGACCCCGCCATGCTGATCGAGATCGAAGCCGACGCCGTCACCCCCTGAGCCGCGTGCAGACCCAGACTCGCAACGCGCCCGACAATGACTGGTTCACGCAGAGCGCGCAGAGGCCGCAGAGGTTTGGGCTCGATCTCCGATCGTTCGCCGGCGTACGATTCCGTCATCCAAGAAACCTCTGCGCGCTCTGCGAGCTCTGCGTGAAACAAGAAGTCTGGCCACCGGTCCGCGCGCCCCCACCTGCCCGCACCCGCGCCTTCACGGCGCGGGGCCGTCCGCCCGCCCGGTTCTCGACAGGGCGGGCACGGAGTTTCTTGAACCTTGCGCCTCGCGGCTGGTAGCCTCGCGACACTTCGATTCCGAGAGGCCGACATGGAATTCACTGCGCGCGTCCGCGAGATCCTGAGCTGGTACCCTTCAGACAACCCGGGCACCAAGACCAACATCGCCCGCCTGCTCAACCACGGCCGGCTCGCCGGCTCGGGGAAGATGGTCATCCTGCCGGTCGACCAGGGCTTCGAGCACGGGCCCGCGCGCTCCTTCGCCCCCAATCCCGCCGGATACGATCCCGAGTACCACATCCAGCTCGCCATCGACGCCGGCTGCAACGCGTACGCCGCGCCGCTCGGCTTTCTGGAGGCCGTGGCCGGGAAGTATGCCGGCCAGATCCCGCTCATCTTGAAGCTCAACGACAGCGACACGCTCTCGAAGGGCCATCCGCCCTGCTCCGCCGTCACCGGCAGCGTGAAGGACGCGGCGCGCCTGGGCTGCGTCGCCATCGGCTTCACCATCTACCCGGGGTCGTCGGCGCGGAACACGATGTACGAGGAGCTCCGCGCGCTGACCGAGGAATCGAAGGAGCGCGGCCTGGCGGTGGTGGTGTGGAGCTACCCGCGCGGAGAGGGCATCACGGACAAGAAGGGCGAGACGGCGGTGGACGTGGCCGGGTACGCCGCCCACATCGCCTGCGAGCTCGGCGCGCACGTGGTCAAGGTCAAGCCGCCCACCGAGTTCATCTACCAGCCCGAGGCGCAGAAGGTCTTCGAGAAGCACAACATCCCCATCAAGAGCCTGGCCGACCGCGTGCGCCACGTGGTGCAGAGCTCCTTCAACGGGAAGCGCATCGTGATCTTCTCGGGCGGCGAGGCGAAGGGCACCGACGAGATCCTCCAGGAGGTGCGCGGGCTGCGCGACGGCGGCGCGTTCGGCTCCATCATGGGCCGCAACAGCTTCCAGCGGCCGCGCGACGAGGGATTGAAGCTGCTCCGCGACGTGATGGACGTGTTCGCCGGACGGAGCTGACCGCTCGAGGCCTACTCGGGTTCCGGCGGCGGCCGGGCAGCCTGCCACTGCTCGGGGTTCGGCGCGAGCACCACGTGCAGCTCCTCGCCCACCCCTCCGCGTAGCTCGGGCGTGCACGGGCTGGATTCGCAGGCGAGCCTGGCACCGGTGACCGGCCCGGGCGCCGTCGGCGGCAGCTCCGGACGCGTCAGGCCGATGCGGCACGCCCGGCCATGCGGCAGGTACAGCGTGGCGCGCCCGTCGAGCAGTCCCGCGCGCCCCTCCCAGGTGGGGGGCGCATCGTCGCCCGGCACCGCTTCGCACACCGCGCGGACGGCGGGAGCGGCCCGGGGCTCTCCTCGCGGACGGACCACCTGCACCACGGCGACGGTGGGACGCTCCACCCGCGCCATCCACATCGCGGGCTTGCGCGGAACCACCGTGGCATGGCCGACCAGCGCGCCGGTGTGGAACTTGGGCGGAGGCAGCGCTTCGCACCGCCAGGCGCCCTGAGCGAGTCCCGGCCATTTCGCCTCGCCGAACACGTCGGTCAAGGCGCTGAAGCGCTTTCCGTCGGGACCGTCGCAGACCACCTTGGCGTTCATCACGCCCTGGTGCGTATCGTCTTCGACGTGCACCACCAGGGGTCCGGGGAGCTTCACCAGGAGGTAATAGAAGATCGCCAGCACCGCCGCGATCACGGCGGCCGCCAGCGCGCCCTCCACCTTGGCGGGGACTCCGCTGCGGAAGCGCGGCTCGAAGGTGGCCGGCGCGCGCCCCTGGACGCCGTTGCGCATCAGACCGCCTCGCGGCCTGGCGGACACGCTCTTCATGGGCAGTACTCCGCGCGGTTGTTCTCGGTCTCGAAGACCTCCACCTTGCAGATGCGCACGCGGCGGTCGTCGAGCTTGCGGCTCAGCTCCTCCGCGATGAAGCGCGCCAGCTCCTCCGCCGTCGGATTGCGGCCACCCTCGGTGAAGGGGGCCACCTCGTTGATGTTGCGGTGATCGAAGCGTCCGGTGGCCTGCACGGCGGCCGACTTGAGCGCGCCGAAATCCAGCACGTAGCTGGTCGGGTCCAGCTCGCCGGCCTCCGCGTGCACCACCACCCGGTAGTTGTGTCCGTGGAGCGCCTCGCAACGCGTCTCGCTGAGGCGCACCTGGTGAGCGGCGCAGAACCACAGCTGCTTGCTGACCCGGTAGATCGGCACGCGCGCATTCTAGCAGGGCGCCCCTCCGGCGCCGCTCGAGCTATGCGGCGTCGTCGACCTTCCGCAGGAAGTTCCAGCGCACGAGGATCTGCTTCCCCTGCATCTCGAGGAGTCCCCGGCGGGTGAAGTCGTTCAGGGCCCGCGATACGGTCTCTCGGGAGGTGCCGATCAGACCGGCGATTTCCTGCTGCGTCGGCCGCTCGCGGATGAGCAGTCCGCCGTCCGCCGGCTCGCCCTGCTTGTGCGCCAGCTCGCGGATGGTCCGCGCCACCCGCGCGTAGACGTCGAGCAGCGCGAGGTTGCCGATCACCTCGTCTGCGTGGCGGAGCCGGCGCGACATCTCTGCCAGCACCGCCAGCGCGGTGGAGGGATGGGTGGCCAGGTGGGTCCGGAACGCCTCGTGGTCGAGGGAGAGGAGATCGGCGTTCTCGACCGCGACCACGTTGGCCGAGCGGGGCTGCCGGTCGAGCAGCGACATCTCGCCGAAGAAGTCGCCGGCGTGCAGGAGACTCAAGATGATCTCCCGGCCGGTCTCGCCGTAGAGCACCACCTTGACCTTCCCGCGGGAGATGACGAACAGCGAATCGCCCGGCTCCTCGGCGTTGACGATCACCGATCCGGCCTCGGCGGAGCGCGGGCGCACGCGCGTCGCAAGGTCGGCCAGCACTTCCGCCGGAAGCTCGCGGAAGATCGAGACCTGGCGGAGCAGGTGGGCGATGTCCAAGCAGGCCCTCGGGTGGGTCGGAAAGGCGGAGTGTTGCACCGCCCCGGCGGACGCACAAGGCACACCCGGTGCGCCCGACCACCGGAGCCGCGACGAGGGTCCCGTCTTGACCCAGGGAGGCGGCCCGCCTATTCAGCCCGCATGCAGGCCACCGTGAACGGAGAGCGCACCGAGGTGCCCGAGGGGCTCACCGTGGCCGGCCTGCTGCGCCACCTGGGCGTGCGCGCCGAGCGGGTCGCCGTCGAGCGCAACGGGGCGGTGGTGAAGCGCGCCCGGCACGGGGAGGAGAAGCTCGCGCCGGGGGACGTGCTCGAGATCGTCACCTTCGTGGGCGGAGGATAGGACCATGTCCGACGAGCTCTCGCTGGGCGAGCACCGGTTCAGCTCGCGCCTGGTGGTGGGGACCGGCAAGTACAAGGACTTCCCCACCATGCAGACGGCCATCCTCGCCTCCGGGGCGCAGATGGTCACCGTCGCCGTCCGCCGGCTGGACCTCTCGGCGAAAGGCGAGAAGTCGCTCCTCCACTGGATCCCGCCGGAGTGCGTGCTGCTCCCCAACACCGCGGGATGCTTCACCGCGGACGAGGCCGTCCGCACGTTGCGGCTCGCCCGCGAGTTGGAGATCGGCGGGCCCAGGCCGCTGGTCAAGCTCGAGGTGCTGAGCGACCAGAAGACGCTCCTGCCCGACGGCGAGGAGACGCTGCGCGCGGCGAAGATGCTCATCGCCGAAGGATTCGCCGTGCTGCCCTACTGCAGCGACGACCCCGTCCTCTGCCGCAAGCTGGAGGACGCCGGCTGCGCCGCGGTGATGCCGCTGGGCGCGCCGATCGGCAGCGGCCTCGGGCTGCGCAATCCCTACAGCCTGCAGATGATCCTCGAGCAGGCGAAGGTGCCGGTCATCGTGGACGCCGGCGTGGGCACGGCGAGCGACTGCGCGATCTGCATGGAGCTGGGAGTGGCGGGCCTCCTGGTGAACACGGCGATCAGCGGCGCGCAGGATCCGGTCGCGATGGCGGCGGCGATGAAGCTAGCTACCGAGGCGGGACGTCTCGCGTACCGTGCCGGCCGTATACCGCGGAAGCTCTACGGGAGCGCGTCCAGCCCCGTGACCGGCCTGATCTGATATGCGGGTGTGATTGGTCCGCATCTACCTGGTCACCGACCGCCTCGCGATCCCCGATCTGCCTGGCGCCGTCGCGGCCGCCCTCTCCGTCCTTCCCATCGGGACGGCCGCGGTGCAGTTGCGCGAGAAGGACCTCTCGCCCGCGGAGCTGCTGGAGCTTGCGCGCACGCTGTTGCCGCTGTGCCGGTCCGCGAAGGCGCCGCTCTTGGTGAACAGCCGGCTCGAGGTGGTGAAGGCGGCGCGCGCGGACGGCGTCCACCTGCCCGCGGACGGTCCGCGCGTCGGCGACGCCCGGCGCCACCTCGGCCCCGGCGCGCTCATCGGACGGAGCTGCCACACGAAGGAACAGGTCGCGACCGCGGCGCAGGAGGGCGCGGACTTCGCCGTATTCGGCCCCGTGTGGGAGACGCCGGGCAAGAAGCCGCAAGGGATGACCGCGCTGCACGAGGCGACCAGGGCCGCCTCGGTGCCCGTGTTCGCCATCGGCGGGCTGACCCCCGCCCGGGCGAAGCGCGCCATCAACGCCGGCGCCCACGGCGTGGCCTGCATCCGCAGCATCCTCGGCTCCGAAAACCCCTCCGCCGCCGCCCTGGAAATGTGGCAAGCCATCACCGGCTGATGTTCTGACTCAAAGCGGTTCCCGCGAAGCGCGGAAGGCGTCGAAGCACGGAAGGACTTCTTCGAAAATCAAACTTCGCGCGCTTTCGTTTCTCTTCCGCGCTTCGCGTGAAACGCAGTTGGTCAGCGCTTCGCCAGGTTTGGCCGTTCGGAGAGGGCGCGGAGGAGTTTCATGACGGCGTCGGCAGGAGTCGACGAGGCCATGACTTCGTGCTTGTAGAGCTTGCGGCCGCCGACCATCTCGGCGGCGCCGCCGGTGTGCGGGAGGGCCACCACCGGCTTGCCGTCCCGGAGAAGCAGGCCGATCTCGCTGAGCGTGCCACCCCCGCCGCCCACCACGATGGCGCCGTCGACCGCCATCGCGACCAGGGCCGACTGGGCGTCGCCGACGCCCGTCGGGATGGGCAGGTCGATCCACGGATTCGCCTCGTGCCGCCACGCGCCGGGCAGGATGCCGAGGACGATCCCGTCCCCGCTGCTCTCGCGGTAGCCGCGCGCCGCCGCCGCCATGCAGCCGCCCAGTCCGCCGCAGACGAGGTGCGTGCCGGCGCGCGCCAGCGCCGCCCCGACCGCGTGCGCCTGCTCCTCGCCGAACGGGTCCTCGAGCCCGCCGCCGATCACCGCCACGACCAGCTTCTGCCGGACCGCCGAGAGCGCCGGCGGCGGTCCGCCGGCGAGCCTGGCGCGCGCTTCCTCGAAGGCGTCCTCCAGCTCGCGGCGGAAGGCGACCGCGTCCAGCAGGAGGTCCTCGGCGAGCGGCTCGTCCGCCGACTGGATACGCTTTTCCAGGACCCGCGCCTGCGCGCCCAGCTCGGTGAATCCGTACGTGCCGGCGCTGCCGGCCAGCTTGTGCAGCGCCCGGCGAAGCGCATCGCGCGCGCCGGCGTCGCCCGTCCGGGCCGAGCCCAGCGCCGCGTCTACGGCGGCGAGCTTCTCACCCGCGCCGGCGAGGTAGTGCTCGAGCAATTCGCGGTCGACCGGTTCCTCGGCCGGCTGCGGCGCGCCACTTTGTTCTTCGCGGGCCATGGGAGAATCCTAAGGCTACCCGGGGGCAGCCGGGAGCGTGAAGAAAAACGACGCGCCCTGCCCCGGCTCGCTCTCCACCCAGATCTCGCCGCCATGCGCCAGGACCAGCGCGCGGCAGATGGCGAGGCCCAGCCCCGTCCCTTCCTGCTCCCGCTTGGCGCGGTCGGACTGGGCGAACCTGGTGAACAGCTTGTCGCGGAAGTCGCGCGGGATGCCCGGGCCGCGGTCGCGCACTTCGAAGAGGACGCCGCCCTCGCGAGGCGAAACGAGGAGGTCCACCTCGCTGCCGCGCGGCGCGAACTTGAGCGCGTTGGAGAGCAGGTTCGTCAGCACCTGGACCACCCGGTCCCAGTCGGCCCGCACGCGCGGAAGCCCGGGCTCCATGCGCGGGCGCACCGCGACGCCGACTTTTTGCGCGAACCCGTCGATGCCGGCGACTGCCTCGGCGCAGACCGGCGCGACCTCGCGGTCCTGCAGGTCGAGCTGCAGCCGCCCCGCCTCGATCTTGCTCACGTCGAGGATGTCGTTCACCAGCCGGACCAGCCGGTCCGCGTTGCGCTTCGACACCTGCACCAGCTCGGAGGCCTCCTCGTCCAGGCTCGCGTTCCCGTCGAGCAGGAGCGCCATCGAGGCCTTGATGCTGGTCAGCGGCGTGCGCAGCTCGTGCGAGACGGTGGAGATGAACTCGGTCTTCATCCGGTCCACCTCGCGGTCGTGGGTCACGTCGTCGAAGACGCCCATCCATCCGATCGGCTCCCCCGACGTCCCCGCCACGTGCGCCGAGTAGGCGCGCAGCACGCGCGGCTTGGACTCTCCGGGGAGCTGCACCTCCAGCTCGCGGTCCTCTCCGCGCAGCGGTTGCTGGCCCAGCACCGGCTTCACCGAGGCTTCCACCGCGGCCACCGGCCAGCCGGTCAGCTCGTGATCGTCCAGCCCGAAGAACCGGCGGAAGGCCGAGTTGACGAAGGCGACGCGGGAGTGCCGGTCGACCAGCAGGATGCCGCTGCGCGAGGCCTGCACCAGCGCCTCGATCTGCCGGGTGGCCGCCTGCGATTTCTCGCTCTCCGCGCGGACGTCCTGGATGAGCTGGGCGCCGGCGATGGCGGTGGCGGCGTGGCGCGCGAGGATCCGCAGCGCCTCCAGCACCTCGTCGCGCAGCCGGTCGCGGCTCCACATCGCCACCACGCCCACCAGGCGGCCCTCGTGGAGGAGTGGATATCCGGCGAACGACTTGAGACGCTCGATGCGCGCCCAGTCAGGGTCGGCCAGCCCGGGCTCCTCTTCCAGCCGGTCGGAGGTGATCATGCCGCCCTGCGCGGCCACCCGGCCGACCGAGAAGTCGCCGATGGGCACCCGCCGCAGGACGCGGTCGAGCGGGCCCAGCCCGCCATGCTCCACGAGGTGCAGGCAGCTCTTCCGGTTGTGGCAGCGGTCCGCCAGCTCGCAGGAGCCGCAGCTGTCGCCAGGTCCCACCAGCCAGACGCGCGCGGCCGCGGCGCCCAGGCTGCGGGTGAGCGCGTCGGTGACCGCGGCGAGGATACGCTCGCGCTGGAACGCGCTGGAAACGTTCTCGACCACGCGCAGCGCGCCGCGCAGCGCGCGCACGGTGGCTTCCAGGCGCTCGTGCTCCTCCTCCAGCTCCTCGACGGTGCGCGTGGGCAGGCCGGGCGCCGGGCGCGACCCCGGCAGCGGGATGGGAAGGATCCGGCTCACTGACCGAGGATGCCGTTCACCTCGCCGAGCAGCTCGGCGGGCTCGAAAGGCTTGGTCAGGTAGCGGCTCGCGCCCAGGCGCAGGCCCTCGTCGATCTCCTCTTTCTGCGCCTTGGCGGTGAGGAAGACGAAGGGCACGTCGGCGCGGCGGCGCCGCACCTCCGCCAGCGTCTCCACCCCGCTCATCTCGGGCATCATCCGGTCGCAGAGGATGAGATCGCACGCGGCGCCGGAGTCGAGGTGCGCGAGCGCGGCGCGCCCGGAGTCCGCCACCGTCACCTCGTGCTTGCCGCGCTTGAGGGCGAGCCGCGCGACGAACCGGATGTCGGGATCGTCGTCGACCACCAGGATGCGCGCCATGGTCCTCCGCCCTTTCAAGCCGCGAGCAGCTCGAGCAGCGCCTTCTGCTTGAGCGGCTTGGTGAGGTAGCCGTCGGCGCCGCTCCGCTGCGCCAGCGCGCGCAGCGCCTCATCGTCGGCCGCGGTGATCACGTAGAGCTTCGATGCGCAGTTGCGCACGTCCGCGGAGAAGCGCCGCAAGAGCTCGATCCCGTCCATTCCCGGCATGAAGATGTCGATGAGGACCAGATCGTAGGACCCGCCCGGCGGCAGCACGTCCCGGAACGAGGAGGGATCCTGGATGGCGTCCACCACCGCTCCGCCCCCGGCCAGCACGGCGCGGCAGTACTCGAGCACGTCGCGGTCGTCGTCGACCACCAGCACGTGCGGCGGACGCGGAGCCTTGCCCGGCTGCCGCGTGAACGGCGCGGGCACCGCGCTCGGCCGGCCGTTTTTCTGCTGCTTCTGTGGCCCGCCGCGCTCGCCCAACCCCACCAGGGCGAGCAGCTCCGCCTTCCGGATCGGCTTGGTCAGCCAGCCATCGGCGCCGACCTGGGCGGCGCGCTTGATCGCCTCCGGGTCGTTGGCGGCGGTGATCATGCAGATGCGCAGGTCCTCGCCGTAGCGCTTCCGGAGCAGGGAGCAGAGCTGCAGGCCGTCCACGTCGGGCATCAACAGATCCAGCAGCACCAGGTCGTAGCCGTCGCCCCGCGGAGCGCGCAGCACCTCGCTGGAATCGGCGATACAGGTGACCGAGCACCCGGCCGCCTCCAGCGTCTTGCGCGTCACCTCCAGCACGTCGGTATCGTCGTCGACCAGCAGGACGCGCCGCCGCAGTTGCGAGCCCGCCTGCGCGCTCGCCTCGAGCAGCGGCCGCAGGTCCCGGTTCAGCCGGTGGAAGTCGAGCGGCCTGCGGAGCACGGCGTCGGCGCCTTCCACATCGCCGGCTTCGGCGAGCGCGACGATGCGCGCATCGGGGAGCCGCTGGCGCAGCTGGGCGCAGCCGTGCGCCCCTCCCGCATCGGCGATCACCAGGTCCGGCGCCATCGCGGCGAGGGCCTCGAGGCCGGCGCGCGGGCTGAGCGAGCTCGACGCCACTCCCTCGCTGGAGAGGAAATAGCGCAGCAGCGCCTGCTCGACCGGGTGCTGGTTGAGCAGCACGACATTGCTGACCCGCGCCATGGCAGACCTCCCAGGGCAGGTATCGGCGCATCCGCCGGCCGCTTGAGGGCCGCGCCCGTCCCTCGAGGATTCCGCGGTGCACGAGGGTGGGGACTTCAGGGCGGCGCTCCCACCTGCTGCGCGAAGGCCGCGCTGCGCGGCGTTCGCCCCAGGTGGTGGAGCAGGAACGCGGACATCGGCCGGGCAGCCTGGGCGCAGGCGTCCTCGAACGCGCGCGGATCCGCCGGGCGGCCGCTGCCGTCGGCGGACAAGGGCGCGTCGGCGGCGGAGAGCCCCGCGCGCTGCAGCTGGCCCAGCGCCGCGCGAGCTCCCGCGGTGAGAAGCAGCGCCCCCGGATGCGCGCACCGCCCGCAGGCGAGACCGCCCGCACCGGCATCGAAGGCCGCCTTTCCCCACGGCACCGCCTCGCCGCACCGCGCGCAGGCGGACAGCTCGGGCGAAAGCCCCGCTGCGGACAGCGCGCGCAGCTCCAGGGCGCGCAGGCGCGCGCTGGTGGCGGGGCCGGTGGCCAGCCGGTGCAGGAATTCGGCGAGCAGCGCGAACAGCTCGTCGGCGGGCTCCGCCGGGCGCGACAGCTCGTGCGCCAGCTCGGCGGCGTAGCCCGCGTGAGCGATGCGGTACAGGTCCTCGCGCAGGCCTCCGTACGCCTCGGCCACGGCCGCCTCGCGCAGCATCCAGAGATCCTGCCCGCTGCGTTCCGCGAGCAGCACCTCGACCAGCTGGAACGGCTCGAGCGCGCCCCCGAACCGCCTCCGGCTGGACCGGGCGCCGCGCGCGAACGCCGACACCCTGCCCCGGCCGCGGACCAGGAGGTGGGCGATGACGTCGCTCTCGCCGTACGCGACCGTGCGCAGCACGATCGCGGCCAGGCGCTCCGCCCGGGTATCCACGCGCCCACTGTAGTCGCAACGCCGCCCGATCGGGGCGGCGATCTGTCCGGAACGCCCGCGCCGTGAAGAGCGTAGCGCCGCCCCATCGGCGGCAGCTAGGGCGTAAGCTCGCGCAGCAGGCGCTGGCACTCCCTGGCCACGTTCGATTCGCGGTCGTCCTTCGAGCCCGCGCAGCGCTGGAAGGCGACCCGGGCCTCCGCGGCCCGCGTCTGCCGGGCGAGGATCTTCCCCGACTGGAGGTGCGCATCGGCGGTGTCCGGGCAGGACGCCGCGTACTTCGCGAATGCGTCGCCGGCGGCCGGCAGCTCGCCGCGCTCGGCGTGGATGGAGCCGAGCTGCCGCCAGCCCAGGCAATACTTGGGCGCGATCGCCAGGGCGGCCTCGATGCGCCGCATCCCCTTCTCCGCCTCGCCGGTCTTGTAGAGCGCCCAGCCCAGATTGGTCTCGGCGATCATCCGGTCCCGGTAGAGCGGATTGCCCAGCGCCCGCTCGAACTGGGGGATGGCCTCGGCGAATCGCCCTCGCGCCACGTAGAAGGTGCCCAGGTTGTTGCGCGCCTCGGAGAAGTCCTTGTCCAGCGCGATGGCCTTCCTGAAGTGCTCCTCCGCCTGCTCCGGGCGCGCCAGCGAGTATGCATAGAGGAGACCCAGCGCGTTGTAGGTCTGCGGCAGGTCTTCGTCCTCCTTCAGCGCGTCCAGGTACTCCTTCAGGGCACCTTGCACGTCGCCGTTCTGGAGCAGGTTCGTCCCCAGGTCGTAGTGGATCTCGGCGCTCCGGCGGCGCTGCTCGGCGCTCACGCCGCTGCAGGCCAGCGGGCCCGCGGCAAGCAGCAACAGTGCGAAGGCGGCGAAGAGGCGCGCCACCGCGGAGAGCGCGTCGCCCGCCTTCGGCCGCTCGGGAAGCGGCTCGATCTGCCTGGGCTGCGGCGGCTGGAACGCGCTCATGCGCCTCATGATCTCGTCCTTCTGCCGCTGGTCGAGCCCCGCCCAGTTGCTCTCCAGGATGAACCCCATGCTCTCGGCGAAGTTGAGCGCCTCGTCCACGCCCTGCTGCAGTTGCGACTGCGGCACCGGCGCATCGGGCGCATAGACCACGTTCTCCCGCGACTCGGCGAAGGTGAGCACCACCAGGACCTCGAATGCGCGCCCCGCGCGCAAGGCGATGATGGCCGCTTGCGCCGCCTGCGCCGTGCGTCCGGGCGTCTGGACCAGCGGCTGGTTGGCGGATTCGTAGATGGTGACGATCTCTTCCCGCCGCGCCTGCACGTGCGTCCGCTCGGGATCCTCCCGGAGCATCAGCGCGCCTGCACCGTGAACTCCTCGTTCACGTTGTCGGTCTCCGCCGCGGTGCGCTTGCACTCGAGCAGCGGGTTGTCGATCAGGACCTGCGCTCCAGACGACTCGCCCTCGCCGACGATGAACCGCACGAAGCTCGTCGCCGCCCCCGCCTTGGGCGCCCGCTTGGTGGCGGCGAAGAGGAGCTTGTTCGGTCCGCGTGAGAGGAACCGGGTGATGTCCAGCACGATCTGCTCGTCTCCGCTGCGGACCTTCCGCACCCACTTCGAGTTCACGTACACGTCGACGTCGTACTGCGCGGCCGCGCCGTCGCTCTGCTCGGTGACGAGGAAGTAGTGCTTGGCCAGGCTGGGCGGGACCAGGCTCGCGCCCGCCACCGGGATGGTGGGGAGCACCACCGGGGCCGCGGCGGACCCGCCGGCGTTTTCCACCTGATAGCCGGGGCAGTCGAGGTGGAGGTTGCCCTTGTCGTCGATGCGCACCGCGCGGCACTTGTCGAAGCTCTGTCCGCGCACGCCATCGATGTTGACGCCGTTCAGGAAGACGGACGCGGCGAGCAGCAAGATCGGCATCATGCCCGGAGGGTCGCTGCAAACGCCCGCCCGGTCAAGATTCTCCGGCGTTTCGACCGTTCCTGGCGCCGGGGTGGGACAAGCGCGCATACGCGCTGTGCGCGTGGATGGACTCGAAGCTCTCCGCCTCGACTTCCCAGCGGGGGAAGTTCCGGTCCCGGCGCAGGCGGGTGCCCACCTCGCGGACCAGGTCCTCCACGAATCGGGGCCTCTGGTAGGCGCGCTCGGTGACCCACTTCTCGTCGGGGCGCTTGAGCAGCGCGTACAGGTCGCAGGACGCGCTCTCCTCGATCAGCGCGATCAGGTCCTCCAGCCAGAAAAAGCGGGCGAACCACACCTTGACCCGCACCACGCTGCGCTGGTTGTGAGCCCCGTGGCGGCTGATCGCCTTGCTGCACGGGCAGAGGCTGGTCACCGGCACCTCGACCGCCACCCACAGCTCATCGGCTCCCGCGGTCACGCTGGCGCCATAGGTGCAGGAGTAGTCGACGAGGCCCTTGGCGCCGCTCACGGGGGCGCGCTTCTCGATGAAGTAGGGGAAGCGCACGGTGACGTGGGCAGCCGTGGCGTCGTGATCGCGGCGCAGCTCGGCGCAGAGCGCGCGGAAGCGGCGGATGTCGATCTCGCGGCGATGCCGGTTGAGCAGCTCGACGAAGCGGCTCATGTGCGCCCCGCGCCGCCGGTGCGGGAGCGACACGCTCATGTCGATCTCCGCGACCGTGTGCTGCTTCCCGCTCACCCGGTCCAGCACGCAGATCGGGTACCGCAGGCCCTTCACCCCGGCCCTCTCCAGTTCCAGCTTCCTCCCATCCTTCTCGCTGTGCACATCCCGCAGCTCCCGCATCAGAGCCGATTCGGAAACGGGCCGCGAACGACTCGCTTCCTTTTCACGCAGAGCTCGCAGAGGGCGCAAAGGATGGCCACTGGACCGGGATTCTGTGGTTTTCCTCCTCCGCGTGCTCTGCGCTCTCTGCGTGAAACCGTTTTTCATCAGAGGTCCAGTTCGCCGCGGAGGATGACGGTGGCGGGGCCGGTGATCCAGGCGCGGAGGTCGGAGGGATTCGATCCGGGGCGGAGCTCGATGTCGATCCGGCCGGGGCGGCCCAGCTCGTCGCCCTGGGTGAAGAC
>DASQBG010000029.1:0-22229 GCA_035635335.1 Myxococcales bacterium | reverse complement strand
CCTACGATTACAAGGCCGTCGCGGAGCAGGAGCGCAAGAAGCCGGCGAAGTGATCCCGGCGCGCCTGGTTGGCGGAGGAGGCAGGATTCGAACCTGCGAGCCCTTGCGGGCCAGCGGTTTTCAAGACCGCCGCCTTCAGCCGCTCGGCCACTCCTCCGCAGGAGTGAGTACGGCACCTTAGCTGGAGCGTCCAGGTTCCGTCGAGGCGTTGCGTAGCAGGAGCGTAGCAGACTCACCCTTCCCGGCGCAGCGGGAGAAAGGTGAGCTCCGTCTGGGCGCTCGTCGACGAGAATCGCCACTGGCGCGTACGAGCCGGCTTATTGCGCGTTCACCCAAGTGCTTGAACCCACCAACTTGACCGCCACATCCGAAAAGAAGATCCGCACCGGCTTGCCCCCCAATGTCCCGTGGTGGTCCAGTGATACAAGGAGAGGGCCGGCCTTCTTGTAGTCCTCCCACGACCAGACGCCACTCGGCTTTGCGCTTCCGCCGCGGCGGTAGATCCATTCCTGTATCCGGTTGTCGGTGCCAACGAAGAGTTCCCAGGTGTCGCCGGGCGTGTAGCCGCCCTCCGAGGGATACGTCACCACGACCCGCCCGGCGGAACCCTTCCCCAGCGGCAGTTTGTGGCTGCCCGTTTCTTCCACTTTGGCGCTGCTGTCCCAGGAAAGATGCAGGGGGAAGAGGAGCCAATACTGATCGTTGATGAAAGCCGGATCGATTTCGTCCTTCACGACCGCGGGCTGGCTGCTGACCTGAGAGCGCAGGTACGTAAGCTTCACCGGGTTGCCCGCTTTGTCTTTCCCCTCATAGGAGACCTGGTTGGCCTTGGGCTCCCAGACCCACGTTCGAGAAACTTTGAGCGCGCCCTCTGCGTTGAAGGTGTAGCGGATCTGCTCGATCTGGCTAAACGAATCGAGACCATAGGTCTTGGCGATTTGTTCGGAAATTGAGGGGCGCTTCTGTGCCCAGGAAGTCGCAGCGAAGACCAGCACACCGAGAACCAGAGGACGAATCACCGGAACACGGCTGGCATTTGTCATGGAGTTCCTTCCTCGAATTGAGGGGATGCCGTGTTGGATGACAGGCAATGGCTTCGGATACAGGACAGGACCGAGCGAGCAGACCAGCCCGCGGCCATGCCATGCGCTGGCCCGCCCAGGGGCGGAGTGCCTGCGGACCCACCTGGCGAGGCCCGACCAGCACTACAGCCGGGACGCGATAGGATTGCGCGCGTGCGCTGGCTCCGGCTGAGCCTGTTCTTCGTCGGCGCGGTCGCGGTGCTTTCGGGGATGGCCCTGTTCCAATGGGGAAAGGTTCCCGAGACCGCGCTCGGATGGGTCCTGTTGCCGCTGGGTGGAGCCGCGCTGTTGCTCGTGGAAGCGCTCGCCGAGGACCGGGCCCGGGGCGTGCTGACCTTCCGGGGACTCGTGCTCTGGACGGTGATCGTGGTGCTGTTCGGGGCCGCCCTCGCCGTCGCCTGGACGCTCCTCGCCTGAAGCGCCGGGTCACCAACCCGCGGCGCGGGCAAGGAGCGACCGGGCCATGGTGCCGTCCACCGGGGGAGAGAAGTAGAAGCCCTGGGCGGCGGCGCAGCCGACCTCGCGGAGGAAGCCGAACTGCTCGGCGGTCTCCACGCCTTCGGCGACCACGTGTGTCCCCGTCTCGCGCGCCGCGGCGACGATGGTCCGGACCAGCTCGGGGGCCTGGCCGCGCGGCGAGCCGCCGGTGAACAGCGACCGGTCGATCTTGAGCGAGTCGAGGTTGAACCGGAACAGCGAGCTCAGCGAGCTGGAACCGATGCCGAAGTCGTCCATGTAGAGGCGCACTCCGCGCTCGCGCAGCTCGCCGATGCGCGCCAGCGTCCCGTTCCCTTGCTGCAGCGTCGTCTCGGTCAGCTCCACCACCAGGTCCTGCGGATCCAGGCCGTGCTCGGCGAGCACGCCGTCGATCTGCTCGAGGAGCGCGGGGTGCTGCAGCTGGCGCGCGGACAGGTTGACGTTCAGCGTCAGCTGCCCGGACGCTCCCTCGCCGCGGCAGCTCCGGAAGTCCTTGCCGGCCTGGGCGAGAAGCCATTGCCCGATGGGCACGATGAGCCCGGTCTCCTCGGCGAGCGGCACGAACTGCTCCGGCGAGACCAGCCCCAGCTTCGGATGCGCCCAGCGGATCAGCGCCTCGAGCCCCTGGATGCGCCCCGTGGCGACGTCCACGATGGGCAGGTAGTGGACACGGAATTCGTCCCGCAGGAGCGCGCGGCGCAGGTCGGCCTCCAGCTCGACGAGCTGCGGCGCCCGCTCGCGCAGCGCCGCGTCGAAGGCCGCCGACCGCGCCCCGCCCTGCGCCTTGGCCCGATACATGGCGGCGTCAGCGTCCTGGAGCAGATCCTCGGCGCGAGCGTACGTGGGAGCGCTCACGGCGATGCCGATGCTCGCGGTGGCGAACACCTGGTGCCCGGCGACGTCGAAGGGCTGCGCCAGGGCCTGGTGGATCCGCTCCGCGACCAGCTCCGTCTCGCCTGCTTCCTTCACGTCGTCGAGGAGGATGGTGAATTCATCCCCGCCGGGGCGCGCGAGGACGTCGCCCTCGCGCAGGCAGGTCTGGAGCCGCCCTCCCAGCTTGACCAGCAGCTCGTCGCCCGCCGCATGCCCCAGGCCCTCGTTGACCGACTTGAAGCGGTCGAGGTCGACGAACAGCACGGCCGACCGGTAGCCCTCGCGGCGCCGCCCATGCGCGAGCGACCGGTCCACGAGCTCGAGAAAATGCGCGCGGTTGGGGAGCTGCGTCAGCGCGTCGTTCAGCACGCGGCTCGCGGTCGACTTGGGTTCCGTCACGTCCATCATCGAACCGGAAAAGCGCGTCGCTTTTCCGTTCGCGCCGCGAGTGGCCTGGCCGCGCGCCAGCACCCAGCGCCAGCTCCCGTCCTCGTGGCGCAGGCGGTGCTCGCTCTCGAAGCGCGGCGACCCACCCTCGAGGTGCGCGTCGATGGCCGCCTGTACCGCATCGCGGTCCGCCGGGTGGACCCGATCGAGCCACTGGGAGGGCGCATCGCCGTCCCCGGCGGCGCCGACGATCGCTCGCCAGGAGTCCGAGAGCCAGAGTCGATCGCGCTCCAGGTCCCAATCCCAGATGCCGTCGCCGGATGCTTGCCAGGCCAGGGCGTACCGGTCGCGGAGCGGGTCCGCCTCCTGCACCAGGGCGGCGTTGCCGGCCTCGCGTCCTTTTCGATCCTGCAGCGGCACGACGGTCCATTCGCACATGCGCGGCGCACCCGCCCGGGTCGGCGTCACGCGGAGCGACTGCAGCGTCTCCGGGCTCTCGAGCAGCTCGCGCAGCTCGTTGCGCGCCTCGGCGCGATCCGCGTCGGTGTCCGGGAAGATCAGCATCGACAGCTCCCGGCCGACCGCGTCGGCGGGCGGGATCCCGAACAGCCGCTCGGCCGCGGCGTTCCACGCGGTCACCTTCCGGTCCACATCGCAGAGGAGGGCCGCGAACGGCGCCTGCTCGAAGAGGCGCAGCACGGCGTGCCCCTTGGGCGAGGTGCTCGGCCGCCGGGCCGCGTCGGGCTGCCGCCGCAGCACGTCGGAGAGGAGCCCGAGCGCGCGCTGGAGCGAGGCGCGGTCGTCGTCGGCGCGGCGGTACTCCTTCTCGATCCTGTCGAACAGCTTGCGCAGCTGCGGAGACGACTCACCTTCTTCACCGATTGATTCATCGAGCTGGCGTCGGAGGCGCCGGTGCATCATCAGCCCGGCTCCGGCCGCGCGCGGTGCGCGATGCGTGACGCATCGCTCCGGCAACTCTCGAAGACCGATCTCGGGGACGAGTCTGCTCCACGTGGTCGAGGAGTGCCCTCGCGCGACGGGTGTGCAGACACTGAACGCAACCCTACGCGCGCCGTTTCCCAATTGCAACAAATCGGCCAGACAAAGAAGCTACCGACGCAATCCTATTTCGGCTTCTCGGAGCCGCTGCTGCCGGCGTCCGACGAGCCGGATGCGCCGGACGAGGACTTGCCCCGGCGCGCCTTCTTCTTCTTGCTGGTGCTGCGCTTGGTGTCGGTGCCGGCGGTGCCCGCGTCGGCGTTGCTGTCCGCCGTGCCCGAGCTGCCGCTGCGGCCGGAGCTGCTGCCGCTCGATGCGCTGCCGGTGCCGGCGTCCTGCGCGAGCGCCGACCCGGCCAGCGCCGCCGCTGCGAACAGCGCCACGAAGATCCGGATGTTCATCGCAACCTCCCGCCGCCCACGGGCGGCAGAGGCGCGCGAGGATGCAGCGCCGCGCGCCGGCGCACCATCCGCTCGGCTACGCAATCGAGGCTGCGCACCTCATTGGATCGGCGTCAGGCGCTCCACGCCGCCCATGTACGGCCGGAGGGCGGCCGGCAACACGATCGAGCCGTCCGCCTGCTGTCCGTTCTCCAGAAGAGCGACCACGGTGCGGCCGACCGCGAGCCCGCTTCCGTTCAGCGTGTGCACGAACCGTGGCTTCTCCTGCGGCCCGGGGCGGAAACGGATCTGCGCGCGCCGCGCCTGGTAGTCGGAGAAGGTCGAGCACGAGCTGATCTCGCGATACGCGTCCTGTCCGGGCAGCCAGACCTCCAGGTCGTACGTCTTCTCCGCCGAGAATCCCAGGTCGCCGGTGCACAGGGCCACCACGCGGTGGTGAAGCCCGAGCCTCCGCAGCGGCTCCTGCGCGTCCTCGACCAACTGCTCGAGCGCCTCGTGCGCGCTCGCAGGCGCCTCGAACCGGACCAGCTCGACCTTGTGGAACTGGTGCTGCCGGATGATTCCCTTGGTGTCCTTGCCGTAGCTCCCCGCCTCGCTGCGGAAGCAGGGCGAGAACGCGCAGTACTTGATCGGGAGCGACGAGAGGATCTCGTCGCGGTGGTAGTTGGTGACCGGCACTTCCGCGGTGGGGATGAGGTAGAGCCCGTTCGTGGTCTTGAACAGGTCCTCCTCGAACTTGGGCAGCTGTCCGGTGCCGCGCATCGATTCGGCGTTCACTAGATATGGCGGGAGCAGCTCCAGGTATCCGCGCTCGCGGTGCAGATCGATGAAGAAGCTCACCAGCGCCCGCTCCAGGCGCGCCAGCTCGCCCCGGTAGAAGACGAACCGCGCTCCCGAGACCTTCCCCCCGCGCACGAAGTCGAGCAGGCCGAGGCGCTCGCCCAGCTCGTCGTGCTGGCGCGGCGCGAAGGAGAACCGCGGCTTCTCGCCCCAGGAGCGGACCACCACGTTGTCCTCGGGGTCCTTCCCTACCGGCACGGACTCGTGCGGCAGGTTGGGGACCGCGAGCAGGGCCGCCTCGATCTGCTCCTCGACCTCCTTGAGCCGCGCCTCCTTCTCCTTCACCTCGTCGGAGAGGGCCTTGAGCTCCGCGCGCAGGCGCGCCTGCTCCTCGCCGCGCAGCGTCCGCATCTGCTCGCTGGCCTTCTTCTGCTCCGCGCGCCGCGTCTCGGTCGCCTGGATGAGCGCCTTCCGCTCGGAGGCGAGCTGCTCGATGGGCGCGAGCGCCTCCGCGGCGGCCGCGCTGCGCGTCGAAAGCCGCCGCTTGGCCTCGTCGAGGTTCGCCACCACCCAGCGCAGATCGAGCACGCCTTCGTCTCCTTGCCGCGCCGCCGGCGGCGCGACGCGATCTAGAGTCTGGCGGCCCCTCCCGTCAATTGCTACAGCTGTCCCCCTCCCGATGCCGGACGAGCGCTCCCCTTCGGACGCCGATCTGCTGACCGCGTTCCGCGCGGGAGACTCGCGGGCGTTCGAGGCGCTGGTCCGCCGCTACCAGTCGCCGGTGCTGGCCATCGCGCGCCGCTTCGCCCACGACCTGGACGACGCGGAGGACCTCGCGCAGCGCGCCTTCATCAACGCGGCCGGCCGCGCCGGTGGATGGCGCGGAGGATCGTTCAAGTCCTGGCTGTTCCGCATCGTGGTGAACCTGGCGAAGAACCACCTGCGGGACATGGCCCGGTTCGATCGGAGCGAGGAGGCGCACGAGCGCGAGGCGCCGCCGGGCGAGGCCGACGCGCACCAGCGGCTCGAGCGCGCGGACCGCCTGCGCGTCCTGCGCGAGGCGATCGCGCGCCTGCCGCGGCGCCAGCGCGAGGTGCTGCTGCTGCGCATCGACGGCGACCTGCCCTTCGCCGAGATCGCCGCGGCGCTCGGCATCACCGAGGTCAACGCCAAGGTGAACTTCCACCACGCGGTGCAGAGGCTGAAGAGCTGGCTCAGCCGCGACTGACCGCCCGCTCGGCAGAGCGGTCGACTTTAGCGGACTCTCCCGTTACGCAAGTAACGGCTCGTCGCCGGCGAGTTGGAGCAGCTCGGCGGCGGAGATGCCGTACCGGGCGCCGCAGAAGTCGCAGCTTGCCTCCGCGCCGTGGTCGCGCGCCGCCATGTCGCGCAACTCGTCCCGGCCCAGGGTGGCGAGGGCGCGCACCACGCGGTCCCGCGAGCAGCGGCAGGCGAAGCGGGGCTTCACCTCTCCTTCGAGCTGCAGCGGACCCAGGCGCAGCGCGCGAGCCAGCTCCTCCGCGAGCGCGCTCGCGTCGCCGCTCCCGTCTCCCAAGTCCACCCGCAGCATCGACTGGTGCAGGACCCGCTGGCGGAGCGGCTTGCCCAGCGCGCTGAGCTCGTCCGCCCCCTCCTCGCCCTGCGCCCACAGCAGCGCGCCCGCCACGGCCGCCAGCGGCTCGCCGGGGCGGAAGAGCACCTCCAGCGCCATCTCCCCGCCGCGCGCCCGGTCGTTGCGCAGGAAGAGCGTCAGCGCCGCGCCGAGGTCCGCGCCCGCGAAAGGAAACGCGGCCCGGTGCAGCTCGTCCGATCCCGGCTCGGCGCGGACGATCGAGAGCACCCCGGCGCGCTCGTCGAGCCCGCTGGCGAACACAGGGCGCGGATCGAAGCGCCGCAACGGTTCGCCGGGACCCGCTTCGCCGGCAGCAGCCGCGCGCGCGCCGTTGCGATCCAGCCCGTTGACGCGCACCAGCCCGCGCACGGCGCCGGACGCGTCGGCGTCGGTGAGCAGGCCCTTGAGCGGCCCGCCGCACTCGAGCTGCACGTCCACCCGCGCCTGCGGCGGCCTGCGGTCCGAGGCGGCGAGCAGCACCGTTCCGGCGAGCGCCTGGGCCAGCGCGGAGGCGCTGCCCGGGGCGAGCGCATGGCGCCCGGCAGCCTCCCGCGCCAGCTTCGGCACCACGCAGACGGCGATGCGGGCATCCGTCTCCGGGGCGGCGAAGACGAGCAGCTGATCGGGCATCCAGGGAGGATAACCCCGCGCGGGGCGGGCGGACGATCAGATCACCACCGAGAGATTGGCGCGCGCCGGCGCCTCGCCCAGGACGCTGCGGATCGTTTCACGCAGCGTGAAGGAGGGCCGGTAGCCGAGGTCCTTCTCGGCCTTCGATCCGTCCACCGTGCAGAGGAACTGCAAATGGTCCAGCTCGGGCGGCGGGAAGCCTGTGATGCGGTACGTCCAGAGGCGGTCGAGAAGCGGGCGCGCCAGGAGGTGCGGCACCGGGATGGGCTGCCGCCCCAGCTCGCGCAGCACGGTCCCGAGCGGCACCTCGCCGGGGCCGACGACGTTGTACACGCCGCGCGCGCCGGGCTTGAGCGACAGCTGCATTGCGCGGGCGACGTCTTCCTCGTGGATGAGCTGCACCATCGGATCGAACCCCGCCAGCACCCAGGGATGCTTGAGGCGCAGGTAGTTGGACGGGGCGTTGCGCACGTGGGGACCGACGATGTGCACGGGCCGGAGGATCACCGTCTCCACCTCCGGGTGCTTCCACATGTACTGCTGCACGTACATGTCGACCTCGATCAGGTCGCGGATGGCGGGGAAATTCTGCGAGCCGAGCAGGGGCGAGTCCTCGGTGAGGAAGTTGTCGTTGTCGGGCCGCGGCCCGTAGACGTTGGTCGAGCTGAGCACCACCACCTTCTCGACGCCGTACTTGGCGGCGAACTCCAGCACCGCCTTGGTGCCCAGGACGTTGAAGCTGTGGTGCTCGCTCTGGGGCAGCCGCGGGTCGTGCATGATCGCCATGTGGAGCAGGGCCCTGATCTCGCCCCGGCGGAACACGTCCTCGACCTTCTTCTTGCGGATGTCGAGCTGGTGCAGCTCGAGGTCCTTGGGCTTGCCCACGAACGGCCGGCGGTCCAGGCCCGCCACCTTCTCGGTGCGGTGCAGCGTCCGCGCGAGCGTCCGCCCCAGGTTGCCGCTGATGCCGGTGATGAGGACGGTGTCGCGCGCCATTCAGAAGAAGATTCCCTTCCGCTGCTGCACCCCGCGGTTCAGCATCGCCTGGACGCGCGCCTTCACTTCCTTCACCTTGCGCTCCAGCTCGGCGTCCTCGTCATCGGCGCCGCCGCTGAACCGCATGGGCGCGCCGAAGTGGAGGTGGTACTTCACCGGGAGCGGAATCGGCAGCACCGTCGGCGTGACCGGGAGAGAGGGGAAGCCGAGGATCTTCGCCGCCGCCTTGAAGTCCCACAGCGCGGGGGCCTGCTCCTCGGCGCCGACCACGGCGACCGGAACGATCGGCGCCTGCGTCTCCAGGGCGAGGCGCATGAACCCGAGCCCGAAATCCTGCAGCTGGTATTTCTTCTCGAACGTCTTGTTCAGCCCGCGAGTTCCCTCCGGAAAGACCATCAACGTCTCGCCCGCGGCGAGCAGCCGGCGCGCGTTCTCCGGGGTCCCCACCACCTGCCCGATGCGCGCGAAGAACGGCGCCACGAACGGCAGGGTGGGCGCCCACCGCTCCACCATCGCCCGGCAGATGCGCGGCGGCTCCGCCTGGAGCAACATGGCGATGCCGATCATCAGCGCGTCGAAGGGGAGCTGCCCCGAGTGGTTGGCGATGATCAGCGCGCGGCCGGCGGGGATCTGCTCGACTCCGTGCGTCTCGACGCGGAACCAGTTCTTGTAGAGCCAGAGCGCCGGCGCGAGCGCCGCCTTGGCGAACTCCAGGTCGAGGCCGAACGGATCCACGCCGTACTCGTTCTGCGGCGCGACCAGTCGCGCCAACCGCGCCTCGAGATCCTTGCCGCCCTGCTGGAGGGTCCACTTCTCCATCGCCCCGCGCAGCCGGCCGAGCAGGCCCTTGGGCCGATCGGCGTCGAAGCGGACCAGCGCGGTGGACTGGCTCTCGACGGGAGCGCGCAAGGCCATGGAGGGTCGGGTGTAGTCCCGACCCCCGGGCCGGTCAACCCGCGGCGCGCGCCGCGCGGCTTCCGGCCCGCGGCAGGAGGCGGAGAGCGGACTGTTCCAGGGTCAGCGATTCGGCGCGCGCACGGAGCGAGTCCAGCAGAGCGCGGAGGCGGCGCAGTTTTTCCGCGGCGGCGAGACGCAGCCCCGGCTGGTGCGCGGCGAGCTCGGCGCCGGCATCCGAAGCATCGAGCGCGTCGATCCCGTGCAATTCCAGGTTCAAGTGGCCGCCGGCGCCGCCCGCCCGCGCGAGCGCGTTGGCGATGCGCTCGCCCGCGGCGAGCACCACGGTGCCGATCACTGGCGTGCGCAGGACCGGGAGCGTGGCGACGGGCAGCTCGCGCACTCCGCCGCGCCAGTGGGGGCCCCGGGGCGAGAAAAGCTGTCCGACGCCTCCCAGGATGCTGCGGCTGCGCCGGCCGCGAAACGCGTGCAGCGCGATGGCCGCGGCCTTCGCCGCGTAGTAGGGCGGCGAGGGCAAGAGCGAGCTGTCGTAGAGGTATCCGCGCGCGCGCACCCCCTCCAGCAGCGCGGGGGAGAGAGTGTATCCGGGCGCGCGGAACCCGCGCGGCGCCTTGCCGACGGCGTCGAGGATCGCGCGTTCGGCCCGTTCCAGGTCGGCATCGATCCCGGCCGCGGGTTGTCGCGAGAGGGCGTAGTCGTGCGCGTGCGAGTGCGAGCCCACCTCGTGGCCCGCGTCCGCCGCCGCGCGCAAGGCGCGCCCGCTGCCGGGGATGCCCAGCTCGCCGCCGATGGCGAAGAACGTCGCGCGCAGCCGCAGCGCCGAGAACAGCTCGCACAGCCGGGACACCGCGGCGACCGGCACCGCCTGCAGCTCCCGCTCGGAGAGCGCCCCGGCGTCGAGCCCGTGGATGGCTGCGTAGCAGCCCAGTCCATCCAGGTCGACCGAGACGCTGAAGATCAAGGCGCGCGCCGGCTCTCTTCCTGCAGGTAGTAGATGTCGTCCTTCACCGTCTCGACGTCGCCCGCGTCGGGGCGCAGGTTGAGGTACTTGCGGAACTGCGCGATCGCCTCCGCCCTGCGTCCGTCGTCCTTGTACAGGTATCCCAGCTCGTGGTGCGCGACCCAGTCCTTCGGGTCGACGGACTCGGCGCGCTTCAGCGCCTCGATTGCGCGGTTCTTGCACCCGGTACAGCCGCGGTCCTTGAACGCGATGCCGAGCCGGCTCCAGACGCCGGGCTGGTTCGGGTCCTGCGCGAGCGACTTCTGGTAGCTTGCGATGGCGCCGTCCAGGTTGCCCGCCTGCTGCTGCGAGTCGGCGATCTGCGCCCAGAGCCGCGCGCGCGACGGGTCGACCTCGGCGGCCTTCTTGAATGCGGTCACCGCCTCCAGGAACCGGTTCTGCACGTTGAGGTTCTGCCCGAGATGCTCGTAGGCATCGGCATTGCGGGGATTCTTCACGATGGACTTCTGGAAGCTCTCCACCGCGTCCTGCACTTGCTGCCCCTGCTCGTAGATCAACCCCTGGAAGTAGAGGTATTCGGGGTTGACGGGCTCCAGCTCGACGGCCCGCCGCATGGTGTCGATGGCCTCGCCGAGCTTCCCCTGCCCCGCCAGCGCGCGCGCCAGGTTGAACCAGGTCTCGCCGTAGCGGTCGCTCCCGAGGCGCGCCTGGCGAAGCTCGGTCTCCGCCCTCTCGTATTCGCGGCGCTCGACCAGGAGCGCGCCCAGGCGGGAGCGGAAGCGGTGGTCCTTCGAATCGAGCTGCACCGCGCGCTGCACCGCCGAGAGCGCCCCTTGCGAATCCCCGATTCGGCGCAGGAGCGAGCCGTACTCGTAGTGGAGCACCGGGTCGGTATCGACCTGCCGCAGCGCGGCTTCCAACTCGGCCCGCGCAGCCGGCAAGTCGCCCAGGGCGGCGAGCGCGCGCCCCAGACCCGAGTGCGCCTGCGGGTCCTCCGGGTCGAGCTGCAGCGCGCGCTGGTAGCACTCCTTGCCGGTCTTCCCGTCCTCGAGGTCGAGGGCCAGGTCGCCGGCGGCCTCCTCCTCCCGCGCGGTCCGCGAGGGCGTCTTCAGCACCGCCTCGAGCCTCTCTCGCGCCTTCTGCTTGTCGCCGCGCGAGAACCAGATCGACCCCTGCGCGAGGAGCGCCTCGGCCAGGTCGGGCTTCTTCTGCAGCGCCTTTTCGTACGCCTTGTAGGCGTCCTCCTGCTTGCCGATGCCTTCCGCCACCCTGCCCTGCGCGTAGAGGACCCACGGATCGCTCGCGGCCTTGGCCAGCGCGTCCTGGATCCGCTTGTCCGCCTCGAGCAGCCGGTTGGTCCCCAGGTACGCGCGCGCGGCCTCGGCGAGCACGCGCGCGTCGCCCCGGTCGATGGCGAGGGCCGCGTCGAGCTGCTTCTGCGCTTTCTCGTACTCCCGCCGGTGCAGGCGGAAAGCGCCGTACGCGGCGTGCACCTCGGCCGAGTTGGGATCGAGCTGCACCGCCCGCTCGAACGCCGCCTCCGCCTCCTTGCCGTGGTGCTGCGCGACCAGCAGCTTGCCCCGCAGCATCGCGCCGCGCGCCTCTTCCGAGCCATCGAGCGTCTTGCGCGTGTCCTGCGCCAGCGCTTTGTCGAGCAGCTGGGCCGCTTGCTGCGTGTCGTTCTGCAGGAGCTTGACGTCGGCCAGCTCGACCAGCGCGCGGCCGTGTTCCGGGTGCGCGGCGAGCGCCTTCTCGAAGAACCCGCTCGCCTCGGGCAGCGCGCCCTGCGCCTTGGCGGCGATCCCGCGCGCGATGAGCAGCTTGGGCGAGGCGGCATTCTCCCCCTTGAGCGCGCGGTCCAGCACCTGCGCGGCCCGCTGCGCATCGGCCGTGCGCATCAGTGCCTGCGAGAAGAGCCACGCCGACTCGAGGTCGTTCTCGGCCAGGGACGAGAGAAGCTGCCGCGCCTTCCCCATGTCTCCGAGGGCGAGGGCGAACGCGCCGCGCGCGCGGTTCTGCGGCCCGGTGTTGCCCTTGATCTTCTCCACCACGCGCCTCGCCTGGTCCCAGTCGCCGCCGCCCTGCCCGTACCAGATCTTCAGCTCGGCCGCGCAGAGGACGAAGAACGACTTGGCGTCATCGTCGTTCGGGGCCGAGCCGAGGAGCTGCGCGGCTGCGCCGAGCGCCTCGCGCGCGGAGGAGAAAGTCCCCTGCGCGAGCTTCGCCTGCCCCGCGGCGACCACCGCCAGGGTGGCGGCGCTCGGCTTGCCCCGCGAGACGGCGATCAGGTTGTTGCGCCAGAACAGGCCGGCCGGAGTTCCGCGGGCGCGCACGCCCATGGCCACCACGCCGCCCACGGCCGCGAGCAGCACCAGGACCACCAGGTTGCGCGTCCTGAACAACGTGGACGGTCCGCGCGGCGCCCGGTGCTTCTTTTTCTTCTCGGCTTGCGTGGAAGCCGGCGCGATCATCGGAGGCGGGGCGCGACCCGTCGAAGGCGACTGCCGGGGCTGCTCGTCCACGAAGTCGAGCATCTCGGGTGAATCGGAAGCCGGCGCGGCGGGAGGCGGCGGCCGCTTGGCGGGCCCGGGATCGACGAAGTCGAAGCTCGGCGCGTCGTCCTCGGCCGATGGGGGCGGCAGGTCGCCGGGCCCGGCGGACTGCTTGGGAGCGAGGTCCGTCTCCTCCAACGCCTTCTTCGGCGTCAGCGCGGTCTCGTCGGGGATCGGGAAGGCGTCGTCGAGCGAGCCTCGCGAGTCGGGAGGAGCGGGCGCGAACGCCGCGTCCAGATCGGGCTTCCCCGCCGGCGGGAAATCCATCCCCGCGCCCGCGGAAGGCGCAGGCATCTCGTCGTCGAGGCCAGGCAAGGGAACGGCGCCCATGTCCGGCGCGGCGAACGGATCCGGGCCCTGCGGCGGAGGCGGCGCCAGCGCATGGCCGTGGCCCGGCAAGGGCACGGCACCCCGAGCAGGCGCGGAGGCGAACACCTGGGTTCCGGGCAACGGCACCGCGCCCTTGGCTCCGGGCTGCTTCCCCGTGCCGCCGGCGCGCGCACCCGGCGTCTTTGCTGCGGGCGCCGCTCCCGTCCCGGGCAGGGGTACCTTTTGTCCCGCCGCCTTGCCGTCGCCCGGCTGGGAGCGGTGCACGGTGAACGGCGTCTTGCACTTCGGGCACTTGATGGAGAGGCCCGCCGGGGGGACGCGGCCGTCGTCCAGCTCGTACGCCGCGGGGCAGTTGGGGCACTGGATCCGCATCGCCGTCCGTCGCTCCTCAGGCCTACTCGAATCGCTGCTTGAGGAACATCTTCCCGCCCGGATCCCCTTCGCGAAACGGCACCGTGCCCGCCGGGTGGCGGCGCACGAGATGCAGAAGACCCTGCAGCGGCTCGCTCATGGGAAGAGCTCGACGGTAACAGACCGCCGCAGCGTGCAGCAACGAAACGGCGCGGCGTCGATCTCCGGAAATTCGGGACATTTTCGAATGGACAGCCCACGGGGTGGCGGGGAAGATGGGTGCCGCTGTGCCGCCCTCCCACACCGTGATCGCCGGCGGCGGTCTCGCCGGGCTCTCGTGTGCGCGTGAGCTCGGCTCGGGCTTCACGCTGCTCGAGGCGGAGGACCGGGTCGGAGGCCTCGCCCGCACGGAAATGGTGCAGGGCTTCTCCTTCGATTTCACCGGGCATTGGCTCCACGCGCGCGACGCGGAAATCCGCGCGCTCGTCGAGGAGCGTTGGCTGCGCGGCAACCTGCTCGCGGTCGAGCGGCGCGCGCTGGTCCACAGTGAAGGCGCGTGGACGGAATTTCCCTACCAGCACAACCTGCACGGACTCCCTGCTCGCACGGTGGCGGACTGCCTGATCGGATTCGTGCAAGCGACGGCGGGCGAGCCGGGACGCGCGCTGCGCGAGCGGCCGCTGCGCGACGCGGCCGAGTTCATCCAGCGGCACCTGGGCGACGGGTTCGCGCGCCACTTCATGCTGCCCTACAACCGCAAGCTGTTCACCGTGCCCTGCGAGGAGCTGTCGCCCGAATGGGGCGGCCGCTTCATCCCCCGGCCGACGCTGGAGGAAGTGGTGCGGGGCGCGCTCGGCATCGCGCCGGGCGGCGCCGGCTACAACGCGACCTTCTGGTATCCGCGGGAAGGCGGGATCGAGGCGCTGCCGCGCGGGATCGCCGCAGATCTCACGACCGGCGAGGTGCGGCTGGGCGCGCGCATCGCCGCGCTGGACCTTGCCGGCCGGCGCGTGCGGCTCGCTTCGGGCGAAGAGATCCCGTACGGGCAGCTGGTGTTCACCCTGCCGCTCTCGTCGGTGGCGCGGCTACTGGACGGCCCGCCCGACGTGATCGAGGCCGCGCGCAAGCTCCGCTCGGTGAGCGTGACCGTGGTGGAGATCGGCGCGGACGAGGTGGGAGGGAAGCGCTTCCACTGGGCATACTTCCCGGAGGACCGCTTCCGCTTCTACCGCGTGGGCTCGCCGTCGGAGGTGAACCCGGGCCTCGCGCCGGAAGGAGCGCGCAGCTTCGCCGTGGAGTTCTCGCACGGCGGGCCGATCGACCCGGCACCGCTGGCCGCCCACGCGGTCGCCTCGCTGCACGAGCTGGGGCTCCTCGACCGCGCCCGCGTGCGGCTCGTGCGCTGGCGGACCATCCCGGTCGCGTACGTGCTCTTCGACCACGACCACGCGGCCGCGCGCGCCCAGGTGATCGCGCACCTGCGCCGCCACGGCGTGCACGTCGCCGGGCGGTACGGGAACTGGGAATACAGCTCGATGGAGGACGCGATCCTCTCCGGCCGCGACGCGGCGCGGGCGCTCGCGGCATGAGCGCTCCGGAGATCTCGGTCGTGATCCCCGTCTACAACGAGGCGGGCATCGTGCGCGAGGCGATCCGCGATCTCCGCCGCAGGCTGGATGCCCTGGGCTGGGACTACGAGATCGTCCTGGCCGAGAACGGCTCGCGCGACGGCACGCAGGAGGCACTGCGCGAGATCGCGCAGGCGGATCCGCGGGTGCGCTGGTTCCACGAGGAGCGGCCCGACTACGGGCGGGCCCTGAAGCGGGGCATCCTCGAGGCGCGCGGGCGGGTGATCATCTGTGACGAGATCGACCTCTGTGACGTGGGCTTCTACCAGCGCGCGCTCCCGCTCATCGCCGAAGGCGCGGATCTCGTCGTCGGCTCCAAGGCGATGCGCGGCGCCGACGACGGGCGGCCCTGGGTCCGCCGCGCGGCGACGCGCACCATCACCGTCCTCCTGCGCCTCATCACCGGTTTCCGCGGCACCGACACGCACGGCCTCAAGGCGTTCGTCCGCGCCCGGCTCGAGCCGGTGGTCCGGGCCTGCACGGTCGAGCGGGACCTCTTCGCCAGCGAGCTGGTCATCCGGGCCCAGCGCACCGGGCGGCACGTGCGCGAGATCCCCATCGCGCTGCGGGAGAGGCGACCTCCGTCGATCCAGCTGCTCCGGCGCGTGCCGCGCGTCCTGAAGGGCCTGGTGCAGCTCGGCTGGACGATCCGCGTCAAGCACAGGTAAGGCGGCCCGCTTCAGAAGTCGTGGGTGTACAGGATCGAAATCTCGCTCGCCAGATCGCCTACGGTTGCCTCGGCGGAGACCGATTTGCTGATTTCATACTCCACCCGGCCCTCCACCGTGTTCTCGTAGTAGGGCGCCGACGTCAGCCGCTGCCGGTACCCGACGAAGATGCGGTCGCCGATGTACTTGCCCACGCTGGCTTGCGCCACTCCCGTGCCCTGCGTCTCGATGGTGAGCACGTCGACCGGCAGCACGCTGGCGAGCGTCTTGCGCAACTGGCCGAAGAGGAGGCTACCCAGCACGCTGCTGGCGGCGCCGGAGAGGTCGACGCCTCCTCCGGTCTGCGTAGCGCGGCCCTCGACTCGTCCGGTGGCAAGGAAGAACGCGATCGCGTCCTGATCCATCGGTGGATTCGAGGTGAGATCGATCTGCGGATTCTTGGCGGTGCCGGAGATGACGATGTCGACGGTTGCTCTCGCGCTCTCGAATTTGGCCCGGATGTCCAGCTCCGGGTCGGTAACATCGCCGCCGGTCTCGGTGATCTTCGCATTGTCGATGGTGAACCTGCGCCCCAGCGCGCTGAACGACCCCTGCCGTACCAGGATGGTGCCGTCGGCGGTGGGCCTGTCGGGATGCTGCGCGTCGTACTCCAAGGTGAGGTGGCTCTCGACCGGGAACTCGAAGTCCTCGGCGACCACGTAGAGGTGCTCGATGTCCAGCTTCCCGTGCAGGCGGAAGGTCGCGGTCCTGCGCGCCTCGATCTCGCGCTGCACTTCGTCGGGCTCCTTGCCAGGCGGGTGCGCCCTCTCGCCCGGGTGCACGAGGAGCACGTCCGGATGGGGATCCAGGTCGGGGAGCTTCTTGCTCGAGAGTTGCAGGACCCGGATCGTCGCGTCAGGGACCTTGGCGTTCAAGGTGAGCACGCCGTCGGTGAAGTCGCCAAAGATATCGAGCTCGCCCTGGATGGTCGCGCGCTCCTCGCCGGCCTGCCGGAGCGGCACCGGCGCCTTCTGCACCGGCTTGCCGTCGACGGTGCGTCCCTTCACCGACTCGTCATCGCCCAGGTGCACCTCGCCTGTGAAATCGATGGCGGCTGGCCCCTCGGCCGTCGCGCCGGCGCGCTGCGAGCCGACCAGCACCGCCGAGAACGTCCCGCCGCTCATCGAGCCGCTGATCCGCTCGACCACCACCTCCTTGGGCGAGAAGGTCGCATCCAACGCGACGCCCTGGAACACGCCCTGCCCCACCACGTCGAACTGTCCACCGCGGAGGCGGGCATTGCCCTCCGGCTTCGGCTTTCCCAGAAGTCCGCTCACCTTCACCTGCGCATCCAGCGTGCCGCCCGCTCCGCGCAGCCGCGGCGCGATTCCGGAGAGGAACGCCAGGTCCAGGTGGCGCGCATCGACCTGCCCGCTCAGCTCGCCGTCGAGGACGGATGCCGCTCCCCTGCGCAGCAGCGTGCGCCCCCCCAGGTCCGCCTTCAGGTTCGCGTGCCCGAGGAAGCTGCCGCCCCCGGGAGGGTTCAAGCCCACGTGCAACAAGGCGCCCTCGTTCGTCGCCTCCACGTAGAGGTCCGCGTTGCCTAGGCGCTTGCTCTGGCGCGCGACGTCGCGCAGCTGGAACTGGCCCGAAAGACGCGGCGAGGCGGCGGTGCCGCTCAAGACCAGGCGCCCTTGCAGCCGTCCTTCGGCGGGGCCGCGCTCCTGGCCGGCCAGATTCGCCACCCGGCCCACCAGCAGCCCGGGAACGTCGAGCGTCAACGCGACGGGACGCCCGAGCAGCGGATCGAGCGCAGCCGGGTCGACCTTCGCCTGCGCCAGCTCGATTAGCTCCGCGCCGGACAGCGCTGCGCTCGCCTCGAGCTGGCCGATGGGCTCGCCGTTCGACTGCGCGCCGAACGAGAGCTTCACGCCCTGGTCCAAGGCGAGCTGGGTCTGGAAGGAGAGCCCGCGCAGCTTGCCCGAGGTGATGCCCTCGCCGCGGGCGGAAACTGCGAGCTGCGGCGCCAGCGCCGTCCCGGTGAGATGAAGGGAGAGGCTCACTTCGCCCTTGGCATTCTCGGGCAACGCTCCGGCGCGGGCGAGGCGCTCGAGCGGCAGCTGCGCCACCGCCAGGTCCACCTGCACGGGCCGCCGCAGCGCACCGGCGATGTACGAGTGGTCCCGCAGCGCGCGGGAGAGGTCGAACGCGGTCTGCCCGGAGAGGCTCACGGCCGGCTCGCCGGCGACGTTGACCCCGCCGTCCAGCGCTGCGCGACCCTTGTCGAGCACCACGCCTGCCTTCGCGTCCACCTCCCGCACGCGCGCGGTCCCGACACCCCGAGCCTCCACCGACAACGTGGCGCGGGGCGACCCCAGCGTTCCGCTCGCCAGCAGGCGGGCATCGACTGCGCCCTGGATCTGCTGGCTTCGCCAGCGCTCCAGGTGCAGGCGCTCGGCGATCCGGGCGAGGTCGGCGCCTCGCAATTGCACGTCGGCGCGCACCGGCGTGGTGGGCGGCAGGTCGGACAGCCCCTGCACCGGCGCGTCCGCGTCGAAGCGCAGCTCCGGCCCCCCACGCTGAGCCTGCACGAAGCCTTCCGCGCGCAAGCGGCCGCCGTGAAGGTGGGCGCGCGCATGCGCGTCGATCGGCATGTCCGCGGTATTCCGCACCCCCCCGCCGCGCAGGTCCGCTTCCAGGTCCAGCTCGGGCCGCGACTTGGGCCCGTCGACCACCAGGTTCCCGTTCAGCAGGCCGTGCAGCCCCAGGTCCGGGGGCAAGGCGAAGGTGGGCAGGCGCGCCAGATCGAAGTCCTTCACCACCGCGGCGGCGTCGATCCGGACCGGCGTGAGCTGCGCGGAGAGGCGCAGCGATCCGTGGTCGCCCACCAGGTCGATGGGCTCGACGATGGTCGCGCCCTTGCGGAAATGGATCCGCGTGTCGTGCGCCAGGCGCAGCTCGTTGCCGGGCCACGCGACCGTGAAGTTGGCGAGCCGAAGCCCGTCGCGGTCGTCGTCGATGCGCGCGTCGCCGGCCAGAAGCACGCGGCCCTGCACGACCGCCGAGTCGATGCGCAACCTGGCCCAGGGCCACTGCAACGTCGCGTCGATGCGCGGCGATTGGAGGGCGATCTGGCCTGCGGCGAGGGAGGCGGCGGTCAGCCGCAGGTTGCCGTCCGGAGCGGCGAGCTTCCCGTGCAGGGTCCCGTCGAGCGCCAACGTCCTCGCCGCAAACTGGCCGTCCAGCCGCACCTCGGGAACGCGCAGGTGGACCTGCGCATCGGGCGCGCGCGGGGAACCGGTGAGATGCGCGGCGAGGTGCGCGGAGCCGGAGAGCGGCAGGGGAGGCTTCTTCTGCAACACGCCGGCGGCGCGGCCCACGACCCGCAGGTCCGGGGCGTTCACGTCGAGGTCGAGGGCGACCGCGTCGAACGAGGCGGTCCCGTGCGCCGAAATCTGAAGGCCGAACGCGGAGGCGGTGAAGGCGCGCACCAGCGCCTCGCGACCCTGGATGTCCGCCTGGACGTCGACGCGCACCTCGCCCACGCGATCGATGCGCGCCGGACCGACGTGGCCGCGCAGGGCCAGATCGCCGCGGACCCCGTACGCGTCGAGCTGCGGCACGCCGCGTCCGCGCGCCTCGATACGCCCGCTCACCTCCCCCGCGGGGCCGGCTGCCACCACCCGCGCCGGATCGACGCCGTCCAAGGCAAGCGCCACCTGCCAGCGGAGAGGCGTGCCCAGCGTGAGGTCCGCGTCGAGCTGGACCCGGCCGCCTCCGGCGTCGAGCCGCACCGCCAACGTGACCGAGTTGCCTCGTACCTGTGCATCGGCCTCGCCCCGCACCTCGCTCGACAGCGGCGAGGGCTTGCCGCCGAGCAGGACCGCGAGGTCTCGCGGCGCCACGCGGAGATCTCGCAGGTGCAGCTCGCCGGTGCGCGCCGCGAGGTCGTACCGTCCCAGTCCGGAGAACCCGCTCTCCCCCAGCGCGACGCGCACCTCGCGCACCTCGGCGCTGCCCGTCTTCGCCGAACCGGTGAGCCGGGCATCGACGTCCAGCGAGACCGGGTCCGTTCCCGGCGCGGTCAGCTGGGCCTGGAAGGTGAGCCTCGCATCGGCGCCGTCGGCCGCATATCGCGCGTGGGGCGCGTCGATCGCGGCGCCCTCCAGCCCGAAGCGCGCGGGAGCACCCGGGGCCGGCCGCAGCGCGATGCTCCCGTTCTCGACGTGCAGGCGCGCGACTTCGATGACCCACTTGAACGGACCGCTCTGGGGCTGCACCTCGGTCGGAGGATTGCGCGGCTCGAGCGCACGGCTCAGCGTCGTGGCCGGCTTGCCGTCCGGATCTTCCACCGCCGCGATGTCGATGCGCGGCCGGATGAGCTGCACGTCGCTGAGCAGAACCTTGTTGGTCCGCAACGCAACGGGGTTCACGTGCAGGCAAATGCGGTCGGCCGCGAGCGCGGGGTTCCCGTCCGGGTCGCGCAGATCGACGCCGTCCGCGCAGATGGTCAAGAAGCCGCGAACCTGGATGTCGCGGACCGTAAGCCGCCCGCGGATCGCCTTGCGCGCCTCCTCGGTGACGACGCCCGCCAGCTTCTGCGCGCCGGTCCGGGTGTGCAGCCAGACGAGCGCCCCGACGATCGCCAGCAGCACGAGCGCGATCAGCACGGCGGCGGCCAGCCCGGCCCAGCGCAACACCCGGCGCCCGCGGCGGCGGCCGGGCGGCCCCGGCCGGGGCAGGTAGGCAGGCGTCGTCTCGGGCGGGTGGGGTTCGCTCACGCGCTTGCAATTTTAGCCGTGGTGCAGCACGGCGGCAGTGTCTCGTGAACTCGGTGTCAAAAGGCCTCCCCGAGTGTGATGTGATACGCCCAGCGACGCAGGGAGATGCACGCGTGCGTCGACTGGACGCAGTCGGGGCCGATCGGCGTGGGGGCGACGGAAACCTGGATCGGCGGCTGCGTGTTGGGGATGGCAACCGTGCCTCCCGGTGCCACGACGGTCGCCGGGTTCAAGAGATAGGCAATGTCGAACCGGATGGGTCCGAACGGCGTGATGTAGCGGAGCCCGATTCCCGGCGCGACTTCCAGCCGCCCCTCCCAAGGAAGGCTCGGGTTGGCAGTGATGCGGCTGGCGTCGGTGAACAGCACGATCCCGCTGTGCCGCAAAAGGAAGTCGGTGCGGAACCGCAGCTCGCCGGAAAGGAGCGCGGCGCCGTTGCCACCGACCGCCGCGTAGGTCGACCAGAACTCCTGGAGGGGACCGAACGGAGTCACCAGCGGTTGCCCGAGGCCCGTGATGGGCGTTCCTCCGAACTTCGGTCCCTGCCCGAACGCCGGGTATCCGCGCTGGTAGTTCTGCCCGCCGCCGAAGAAGCGCTGCGTGAACGGGCTCTGCTGCGCGTCCTGGTTGGTACCCTCGAGGATGAGCGCGCCGTACTGTGCACGGAGAGCGAGGACCAGCCACGGGGCCACGGGAAGGTACCCCCGCACCTCGGGCTCCATCCGGAAGTAGCTGAACTGGCCCGGCCTGACCGTCTGCTGCAGCGCGAGCGTGCCGAAGAACCCGGACGTCGGCTCGAGCACGTTGTCGCGCGAATCGTAGGTGTAGCGAACCTCAGGGTAGGTCAGCGTGCAGGAAGGAACGCACTTGCTGAGGCCGATGAAGCCGGCGTTCGGCACTCCAAACGCCAGGAGCTGGGTCAGATCGATCCCGTTGAGCGTGGCGTTGAAGTAATGCACGAAGTTCAGCGAAGCGGCGATGGTGTGGCGATCGATGCGGTATTGCGGACCGAACCGCGCGGCGACCTCGTTGTAGCCAAATCCCTGCTGCAGCTCTCGTGCGAACTCGACGCGGCTGATGAAGTCGACGGCTGGGAACAACACGTTGGGCGTCACCAATTGGGCGCTCGTCAGGTTGACCAGGCCCGTCTGCGTCACGACGTTGGGCGGATTGTTGAGCACGTCCGGCAGGCTCGGCACGAATGCGTAACCCACCGTCGTGCTCAGCTCGAGGCGCCGCAGCCCGCCGAACAAGTTCCGGTGCGTGTAATCCGCGCGCACGCGCGGCACCTCCCAGCGGAACTGCTCGATCTTGCCGCCCACGCCCACGCGGGTGGTCTGGAACGGCGCCTCGCGCACCGTGACCCGCACCGCCGCCACGGGGGTGTCCCCCAGCGGCTCGAGGGCGACGCGCACCCCCGCGAACGCGCCCAGGCCGTAGACTCGCTGCTGCGCGAGCTGCAGAGCCCGCGGCGAGAAGCGGTCGCCGCGGCGGATCCCGGTCGCGCGGATGATCTCCTCCGCGTCGACGCCCCGGTTCCCGCTTACCACCACCCGCCCGAAAGTGTACCGGGCTCCGGGGTTGAGCTTGTAGGTGATGAACGCAATCGCATCGTCGGGCGCGACGCGTACGGCGCCTGTGACCTTTGCCTCGGCGAATCCGTGCGCCTTGAGTTGCTCGACCAGCTGCTCCTTCGAGCGCTCGTACTGGTCCTCGTCGAACGGATCGCCGCGGTGCAGCTCCAGCGCGCCGTCGATGTCCGCGAGCTCGTCCGGAGTGACGCCGTCCGTATCGACGAACCAGATGTCCTTGACGTAGGCGCGGCGG
>DASQBG010000028.1:0-3310 GCA_035635335.1 Myxococcales bacterium | reverse complement strand
AAGGCCGGAAAGGCGCGGCTCGAGATCACCTTCGACGTGAACATCGAGGGCATCCTGACCATGTCGGCGAGGGACCTCGACACCGGCAAGCAGATGAAGACCACCGTTCGCGTCACCCAGCACTGATGCTCGATCCGGCGGCGCTCCACGCCGGCGCGCCGGTGGCCGATCTGCATGCGCATCCAGCGTTGAACGCCTTCTACCTGCGGCGCGATCTGGGGCGCGAGCGCAAGGGGCCGCGGCGCTGGAACCCGCTCCGCCAGCAAGTCGATCTCCCGCGGGCGCGGGCGGGAGGCCTGCGGGTGCTGACGAATTGCGTCTACGCTCCCTCGGTGATCCCGGTCAGCCCCTTCCGGGCGGCGCTGGGCGGCTTCGCGGCGCTCGAGCGCCTCTGCGAGCGTCACCCTTCCCTGGCCCAGGTCGCGCGCCGCAGGGGGGAGGTCGGACCGATTCTCCAGGCCGGAAAGCTGGCGGTCATCCATGCCGCCGAAGGCGGCCACCACATCGAGCGGTCGATGGAGAAGCTGGAGCGGCTCGCCGACCGCGGGCTGCGATATCTCACGCTCACCCATTTCGTGCACAACGGCATCGCGCAGCCAGCCAGGCTGCCGCGCGGGCCTTTCTTCTCGCTCTTGCGGGGGCAACCCGGGCTGACGCAGCTCGGCCGCGCCCTGGTCCGCCGCTGCGAAGAGCTGGGAGTCCTGGTGGACGTGTCCCACTGTTCCGATCGGTCGTTCGCCGACGTGCTCGGGACCATCACCCGGCCGGTCCTCGCGACGCACACCGGGTTCCGCCGCTTCGCCCCGGTCGAGCGCAATCTCTCGGACGAGCAGGCGAGAGAGATCGCGCGCACGGGCGGTCTGATCGGGGTGATCACCTGGAAGGACCTGCTGGGAGGCGACTCCATCGAAGCGATGGCGGACTCCATCGTGCACGGCGCCAGCGTCGCCGGCGCGCAGCACGTCGGCATCGGCACGGACTTCGACGGCTGGGTGTACAGCGCCGAAGGGATCCGGGATGCCACCCGGTACCCGGCGCTCACCGAGCTCCTCGCCCGCCGCGGCTTCAGCGAGACGGAGCTGCGCGGAATCCTCGGCGGCAACTACTTGCGCGTGCTCGGCGAGACCTACGCCTCCTGAGCGCCGGCGGGCGGCGCCACCGGCCCCGACTTGCGGAACGTGCCCAGCAACAGCCCCCCCATCACCAGCGCGGGGAGGAGCTGCACCGCGTGCAGGCCGATGGCGAAGGCGGCCGCGTCGCCGGCATCGCCGCCGAACGCCACCAGCGCCGTCCCCGCGCCGAGCTCGAAATTCCCCAGCGCGGCGGGAGGAGACGGGATCGCGAGCGCGAGGTTCACTCCGAAGATGACCCCCATCGCGTGCGGCAGATCGTGCGGCAGGTGGAACGCCGAGAGCACCAGCAGGGTCGTACAGATCTCCAGGCACCAGGCGAGCGCGGAGAACGTGGCGGCCTCGACGACCGCCCGCGGGTTTCTTGCTCCCATCAGTCCCGAGCGCGCGTGGGCCACCGCATGGGCGATGCGGCCGCTGGGGACCGACTCGGGATGCTTCGCCAGCCAGAGCAGCGTCAGGGCCAGGCCGATGGCGCCGGCCATGCCCACCCACACCGCAGCCGCGACCCAGCGGGGGACGGGGAGCAACGCGGGAAGGAGCGCGGCGAAGGCGAACATGACCACGCCGTTGACGCTGTGATCGAGCGCCACCGTCCCGAGAGCGGTGGCGCGGCCGATGCCGGTAGCGCGTGCCAGCAGCTCGGTGCGCACCGCCTCGCCGGCCCGCATCGGCAGGAAGGCGCTCGCGGCCTGCCCTACGTACAGGGCCGCCACCGGAATGGACCTGGGCACCCGCCGGATCCCCTTCACCAGCGAGGACCAGCGCAGCCCCTGAAGCGCGCTGCAGGGAACCACGATCAGCGACGCGAGCAGCGCCAGCTTGAGATCCGCGCCCTGGAAGGCGCGGATCACCTTGTCCCAATCGAGCTTCCGCGCAAAGACCACCACGCAGGCGCCTATCGCGGTCCACGCCGCGATGCGAAGCACGAGAAGGAGCCTTTGCCGGGTCATGCCAAGGCGAATCTAGTCACCGCTCTTTCGCCTGAAGCTGTTCAGCATTGGATGAGGGCCTGGGGGCGCTGGCGCGCGGAGCCGGCTCCGCGGAGGGCACCGTCGGGCGAGGGGCCACCGCCTTCGGCGCAGGTCCGGGTGTCGCCCTCGGCGCCTGCTGCGCCGGCGAACCGGAAATCCCTTGCGGTCGCTGGGCGGCCGGGGTCTGCGCCGCACCATACCCGCTAGGCGGCGGAGTCACGCGGGGACCCTGAAATACGCCACCGGGCGTCGAGCGTGGGGAACCGTCGCGCGGGGGAGCCGCGATCGGCGCGGTGCGCGGCCGGTAGAAGATCACCGAGCCGCCGACAGCCCGCGCCGATGACGGGGTGGCGCCATCATTGATCGCCAGGGGACGCACCGAGCGCCCGGTCGCCCGCTCGACGAACCCGACGGCCGGACCGGCACGGGGTCCCATGCGAGACGGCAAGGGCAAGACCGGCCGCTGCGGGCGCGGCACGACGTGGTGCCGCACGGGCTCGAGGAAACTCCTGGTGGGCACCACCACCCAGAGCGATGCCGGCGCCACCCACTGGCGCGGCCCCAGCGGACACCAAGCCGCGTATCCATCGCTCCAGCGCCAGCTCACCCACGCCGGCGCCCAGATCCTGCCCGGCACCCACATCCACCCGAAAGCGGGGGACCACGCCCACCTGCCGTAATGGTAGACGGCCCAACCGAATGGCTCGTCGCTGGCCCAGGCCCAGCCGGCCTGCGTCCAGACCCAGCGCCCGTAGACATAGGGCTGCCAGTCGTCGTTCACCCGCCGCGGCCGCCAGACGGTCCCGTACTCCGGCGTCCGGATCCACTCGCCGTTCCAGGAGAGCTCCGAGTCGTTGCGGAAGTCGTCGAACGTCGGCCCGCGGTCGGCGAACGAGTCGTCCGACTGCCAGGAGTCGTCCCCGGACTGCCACGAGTCGTCCCAGGAGGACGAGAAATCGTCCTGGTACCCGTACTCATCCTGGCCGCCGTAATCCCCCCGGTATTGCCCGTGCCCACGGGAGCGGCCGTCGTGCTCGCGCCTGGATTCGTGCTCGTACCGATCGTCGTTGTGATCGCCCTCGTCCTCGTGGGCGAACGCAGGCGCGGCGGAAAGAAGCATCGCGAGCAGGATGCGCTTCATGGCGGCCTCCCTTGCTGCTTGGACGCCTGCCACGCGCGCGTGTTCACAGCCGCCTCCGGCGGCAC
>DASQBG010000027.1:0-3906 GCA_035635335.1 Myxococcales bacterium | reverse complement strand
TACCGGGTCGTCGCCGATCCCGCGGTCGGGTTCCAGTTGCTCAAGCAGGGGGAATTCGACCTCTACCTCGGGCTGCAGGCGCAGCAATGGCTGCGCGACCTGGAGGCCACCGGCCTGAAGGGCAGGGTGCGCCGCATCCGGTTCTTCAACCCGAACTACAACTGGATCGGCTGGAACGAGGAGCGGGGGTTCTTCGCCGACGCCCGCGTCCGCCAGGCGCTCAACTACGCCATCGACACCGAGGCGGTGCGCAAGACGTTCCTCTTCGGGCTCGATCGGCCGACGACCTGCCACTTCTATCTCGAGTCTTCCGCCTGCGACCCCTCTCTGGCGCCGCGGCCCTACGATCCGGCGCGCGCGGCGAAGCTCTTCGACGAGGCCGGGTGGCAGGACCACGACGGCGACGGCATCCGCGACAAGGACGGCGTGCCGTTCCGCTTCACCTTCCTGATGAACGCCGACTCGGTATTCCTCGCCAAGCTCGCGCCCTACCTGCAGCAGGAGCTCGCGAAGCTCGGCGTGGCGATGGAGATCCGCAAGGTCGACTGGGCGCTGTTCACCCAGCTCGTCGGCGAGCACCGCTTCGACGCCACCTCGCTGCGCTGGGGCAACAGCGACGTGGCGCAGGACCCGTACGAGATCTGGCATTCCTCGCAGATGAAGGACGGCTCGAACGTGGTCTCTTTCAAGGACCCGCGGGTCGACGCGCTCATCGAAGAGGCGCGCGCGACGCTCGACGACGCCCGCCGCAACGAGCTGTACCGGAAGATGGGGCGCCTGCTCTACGACGAGGCGCCGTACGTCTTCCTCTACAGCCGGCCGTCGCTCGACGCCGTCCGCGAGCGGGTGCGTGGGCTGCGCCCGTCGGTCGCCTGGTACGACCTGCAAGACGTCTGGCTCAGCCGGAAGTGAAGCGGTTCCTCGCCAGGCGGGTGCTCGCCATGACCACCACCGTCCTGGGAGTCACCCTGGTCGCGTTCGTGGTCGCCCGGGCCGCGCCAGGCGACCCGGTGGCGCTGCAGGGGGATCTCGGCTTGCGCGCCGGCAGCGCGAGCGTCCAGCAGCTGCGCGAGTACCGGCGGCTGATGGGACTCGACGAGCCCATCCTTGCCGGCTACCTGCGCTGGCTCTGGCACCTCGTCCGCGGGGATCTCGGAACCTCGTTTCGCGACGGCCGCCCCGTCCTCTCGCTGCTCGGCGAGGCGCTCCCGGTGACGCTGCTCCTCTCCATTCCGTCGCTGCTGATCGGGTACCTCCTCGCGGTCCCGGCCGGCATCGTTTCGGCGGCGCGGCCGGGCGGGTGGCTGGACCGGTCGCTTTCCACGCTTGCGTTCCTCCTCCATTCGCTCCCCCTGCAATGGGTCGCGCTGGTGCTGGTCGTGTGGCCGGCCGGCTTCCCCATCCAGGGCCTCCACTCGGAGGGGACGACCTCGCTGCCCGATCTCCTGGCGCACCTCGTGCTGCCGCTCGTCTGCTTGAGCTACGGTTCGGTCGCGGTCATCTCGCGATTCTTGCGCAGCTCGATGCTCGAGCAGATGCGCCAGGATTACGTGCGCACCGCGCGCGCCAAGGGGCTCTCCGAGGCGGCCGTCATCCTCCGCCATGCGCTACCCAACTCACTCTTGAGCCTGATCACCCTCTTCGGGCTGACCTTCCCGGCGCTCGCCTCGGGCGCCGTGATCGTCGAGCGCATCTTCGGCCTGCCGGGCATGGGCAAGCTCACGTTCGAGGCGGTCCTCGGCCGCGACGTGCCGGTCGTGATGGGCGCGGTGGCCTTGGGCGGCGTCGCGACCGCGCTGGGCACCCTGATCTCCGACCTGTTGTATGCGGCGGCGGACCCCCGGATCTCGCTCGAGGAAGCGCGAGCGCCGCGGTGACCGGCCGGACCTGGGCGCGCTTCGCGCGCAGGAAGCGGAACCTCTTCGGGCTGGGGCTCGCGGCCGCCTTGGCGCTCCTGGCGGTGTTCGCGGACTTCGTCGCCAGCAGCCGCCCCATTGCGCTCCGGCTGGGAGGCCGGCTCTACCTCTTCGCCAACCTGGTCGACTACCGCGACCTGCGCTCGTTCGATCCAGGCCGCCTCGGCCCGGCCGACTGGGCGGTCTGGCCGCCCTGCCGCCACGGACCCTACGAGATCCCTCCGCTCGCCTCGGTGACGGGCGCGTTCCCGGAGCCGCCCTCCCGGGACCATCCGCTGGGGACCGACAACGCCGGCCGCGACACCCTGGCCCGCCTGGCGCACGGCGCGCGCGTCTCGCTCGCCATCGGCGTCGCGGCGGCCCTGGTGCAGGTCGTCATCGGGCTGCTGCTGGGCGTCGTCGCGGGCTACCTGCGCGGCTGGCCCGATCTGCTCATCTCCCGCGCCGCGGAGGTGCTGCTCAGCTTCCCGCTGCTCCTCCTGCTGCTCGCCGTGCAGGGCGTCCTTGAGCGCACCACGCTGCTCAGCACGATGGCCGTCATCGGCCTCACCCGCTGGGCGGACACCTCGCGCCTGGTGCGCGCCGAGGCGCTGCGGGTCCGCGAGCTTCCCTACGTGGAAGCGAGCAGGGCGCTGGGCAGCTCGGGCCTGCGCACGCTCTTGCGGCACGTGCTCCCCAACTGCCTCTCTCCGGCGCTGGTGGCGGTCACCTTCGGGGTGGCCTCGGCCATCCTGCTGGAGAGCGCCTTGAGCTTCCTCGGTTTCGGCGCGCCGGAGCCCACGGCTTCATGGGGCCTGCTCATGGCCGACGGATTCCAGGACATCCTCGACCCCGCGGCGCGGCCGCTGGTGCTCGCGCCCGGGCTCCTGCTCTTTGCCGCCGTCAGCGCCTTCAACCTGATCGGCGACGGCCTGCGCGAGGCGCTCGACCCGCGCGCTCAGGGTGCGGTCGAGCCCTCGGCCTTCATCACTTCCGCCCAGAACCGCGTGATGTCACCGGCCCCCAACCCGGAAGGCGGCGATGCGACGCCGGCCGAGTAGAAGGTCCCCGAGGTGAAGTAGCTGGTGGAGACGGACTTCACCTGCGCGACGCCGAGCAGCCCGCAGACGAGGCCCAACTCGTTCTGATCGAGCGCCGCCGCGCCGGGAGTGAGCGTCCACGAGTTGTCCACCGTGCGGACGCTGTAGCCTCCGGCGAGCAGCGCGCCGGAAAAGAACGCCTGCGACACCGAGAACGAGGTGAGCCCGTACGAGTGCAGCAAGATCCCGAGCGGGCAGCCCACGACGTTGAGGGACAGGGGATAGCTCCCTGCTGGCGCCGGCGCGGGCGGCGGGGGGGCGCCCGTCGAGCCGGACGTCCCGGACGCGAGGCCGGATCCGCTCGTCCCGGAAGCGAGGCCCGAGCCGCCGTAGCCCGAGATGGTCAGCCCGTCCGTGCTGCTGGCGCCGCCAGTCCCGAGCAGGCCGGCGAGGCTCAGGTTGAGGCCGAGCGACCCGAATCCGCCGCTGTTCCGCGCGAACGGCCGCGGCCTCTGGGTGGTCTTGCCGGAGGTGACGCGGTGCACCTCGATCAGGAACAGCTTCTTCGAGGAGTTAGGGGCCGGCGAGACGAACCGCGCGATCCCCTTCCCGTCGGTGGTGCCGGTCTGCGAGGCGTTCGCCGCTCCGCGCCAGCGGATCCTGACCTTCATCTCGGGGACGCCCGCGCCCGTCGCATCGGCGATCATCACCGCCGCCGCGGCCCGGCCATCCGCGCGCAAGGCGGCGACTGCGTCGGCGTAGAGCGGGGCGGGAGCGGTGAAGCTGCCAGCCCGCGCCAGCGCAGCGCCGGTCTGCAGGCGGCCCGAACCGGTCGACGGGTCCCAGCCGTTGGGGCTCATGTCTGCGGCGGTGGCCTGCAGGAGCGGGCGCACCGCCGCAGGCGAGACACCGGATCCGATCAGCGTGGCCGCGGCCGCGCTGGCGTGCGCCGTGGCGGGCGAGGTGCCGGC
>DASQBG010000026.1:0-19396 GCA_035635335.1 Myxococcales bacterium | reverse complement strand
CCGGCGTGGAAGGTGACCCAGGCGCAGCTGATCGCACAGTTTCGCGGCTGGGCGCCCTTCGTCGGACTCCAGATCGAGTATTCGCTGCTCGAACGCACCGTCGAAGGCGAGCTGATGCCGATGGCCAAGGAGCTCGGCCTCGGCGTGACGCCGTGGTCGCCGCTCAAGAGCGGCATCTTGAGCGGCAAGTACACACGCCAGAATGCGGGGAGCGTGCAGCCCACCGGCCGCGCATGGGCCGCGGGCTTCCTTCATGATAAGGCCTACGCCGTCATCGACGAGCTGCAGCGCATCGCCGGGCAGCTCGACACGACCGTCGCTCGCGCGGCGCTGGCCTGGCTGCAGGGCCGGCCGGGGGTGACGTCGACCATCCTCGGCGCGCGCACGCTGGCGCAGCTGGACGACAACCTCAAGGCGCTCGACATCACGCTCAGCGCCGAGCAGTCGGCCGCGCTCGACAAGCTGACCACGCCCACGCTCAACTTCCCGGCCGAGTTCCTGACGATGACCCGCATGATGCACGCCGGCGGCACCACCATCAACGGCGAGAAGTCGGAGCTGTTGCCTGCGTTCGGTCCCACCAAGCCCGACGACCACTACTAGTGCAGCGACCGGGTCGCCTCGACAGCACGCAGCGGCGCGTCTTCCGCTACGGTGGACCGCTACTGCCCGGTCGCGGCACTAAGTGTAGTCGCGGATGATCACTTCGCCGGGCTTGGGGTCGGCGAGGAGCAGCTCCAGCGCGTCCATGACGATCCATTTCTGCAGCGCGTCGTCGTTGGGGCGGCCCAGGGAGTGGCCGGCGATGAAGCCGCGGGGAGAGAGCGCGCGGGGAGGGCGGGCTTGCGCGCTCTCCTCAGGCTCCACCGTGATCAGCACCGTCGGAACGCCGAGCATCTCGATCGCCCGCTGCACCGTGACCACGGTGCGGTGGCAGAGGCGTCAGCCTCCGGTGAGGAGCACGGCGTCGGGCCGGGCGGCCGACACGGCGCGCGCGAGCTGCGGGACGGTGGTCTCGCGCAGCTCGCGCAGCGCCTGGGAGTAACCCATCGCGAAGTGCTCGTCGGTGAGGCCCGCGATGCGCCCCTCGCGCGCCAGCGACCGGAGGCGGTCGATGGGGAACACGCAGTTCACGTCCTTGTCGATGCAGCCGTGGTCGTAGTGCGAATCGTCCACCGCGAGCTCGCTGGCCGACAGGCTCCCGTCGATGCGCCGGAAGGAATTGTCGCCCTCCAGGTTGAAGGGAGCGTCGCTCTTCGCGCGCACGCCCGCCGTGCTGACCAGGCAGACGAGCGACTCTTCCAGCTTGCGCTTGAACGGCGTGAACGGCACGCAGTAGCGCGACAGCTCCAGCGACTTCTCCACTGCTCACCTCAGCTTGTCGAGAGCCTCCATGATTTTGTCGGTGGGCGGCTGCTCGGCGATGTTGTGGATGTCGATGTAACGGATGATTCCCTGCCGGTCGACGACGAAGATGGCGCGCTCGGTGGTGCCCGAGCCGCGCAGCACCCCGTACTTCACCGCCACGTAGCCGTAGGGCCAATTGTCGCTGCACAGGGGATAGGACAGGCCGCCCATCGACTTGGCCCACGCCTCGTTGCTGAACACCTGGTCGGTCGAGATGCCCAGGACCTGGGCATTGCGCCGCTCGAACTCGGAGAGGTCCTCCTCGTACGAGGGCATCTGCGCGGTTCAAACGGGGGTGAACGCCGCCGGGTAGAACGCGAGCACCACGTTCTTCTTGCCCCGGTAGTCGCTCAGGCGGACCTTCTTCTGCGGTCCCCCCTTGCCGGCCCCGTCCCCGGTGGCGGTCAGCTCGAAGTCGGGAGCTTCCTCGCCGACCTGCAGCCGCCAGACCGGCCTGTTGGGTTGTGCCATGTCGGTTCCTTTCCGCGCCCGAAGCGCTCGCGCACTCTACTCATTTGCGCGGCGGGTTGCCTCCCCGCGCGAGCCGAGGGTCGCCCGTTGGACGCCGAATGCGTTGCGCCAGCCCGGGAGGCATGACATGCCTCGGGCATGCGCTGGGCATCCGCGCTATCGAGGAAAGAGCGGACCGGCGAGGCCGTCGCGGACGCGGCGGCCGAGGTCCGGCGCGGGCTTGCGGGTGCGCCGGCCGACCTGGTGGTGGCGTTCGTGTCGCCGCACCACCTGGATGCCTCCGCGGGGCTGCCGGCGCAGGTGGAGGCGGCGCTCCCCGGCGCGCTGCTGGCCGGGTGCACCGGCGGCGGCATCATCGGGGCCGGACACGAGGTGGAGGATGCGCCTGCGCTGTCCTTGACCGCGGCCTCGCTTCCCGGAGTGCGGCTGACGCCCTTCCACCTCGAGCAGCACGAGATCCCGGAGAGCGCGGACGCGCAGGAGTGGCGCGATGCGGTCGACGTGGACCCCGCAACCCGGCCGCACTTCTTGCTGCTCGCGGACCCGCTCACGGTGGACGCCGGCGACCTCATCGCCGGCCTCGATGCCGCCTATCCCGCGGCGAGCAAGGTGGGCGGCCTCGCCAGTGGCGGTCCCGTGCCTGGCGCGAACCGCGTCTTCCTCGGGGCCACGGCGTATCGCAGCGGCGCCGCCGGAGTCGCCCTTTCCGGGAACGTCGCGGTGGAGACCATCGTCGCGCAAGGGTGCCGGCCGGTGGGGAAGCCGATGATCGCGACCCGCTGCCAGGGGAACGTGCTCCAGGAGGTAGACGGCCACGCGCCCATCGAGATGCTGCGCGAGCTCTACTCCTCGCTTCCGCCGCGCGACCAAGAGCTGTTCCGGCATTCGCTCTTCCTCGGCATCGAGATGCGCGACTCCGTCGAGTACCACGAGGGCGAGCTGCTGGTGCGAAACCTGGTGGGGATGGATCCCCGGACGGGCGCGCTGGTGATCGGCGCGGCGCTGCACCCGATGCAGGTGGTGCAATTCCTGCTCCGCGACGCGCGCACGGCGGAGGAGGACCTGGCGCGCCTGCTCGACCGCAGCACGGCGCGCGCGAACCCTCCCCGGGGAGCGCTGCTCTTCTCCTGCCTGGGCCGCGGCGCTCACCTCTTCGGCAGGCCCGACCACGACACCGATCTCTTCCGCTCCAAGATCGGCGCGGTGCCCCTGGGCGGGTTCTTCTGCAACGGCGAGATCGGTCCTGTGGGTGGCGCCACCTTCCTGCACGGGTACACCAGCGCCTTCGCACTCTTCCGCGAGGCGGCCTCGTGAAGCTGAACCGCCGGATGCAGCGCGATCTCGGCGAGCTGCGCAGCCGCACCATCGACGCCGAGCCGCTGCTCCCGGGGAAGTGGCCCGACCTCACCGTCGCCGAGGTGAATGGGTTCGTCCTGCTCGACTCGTTCCGCCGCAAGCCGTCGCTGCGACCCGCGGACTTCGACGGGCCGAGCGCTCTGGAAGCGTGCGCCAACAAGCTCCTCATGGAGAAGATGCTCGATCCGCGCCTGGTGGCGGCGTGCCCGCTGTTGCTGCTCACCGCCGGCTTGCTGATGGCGGAGGCGGTCTCGCGCAAGCTGGCCGCGCTCCCCGGCCGCTTCAACGTGATCGTCTCCTACGATGGCGAGAGCTGCGCGGTGCGCTTTCACCGGATCCGTCCGGGGGAGCGCTGGCTCTCCGAGGACCTCGAGGCGTACGTGGACGAGGGCGTGCTGGTGGTGGAAGCGGGCCCAGGGCTCACGCCCTTCGCGCAGCTCGCCGCCGCCACGGCCTCCTGAGCCCCATCCAGTCTAGGGATAGTCTTCAGCGTCGTGCGCGTGGGCCATCGCCTGCTGGACGCGCTCGGGCAGCTTCTTTGGATCCACGATCACCTTCTCTTCCACGACGGCGGTCACCGCGTCGAGGGGGATGACGAAGTCGCCGGCGTTCTCGATGTCGACCACCAGCTCCGGGCGCCCGCCCGGCGCTACCTCGCGCACGGCGCCGACCTCTTCGTCGCCGCCCTCCGGGAAGACGTGGAAGCCGACCTCGATCATGGGAAGCTTGCGAGCCATCCCTACAGCTTTTCACCAGCCGGCCGCGCCGTAAAGCCCGCCCGTCCGCTTTCCTGGCGCCCTCGCACGCGGCGCGCGCGATGTGTATCTGTCGCGCGACCAAGGAGGAACGCCATGGCAGAAGGGAAGGTCGCCTGCCTGCTGGGACAGGGGTTCGAGGACTCGGAGTTCCGCATTCCGTACGACCGCGTGCGCAAAGAGGGGTACCAGGTCGACATCATCGGGCCGAAGGCGGGCATGGAGCTGAAGGGGTACAGGGGCAAGGAGGTGGTCAAGGCCGACAAAGGCATCGACGAGGTGCGGCCGGAGGACTACATCGGCTTGCTCATCCCGGGCGGATACTCGCCCGACCACCTGCGGGCCGACCAGCGGTTCGTCGAGTTCGTCAAGCGCTTCGACGCGCTGAAGCGCCCGCTGGCGGCAGTCTGCCACGGACCCCAGCTTCTCCTCAGCGCAAGGCTTGTCCGCGGCAGGACGCTGACCGCCTGGCCGACGGTGCAGGTCGACCTCGAGCTGGCCGGCGCGAAGGTCAAGGACGAGCCGGTGGTGACGGACCAGAACTGGATCACCAGCCGCAAGCCGGAGGACCTGGAGGCGTTCAGCGAGGCCTTCGTCCAGGCGCTGCGCAAGGCGGAGCGCGCCACCGCCGACGGTGAGGTGCGACCACGGGTGTAATGTCTCCTCCGTGAAGGTCCACCAGGAGGAGATCGATTTGCCGGCGCGCGGGCGCGGGCTCCACGACGTGACCTCCGAGATCCGTCGCGCCGCCGCCCGCGCCGGCGTGCGCACGGGGCTCTGCAGCGTGTTCGTCCAGCACACCAGCGCATCGCTGGTCGTGCAGGAGAACGCCGATCCCGCGGTCCTGCGCGACCTGCAGCGCTGGGCCGACCGCATCGCGCCCGAGGACGCCGACTACGAGCACGACGCCGAAGGGCCCGACGACATGCCGGCGCACCTCCGCGCGTCCTTCACCCGCACGGCGGAGACGGTCCCCATGCGCGACGGCGAGCTGCTCCTCGGCACTTGGCAGGCAATCTACCTGTGGGAGCACCGCCGCGCACCGCACCGCCGGCAGCTGGTCGTGACCGTCGTCGGAGAGTGAAGGCCTTGACGACGCGCAAGTCCGATCGGGTCAGACGCCCGCAAACCATTCGTAGCCGAGGTCCTCCCAGTAGCCGCCGGTGCGGACTGGCTGGAAGACGATTTCGTCCACCCACTTCACCATCTTGTAGCCGAGCTTGACCGCCGAATAGAGGCGCAGCGGCGCACCCTCTTCTCGCGACATGTCCGTGCCGTTCCGCCCGTAGGCCAGGATGGTCTGCGCGTGCTCGGCGCTCTCGCGGTCCCAGGTCGAATAGTAACGGACGGGCGGCGCGCCCTCGTCGGGCTGGCCCTGCTCGAAGCTGCGGAACTCGACGAAGTGCGCGCGCGGATCGGCGCCGCAGAGTCGGGCAATCTCCGAGACGCGCACACCGTCCCAGGAGGCGACGGCCGACCACCCTTCGACGCAATGGTGGCGCACCCGGAATCCGGTCCGCGGCAGCCGGCGCAGATCGGGGAGCGAGAGCTCGAGCCGTCTCGCCACCAGACCGTGTACGCGGAGCGTCCACCCGGGCGGCGCGGCGGGGTATTCCTCGGCCACCTTGTAGAGTGGAAATTCACCTTCTTCGGTCATCTCGCTGGCGGGCTCCTCGCGCGCGAGCTTGCGGGGGCGGAAGAGGCCGCGCTGCACGCGATCGTTGAGGCGCTCGGTCAGGCCGAGAAATCCCTGGTGGGGCCGCCCGGCGTCGCAGGCGAGCGGGAGGAGGGCAAATGCGAGGAGCTTGCGCCGCGAGACGATCATGTGCGCCGCCCTCCCGTGAAGATCGATGCGAGCGCGCGCGGGTGGAGCAGCACGAGCACCACATGCGCGACGGCGAACGCCACGAGCGCCGCGAGCCCGAGGAGATGGATCGCCCGCGCGCCTTCATAGCCTCCAAACAGCGCGGCCAGCGCCGAGAGCTGCACGGGCTTGTAGAGCGCCAGGCCCGACAGCACCTCGACCGCGCCGAGCACGATGGCGAGCGTGTATGAAAGGCGCTGCAGCCCGTTGTACAGCCCTTGCTCCGGCGCGGATTTGCGCAGCCGCAAGTAGTGCGCGGCGGTCTGCAGCGCGCTGAGCGCGTCGCGACGCGGGTGGAATGCCCGCCGCTGCCACTCGCCGGTGGCGGCGAGCCAGATCAGGTACACCAGCGCATTCGCGACAAAGAGCCAGGCGAGGCCGAAATGCACGTGCCGCGCGCCCGCCAGCCACTCCCCTGCGCGCATCCACCCGGGCGGCGTCCAGCCCTGCAGCGGGTACCAGCCGGCGGGAGCACCCTGCGGCCCCATCCGGGGAAACGCAGCCAGGATCTGCAGGCCGCTCGCTGCCATGAGCGCGAGCAACGGCACGTTCGCCCAGTGCGTCAACCGTACCGTGAGGGGTTGGTCGAGGCGAGGGCCGGCCATGGCGGCAAGCTGCTCTCCGCCGAGCCGAGCGGCAAGACCTCTGCGAGGTGATGGCCGTGCGGATACTCCAGTTTTCAGAGCGCAGCGCGGAGGATGCCGAGCAGGTCGTCCTCCGACCGCTCCGCGCTGGCCATGGGGCGCACTGCCTCGTGCAGGTCGGCGTCCGACAGCTCGTACGCGGCGAGGTGGTTCGGGAGGCCGAGCTGCGAGACGAGGCGCGACACTCCCTCGGCCGCGGTAGGGGCGTCGAGCGCCTCGGCGATGCGCTTCATCGTCTCCGGTGCGCGCGGGGTGAGGTAGCGCAGGACGTGCGGAAGTAGCAGGCAGGAAGTGACGCCATGGGGGATGTCGTGGCGCGAGCCGAGGCGCTTGCTCAGCGTGTGGCTCAGGCCCTTGGCGGCGGGGCCGGGGAGCAGGTACGAGTGCCAGGCGCCGAGCTGGCATTCGGTGCGCGCCGCCAGGTCGGCGGGGTTCGCCTTGGTAGCGAGCAGCCCCTTGCGCAGCCGGCGCAGGCCGTCGAGCGCGGCCACGTCGGGCAGCGGGTGCTCGCCCGGAGCGAGCAGGGTTTCGGCGGCATGGTCCACCGCGCGGATCCCGGTGGTCAGCCACAGGTCCAGCGGCGTCTTCACGGCCAGCTCCGCGTCGTAGAACACGGCGGCTGGGCGCAGCTCAGGGGCGGCGACCCCGACCTTCTCCTTGGTGCCTTCGGCGGTGAACCCCGCGCTGCCGGCCAGCTCCGCGACGGACAGCGTGGTGGGGACCGCCAGGTGCGGGAGCGCGCGCTCGAGCTTCGCGCCGCGCGCGCGCGCGGGCGCGTCGGGGAGGGTCATGTCGAGCCCGGTGGCCAGGGAGAACGCCACCGTCTTGGCCGCATCGATGGGCGACCCGCCGCCGAGCGAGAGCAGGGTGTCGGCGCGAGCTTCGCGCGCGGCACGCACGGCGTCCATCACCGACCGCGCGGGGGCGTGCTCGCCGATGTCCGCGAAACGGCCCGCGAAGCGATCGCCGAGCAGCGCTTCGACGGCGGGCGCGAGCGCCGGCTCCCGCACCGCGCTCTTCGTCGTCACCACGAAGACGCGGCGCCCGCCTACGCGCCGCAGCTCGGCGTCGAGCTTCTCGCGGAGGGATCCCGCGCCCCAGTGGATGACTTCCGGGTTCGAGTACTGGAAGGTCGGCATGGCGCTCCTCGCCCCACCCGGCGGCCTGGCCTGGACTGCATGTCATAACGTTCGCGCCATGAAAAGCGTAGCGCCGCCCTATCGGCGGCGGCTAGCATGCCGCTCGCGTGCCCGCCCGAAAGGAACTGCTTCAGGTCGCCGGACGAGAGGTGGCCATCTCGAACCCGGACAAGGTGTACTTCCCGCGCGCCGGGTACACCAAGCGCGACCTGGTCCACTACTACCTGGCGGTCGCGGAAGGCGCGGTGCGCGGGGTGCGCGGCCGCCCGATGGCGATGAAGCGTTTCGTCGACGGCGCGGAGGGCGAGTTCTTCTTCCAGAAGCGCGCGCCGGCGCAGCGGCCGGTCTGGGTCGACACCGTCGAGCTGCGCTTTCCCTCCGGCCGCACCGCGGTCGAGGTCGTGGTGAACGATGCCGCGCAGCTCGCCTGGGTGGTGAACCTCGGCTGCATCGACCTGAATCCCCACCCGGTGCGCGCCGACGACCTCGAGCACCCGGACGAGCTGCGCGTCGACCTCGATCCGGTTCCGAACGTCCCTTGGTCGCAGGTGCGCGAAGTGGCACTGCTCACGCGCGAGGTGCTCGAGGAGCACGGGCTGCGCGGCTTCCCCAAGACCTCCGGCTCGCGCGGCATGCACGTCAACGTGCGCATCGAGCGCCGCTGGACTTTCCCGCAGGTGCGCATCGCGGCGCTCGCGCTGGCCCGCGAGGTGGAGCGCCGCGCGCCCGCCATCGCGACCAGCAAGTGGTGGAAGGAGGAGCGCCACGGCGTGTTCCTCGACTACAACCAGAACGCGAAGGACCGCACCGTCGCCTCGGCCTACTCGGTACGCCCCACCCCGGACGCCCGCGTCTCGACGCCGCTCGACTGGAGCGAGGTGCCGGAGGTCGATCCCGCCGAGCTCACCCTGGCCACGGTCCCGAAGCGCTTCGCGGAGCGCGGCGACCCCGCGGCGGCGATCGACGACCAGGCCGGCTCGCTGGACCGCCTGCTCGAGCTGTCCGAGAACCAGCGCGCGGCGGGGCAGGGCGACGCGCCGTGGCCGCCGCACTATGCGAAGCAGGAGGGCGAACCTCCCCGCGTGCAGCCGTCCCGCCGCCGCCGATAATCGAAAGCGACCGTCGCGGCCGCGGCGGCCGCGCCGCTTTCTCGCTCCACCCCGCCGGGTCAGCTACGCTCCTCCCCGGTGGCGCAGAATTCCCGCATCCAGGCGTTCGACTGGCTCCGCGGCATCGCCGTGCTGGTCATGATCCAGACCCACGCGCTCTCGCTCCTCCGGCCCGAGCTGCGCAATGGACCGCTTTGGATGCGGCTGCAGTGGATCGACGGTCTGGTGGCGCCCGCGTTCATCTTCTCCGCCGGGTTCTCGCTCGCCTTGGTGCAGGTGCGGGGCGCTTCCGGGGGAGCCCGGTGGCCGCGGTTGCGGAAGACGCTGCGGCGGCTGGGCGAAGTGCTGCTCGTCGCCACGCTGGTCAACTGGATGTGGTTCCCGCTCTTGAGCCAGCCGCGGTGGATCTTCCGCATCGACATCCTGCACTGCATCGGGCTCTCGCTCCTCCTCGCGCTCCCCATTCTCGCGGCGCTGGCGCACCGCCCGCTGGTGTTGCGCTGGGTGGCGCTCGGCCTGGCGGCGGTCGCGTTCGGCGCCTCGCCGCTGGCGGAGCGCGTGCACGGGCCGCTCGCGGCGCTCGCGAACGGGAGCACCGGCTCGGTGTTCCCGCTCCTCCCCTGGGCCGGGTACGTGTACCTGGGCGCCTCGGCCGGCGCGACAGCTGCGGCGGGCGATGCGAAAGCGCTGGCGCGCTGGGTCGCCGGCTTGCTCGCCGCAGGCGTCGTCCTGTGGCTGCTCACCCCGCAGATGACGGCGATCTACCCGCTGCACGAGTTCTGGGTGACCAATCCCGCGAACCACGCCCGCCGCTGGACGCAGGTCTGCGCGGTGGTCCTGGTGCTGATGGCGGCGGAGCGGTCCCAGGGGCGCTGGCGTGCCTCGGCCCCGGTCCGATTCGTCGAGGTCTTCGGCACTTCGTCGCTGGCCGGTTACTTCTTCCACCAGATGCTGCTCTACAAGCAGATCGGCGGGTTCTCCTTCGACGCGGTGTGGGGCAAGCGCTGCGACTGGACGCAGTACGCGCTGCTCACGGCGGTCCTGATCGCCTGCACCTTCGTGCTCACCTGGGTGACCGACCGCGTCTACCGGCGCGCCTGGGCCGGATTCGGCGCGCCGACCGCCGTGCAGAAGGCCTGAAAGGCGTAGCGCCGCCCGGACGGCGGCCGCTAGCTCAGCTGGCTTTGCGGGGGCCGCTGCCCTCCGGGAGGCATGTTCTTCGCCGCGAATTCACGGGCGCCCCTGGCGAGCTCCTCGGGGCTGAGGTCCTTGACGTGGGTGGCGATGCCCCAGACCTGTCCGAAGGGGTCGATCACCGACCCGTAGCGGTCGCCCCAGAACATGTCGGCGAGCGGCATGCTCACGCGTGCGCCGGCCTGCACGGCGGCCTGGAACACGGCGTCACAGTCCGCCACGTAGAGCTGGATGATCGCCGTCGGCTTGTGCGTGGGCGAGGGCGCGGCGGTGGGCCCCTGCGGCATCTCGTCGCTGAGGAACACGACGGAATCGCCGATGCGGATCTCCGCGTGCCAGATTCCGCGGCCGTCCGGCCCTGGCATGCGCATCAGCTCCTGCGCGCCGAAGGCCTGCTTGCAGAACTCGATGGCCCTGGCCGACTCGCGCAGGGTGAGCTGCGGGGTCACCGTGTGCATCCCGGCCGGCGCGCCCGGCGCTCCGGCCGCGCGAGGCGAGGAACGGGTCGAGGTTCCTGCGGAGCGCCGCGCACCCGCGCGGCGGCCGGCGGGCTTGCGGGCGGGTGCCTTGCGGCGTGCGGGCTTCTTGGAGGCTTTCTTCTTCGCCATGGTGTCCTCCTCGGATCGCCTCCGGAAACCACGCCGGGAGCGCGACGTCAACGGGAGTCTACGATCTGTAGATTACAGCCTCGCGCGTCACCTTGCCGCTGCGCCCAGGCCCGTCGGACCGCCTGCGGGCAGCGGCCTCGAGCCCGGCACGAGACGTGAAAGACAGGTCCCCGGGAACAGACCCCGGAGGAAGACCATGACGCGCTTGGGAATGGTGGTGCTGGGATTGGTGGCGACGGCCGCGGCGATCGCCGTGGCGGTGGGAGTCGCGACGGGCCCCTCGCAGCAGGCCGTGTCGGCCGAGCTGACGCCGGCCCAGGTGGCGGAGCTGCACGGAACGCAGGCGCCCGCCAAGGTCCGCGCGCCGGCCCGGCCGGCCGGCGACGACGAGGACGGCGGAGGGAAGTGGCTGCCGCAGGACGGCGACGGCGAGGACGGCCCCGGCTCGTAGGGGCATCCCACGACGTTCGCGCCGTGAAAGACGCAGCGCCGCCGAATGGGGCGGCGACTGGCTCAGGGGCAGGACGGCAGCACGATGCCGAGCGGCGCGACGGTGCCGGCGATGTTGCGACTCCAGCAGTTGCCGTCGCCGGTCCCCGTCCACACCAGGTCGCCGGCAAGCTCGGCCGGCAGGCGGGCCAGGTCGGGGTTGCCTCCGTTCCGGAGCACGACGTTCTCGGCGATCCGGTTCCCGTTCGGCAGCGGCTCGATGTCCAGGGTGGCGCAGACGTCGGGAGGCAGGCCCGCGGCGCTGCAGAAGTCGGTCAGCGCGATGCCGAGCGAGTCATTGCCGATCACCAGATTTCGGCGGATGACGTTCCGCTGGGTGGACACGGCGAGGATCCCGGTGCCGGCTGGGACGAGGCACACGTCGCCTCCGGTGCATTCGTTCGCCCGGTTGTTGAACGCCGACACGTTGTCCTGGAGGGTGTTCGCCTCGTTCACGCGGACGTCCAGGCCCGGCAGCGCGAAGGTGAGGAAGCCGCCGGTGTTGTCCGTCGCGAGGTTGCGCTGGACCGTCACGCCGGAGCTGTTCTCGACCTCGAACCCGCTCACGTTCGCCTGCGCCACGTTTCCTTCCACCAGAACGTTGCGCGACTGACCGACGTAGATCCCGGTGTCCTTGGCGCCCGACGCGTGGTTTCCGATCACGCGACCGCCGACCACGTGCGACGGGAAGATCCCGTACTCGCGGTTGTCCACGGCCGTGTTCCCCTCGACGACGATCCCATCGGCGCACAGAAGGAAGATGCCGTCGCCGGAGAACCCGCGGACGGTAAACCCGCGCACCGTAGCGCCGTGCAGTCGCTGCGACGCCGTCGAGACGCAGGTCGCCGGCTGCGCACCCGCCGGCGAGAAGGCGATCCCGTCGTTCTGGCCGGCGGCGCTCTTCAGCGTGGCGCCCTTGGGCGCGATCAGGCTGATTGCGTCGGTGGTCACCGAGACGGCGCAGACCTCGGATCGATCGTGCGGGCAGGGGCGCCCCGCCTCGGTGTACGTGCCAGGGAGGACGGTCACCGTATCCCCGGGCCGGGCGCGATCGACGGCCGCCTGGATGGATTGACCCGGACGAACCACCAGGTTGGCCGCCGCGGCCGGAAGCGACGCAGCAACGCACACCGCGAGAGCGCGCATGGGAGGCCCCCTTCCGCCGGCTCTGTAGGCACGCCGGCGCCTGCCTGTCCAGCAGGTCCGCTGGCTGGCTCCGGCCGGGCGCGCTAGGCTGCGGGCGTGCGGAAGATCTATCTGGTGCGCCACGGGATCGCGGGCGATCCGGACGAATGGAAGGGGCCCGACGACTCGCGGCCGCTCAACGCCAAGGGACGTCGGAGGTTTCGCGACACCGCGCGCGCCTTCGCCAAGCTGGGCGACCGCATCGACCTGCTCTGCACCAGCCCCCTGGTGCGCGCGGTCCAGACTGCCGAGCTGCTCGCCGATGCGATCGACCTCGACGAAGTGAGCGTGCTGGAGGAGCTCCGCCCCGAAGTGCCCGTGCAGCGGTTGCTCGAGCGGGTCGCCGGCCTTTCCGCCAAACGGATCGCGCTGGTGGGACACGATCCCCAGCTCAGCGGCGCGGCGGCCGCCCTGGGCAGCGTCGAGCCGGCCCGGATCGACTTCCCCAAGGGCGCGATCGTGCGGTTCGACGTGGAGGATCCCGCCGCCCGCAAGGCCGAGGCGCGCTGGTGGCTGGAGCCGGGCGAGAAGAAGCCGCACGACGGTCTGCCGGTGAAGTGACGCGCTGAATGGCCGAGCGGGACGAGCTGCCGCGCGTCGTGCGCCGGACGGAGAGCCGCGCGCAGGCGGAGGAGTGGGCGTACGTGCTCACCGCGCTGGGAATCCTGCACGAGCTGCGGGAGGAACCCGGCGGCGTCTCCGTCGCGGTGCTGCCGGAGGACGCGCCGGCCGCCGAGGCGGCCCTCGCGGCGCACGACGCGGAGAGGTCGCGCCCGGCGCCGCGCCCCCAGCCGGAGTACGGGCGCAGCTTCCTCTGGCTCGCCTACGCGGCCCTGCTCGGCTCGTTCCATCTCGCCACCGGCCCCCGGGACGAGCGGGTGGTCTGGTTCGCGCGCGGGAGCGCGGACGCGGAGGCGATCCTGCGCGGCGAGTGGTGGCGCGTCGCCACCGCGCTGACGCTGCACGCCGACTACGCGCACGCTGCCGGCAACCTGGTGGTGGGCGCGGTGCTCCTCTGGGCGCTCGCACGGCGCATCGGTCCTGCCGCTGCCGCCTGGATCGCGCTGGCTGGAGGCGTGCTGGGCAACGCGCTCACCGCCCTCGTGGCGCGCCGCGGGTATGTCTCCGTGGGCGCCTCCACCGCCGTCTTCGCGGCGCTGGGAGCATTGGCCCTGCTGCAGGCCGTCGCGCGGCGGCGAATGGCACTGCTCGCCCTCGGCGCCGGATCGGCGCTGCTGGGCCTGCTCGGAACGGGGCAGAACGCCGACCTGTTCGCGCATCTCTTCGGATTCGCCGCGGGCGGGGCGCTCGGGGCAGCCGCGGCGCCCCTGGCGCGGCACCCGCCTCGTCGCACCGTCCTGCAGCCCCTGCTCGCGCTGGCGGCGCTGGCCGCGCTCACGGCGTGCTGGAAGCTCGCCCTCCGCGGCGTCGGAGCAGTGCCATGACGTCCGCGCTCTGAAAGGCGCTGGCGCCGCCCTATAGCGCCGCCCTCTGGGCGGTGGCTAGTTGATCTCGGTGCGGGGCGGGGCCGGGGCCGCTTCGGGGCGGGCGGCGGGACCGGCGTGGTGGTGCACCATGCGGAAGCGGCCGTCCTCGCGGACGAAGAAGTTGGTAGCGATGAGCGTCGCTCCGGGGAGCCGCTCGAGGCAGGTCACGAACGCCGCTTCGCCGAGCAGGTGCGCGACCGCGCTCGAGCAGGTGATGGGCGAGGAGCCGCCGCCGCGCAGGATGCGCCGCCAGCTCTCCATCACGCGGTCGCGGCCCACCAGCGCTTCCCATCCCGGATGCACGCAGGCGACCGGCGCGCGCCGCGCCCAGACCACATCCATCGCCTTCGCGTCGGACTCCGCGAACGCGGAGTAGAAGGCGGCGTTGGCGGCGAGTACCTCGTCCTCGTCAGTCATGCGGCGGCCAGCATAACAGGGGTACAATCTCGCGATGGATCTAAAGAAGCTCGAGGAGCTGCACCGGGCGCACGTCGCGCGGCTCGCCGCCGACACCGCGCAGGCGCTGCGGCAGCAAGGGTACGACGCGCTGGTGGTGCACTCGGGGTCGCCGCAGAAGCGCACCCAGGCGGACGACCAGTACTGGCCGTTGCGCGTGACGCCTGAGTTCCAGCACTGGCTCCCGCTCTCCGAGGCTGGCTGCGCGCTGGTGGTCGAGCCCGGGCGCAAGCCCAGGTTGCTGCGGCTAGAGGAAACCAACTTCTGGGAGGCGCCGGCGCCGCCCGACACGGACCACTTCTGGGGCGCGTTCGACGTGGCCGAGGCGAGCTCGCCGGCGCAGATGCGCGAGCTGCTCCCGCGCGGGCGCCTGGCCTTCATCGGCGACGAGGGGGCGGCCGCAGCGGCATGGGGCATCGGGGACGTGAACCCGCCGCTGCTCGTGGCCGCGCTGGACCAGCTGCGGGTGCAGAAGACGCCGTACGAGGAGGAATGCGTGGCCGAGGCGAACCGCCGGGCGGCGCCGGGGCACCAGGAGCTGCGCCGGCTGTTCGTAGGCGGAGATCGCGCGGAGCTGGAGCTGCACCTCGCGTTCCTCGGGGCGACCAGGCAGGACGACGCGGAGACGCCGTACAAGAACATCGTCGCTCTCGGCGCCCACTCGGCAACGTTGCACCACGTGAGCTATTCCAAACGCGCCCAGCCGGCGCAGACCCTGCTGGTGGACGCCGGGGCGTGCTTCGCCGGGTACTGCTCGGACGTGACCCGCACCTGGGTCAAAGGCGGGGGCGCGGCGGCATCTGGTTTCGCGGGGCTGGTCGCGCAGGTGGAAGCGATGCAGCAGCGGCTCTGCGCGCAGGCGCGCGCCGGGTTGCCGTACGAAGCGCTGCACGACGAGTCGCACCGCCAGGTGGGCGGGATCCTGCGTGAGACGGGTCTGCTCAAGACGTCGGGCGAGGAGGCGGTCGCCGCCGGGGTGACGCGCGCCTTCTATCCGCACGGCCTGGGCCATTCGCTGGGGTTGCAGTGCCACGACGTGGGCTGCGCGACCGTGAAGCCGCGGCCGGACAACCCGTTCCTGCGCAACACGACGGTGATCTCCGATCGGCAGTGCTTCACCATCGAGCCGGGCATCTACTTCATCGACGCCCTGCTCCGGCCACTACGCGAAGGCCCCCTCGCCCGCACCGTCGACTGGAAGCTGGTCGACGCGCTCGCCCCACTGGGCGGCATCCGCATCGAGGACGACGTGGTGGTCCACGAGAACGGCGTCCGCAACTTGACCCGCGAATCCCTCCCCCAAGGCGGCGGAGTCGCCGCCTAAAAACGTTTCACGCAGAGCTCGCAGAGACCGCTGAGGGATTTTTGTTGAAAAACAAATCTCTGCGCCCTCTGCGTGCTCTGCGTGAACCGTTTGTAGTCAGCGCACTCCGGACATCAATTTCTTGATGGGGCGGGTGAGCAAGGCGAGCAGCACCGAGGAGCCGATGGCGAAGGCGGCGACGGTGAGGAAGAGGCCTGGGAGGGAGCCGTTGGGATCGAAGTGGCCGGCGACCCACCCGCCGATCCGGTTGCCGACGGCCAGCGAGGTGAACCAGACGCCCATCATCAGGGAGGCGAAGCGGACTGGAGCGAGCTTGGTGACCGTGGAGAGGCCCACCGGAGACAGGCAGAGCTCGCCGATGGTGTGGCAGAGGTAGACGCCCACCAGCCACCAGGGGCTCACGGGTTGCCCGGTGCGCTGTGCGATGGCCGCCGCGGCGGCGACGAGCAAGAAGCCGGCGCCGACCCAGAACAGGCCCCAGGCGAACTTCGCCGGGCTGGACGGCTCGCGGTCGCGCAGCCGTACCCAGAGCCAGGCGAATACGGGCGCGAGCGCGATGATGAAGGTGGAGTTCACCGCCTGGTACCAGCTCGAGGGAAAGGCGTGGCCCAGGAACCGGTTGTCGGTGACCCGGTCCGCGAAGAGGTTGAGGCTGGAGCCGGCCTGCTCGAACGAGCTCCAGAAGATGCAGGAGAAGAGGAAGAGCACGCCGATGGCGGCCATCCGCATCCAATCCTCGCGCGTGAGCGCCGCGTGCTCCTTCGCCTGTTGCGCGGCGGGACGCTCCCGCGGTCCGTCCGCGCTCGCCCCGAAGTCGCCCTGGCCGAGGACGTACTGCACGAGCCCGATCACCATGCCGAACCCGGCCATCGCGAACCCGAAGTGCCATCCGAGACGCGGGTCGACGCCGTGCCGCTCGAGGAAGCCGCGGAACGCGGCGCTCTGCGCGAGAAACCCGCAGACCAGCGGGGCGAGCATCGCGCCGATGTTGATGCCCATGTAGAAAATGGAGAACCCCGCGTCCCGGCGGGCGTCGTTCTCGCGATAGAGCCCGCCCACCATGGTGCTGACGTTCGGCTTGAGGAACCCGACGCCCACGATGACGAGCAACAGGCCCAGGTAGAGGAAGGCGAGCTTCGGCACGGCCAGCGAGAAATGTCCCAGGGCGATGACGATTCCGCCGAGCAGGACCGAGCGCCGCTGGCCCAGGAACCGATCCGCGATCCAGCCGCCCGGGAGCGCGGCCAGGTACACGCCCATGGTGTACCAGCCATAGATCCCGGTCGCCTTCTCGATGGAGAAGCCGACCCCGCCCTGCGCCACGGTCGCGGTCAGGTACAGCACGAGCAGGGCGCGCATCCCGTAGTAGCTGAAGCGCTCCCACATCTCGGTGAAGAACAGCGTGCGCAGCCCCCGCGGGTGTCCCCCGAAGGTCGTCGCCTGTGCCGGTTCCCCGGCCCGCAGCGCTTCGGCCGTCGCGCTCACCAGCCGCACCTCTGGCCGGCGTTCTGGTCGCCCAGCCATTTCTGCAGCGGAGCGAAGTACTCGAGCAGCGCCGTCGCCTCCATCTGCCTCTGGCCGGTGAGCGCCTCCAGCGCGTCGGGCCAGGGCCTGCTCGCGCCCAACGACAGCATCGCCCAGAGCTTCTGGCCCGCCTCCTTGCTGCCGCGGATCGAGCACTCGTGCAGCGGCCCGGTCTCTCCTCGGCCCTCTTCCCTCATACCGTCCTCAGCTACCAGAATGCGGCGGGGGTGCGCTACACCCCGCCGCGCAGGGCGGTCAGAGGACGGCGACCGCGATCGACTTCAAAAGGGCGCACGTTCGCGAGTATCGAGAGGGCGCCGCGGCTAACCGTCGTCGCGCACGAGCAGGAACGCCCTCGTGGTGAAACCATCCGGTCCCACGGCGATGCCCACGATGATGCCTGCGTTGTTGATGCCGATCGCATTCGAGTACGTGAATCCGTCGGAAGCCGGCGCGACGGTGTTGATGTCGACGAGGCCCGCGTTCTTGCTGAAGAGGACGGCGTGCGACGAGCCATCTGCGCACAGGTCCACGGACCCAACCGCTGTTCCCGCGTCGTTGATCGCCGCGGCGTTGCTACGGTCGCACCCCGGAAGCGTGCCCAGATCGTGCATCGTCTCGCCGTCGAAGACGAAGGCGTGCGCTTGCGTGGACGAGATGGACGCGCTTCCGGCGATGTCGCCGCGGCCATTGATGGCTCCCGCGGAACTGTTGCCGTCGCCACCCAGCGTGCCGAGGTCCTGGATCGTGCTCCCATCCCATGCGAACGCGTGGAGGGTCTGGGTCCCCGGCAACGTTCCGGTGCCGGCCACGCGGCCCGAGGCATTGATCGCGGTCGCAGTGCTCTGGTTGCCCCCGAGTGAGAGCGGCGTCAAGGTGCCATCCGGGACCGAGTAGACTGCGCCACGCGGGAAGAAGCCGCCGGCGAAACCGGCGACCTGTCCCTTGTCGTTGACGCTCAGGGGCCGCTGCAGTGGGATCGAGGTGCGCACGCCGCCGCTTTCGAACCAGGCGCCGGTCGAACCGATGCCGACGATGTCGCCACTGTTGCTGATCGCGGCGACCTGGTCGTCGGGAAGGACGCGCACCACTTCGCCGCGCCCGATGTCGTAGAGCTTCGACATCCGCTGGCCCTCGACGAAGCCGAACAGCACCACGACGCCTTCGTCGTTGATCGCCCTCGGTAAGAACGACGGGCCGACCGCCGCGGCGACGTCGACCTCGCGGTATTGTCGTGCTGCCGAAGCCGCCAAAGCGATGAGCAGTGGCGTAGCCGCCGCGAAGCGCGGCAAGGTTCCGATCCGGTGCGTCATGTTTCGCTCCCCCCTTGTGGACTGCAGGAAGGACACGAGTAAGCACGCGCTGGCTGCGCGCCAAGCGATCTAACGGCAAACAGCGCGGCGGCGGTGCCTTGGTCAACGTCCGCCCCGGCTCAAGTCCGCCTCCGGTTCAGCCCGAAGACGCACGAGTGAGCACGCGCGGCTGGCACGAGCCTTGAATGATCACCCGTTCGGCTCAACCGAGAAGGAACGTGGAGGCTCGAGCAAGCGGCGGAGTTCCTGAAGGGCGCGGCGGTCTGGATCCGGTTCGACATCACTTGGCGTGGCGTCACTGGATCAGGCCTGCATCCCCAGATCGGTGAACGAGTTGGAAACGCGTTGCAACAGAGGAGTCTCAGACATGACATCGAGACGCGATTTTCTCACCATCGCGGCAGCGGGCTCCGCCCTGGCGGCCGGCGGTGTGATCGCAGGCAGGCCCGGTCTCGCAGCGCCTGAGAGCGGCACGCAAAGCGGAGCCGGAGAGCGGACCCGGCACTACGTACCACCCGTCAAGTTCGGTTTGGGCGGTGTAACGCTGGGCAACGAGTTCGAAGTCATCACCGACGAGGATGCGTATAAGACCTTGGATGCGGCCTGGAGCGCCGGCGTGCGCTACTACGACGTGTCGCCCTGGTACGGGCTCGGGCTCGCCGAGAGACGCTTCGGGTACTACCTGCACAACAAGAATCGGGACGAATACATCCTCTCGTCGAAGGTCGGTAAGCTGCTCAAGGCTTCCAAGCAGAACAACGGAAGGTCGAATTTCCCCTTCTCACCGTCTCCCAACAACGTCGTATTCGACTACTCGGCCGACGGCGTGCGCCGCTCCGTTGAGGACAGTCTGCAGCGGCTCGGAATCAGTCATCTCGATATCGTGTTCGTACATGACATCTCATCCGACAACAAGCTGCTGCCAACTCCTTGGCAGCAACAGTTCGAGATCGCGCTCAAGGGTGCATTCCCGGCCCTGGCCCGCATGAAGGCGGAGGGGATCATCAAGGGCTGGGGCATCGGTGTGAACACGCCCGAACCGATCCTCAGGGTCATGCAGGAGGCGGACCC
>DASQBG010000025.1:0-9295 GCA_035635335.1 Myxococcales bacterium | reverse complement strand
CGGCTCCGCGGCCGCCGATCAGCGCCGCACCGGCACCCCCCGCGCCGCCGTGGACGCCGGCGCCTCTCTCCTCGTGCTCGGCCGCCCTCTCCGCGACTCCCCCGACCCTGCCGCCACCGCCGACTCCATCGCCGCCGACCTGGACGCGACAGCGGACTAGAAGCGTTTCACGCGAAGCGCGGAAGGCACGGAAGCGCGGAAGATTGCTGTTCAGGTGTCCAGCACGCGCGCCCGAGCCCTTAGCAACCATTGAAACTTCCGAGCTTCCCAACCTTTCCGCGCTTCGCGTGAAACGTTTCTAGTCAGCGTTCCGGCTCAGCGGCCGGGGCGGGAGTTGAGGCGGGAGAGGGGGCCGGTGAAGCTGAAGACGAAGCTGCCGTCGGGCTGCCGCGCGTTCTGCAGCAGGCCCAGCGCGCTCTTGATCAGGCCGTTCTCGTTGAGCCACCGGTCGGCGGGGCGGATGCGGACGTGCAGGTCGGCCTGCGAGAGCGACAGCAAGGGGCGCAGGCGCACCGTGCCGTCCGCATCGGCCTCCACATCGCCTCCGCGCGCTTGCGCCTTGTCGAGCCGCGCGAGCCCCTTTTCGATGGTCACCGACGCATCCACGTCGCCGAGCGAGGTGCGGGGCAGCGGGAACCCGCGCACGTTGCCGCCCGTCACGCCGAGCTGCCGCCCGGTCACCGATAGCGTGCCGCTCGCCGCGTCGGTGGACTGCAGCGAGGACACGTCGATCTTCAGCGAAGCGCGCCCGGTGCCGTCGACGCCGGCCAGATCCTTGAGCGGCAGGGCGCTCGCGTCGAGGTCGGGGGCGTCCAGCCGCAGCGACTGCAAGCCGGGCAGCTTGGGATCGCTGGAGAGGGCCGCGTGCCCCTTCGCGGTGCCGCGGTAGGCCTGCAGGGCGAAGCCGAAGCTGGTCCGCCCGAAGAGCAGCGCGAACAGGTCCGGGCTCACGTCGACCCGATCGAAGCGCAGGTCGGGCATCGGCTCGCCCGGCGCGCCGGCCAGCCTGAGCCGCACGTCGCGCGCGCGCACGCCGAACAGCCCGCGGCCGCCGATGGACCCGATGTTGAGGTCGGCGCCGGCGCGCCGCGCCTCGACCTCGATGCGCCGCGCGATCATGTCGTACGGAAAGGTGAGCAGCAGGAAGACGAAGAACGCGAGCACCGCGGCCGCGGGGACGATCCCGCGGCGGAGCTTCTGCAAGCGGGCCTTCGTTCCGAGCTCCGCCAGCGTCAGGCCGATTGCCATGCGCTCACCGTCAGGGTCACGTCGAGGGTGTCCTTGTTCTCCTGCGACTTGCGCAGCCGCAGCCTGCGCACGCGGACGACCCCGGGGCTGCGCTCGATGGACTGCAAGAGGCGCATGAGCTTCTCCAGGGGGACCTTGCCGAGCGAGACCTCGACGCTGCTCTCGCGCGGGCGGCCGTTCTGCCCGCCGCCCACCACGCCGCGGTCGGCCATGCTGCCGATCTCCACTCCCTCCTGCCGGGCGAGGCCGTCGACGAATCCCATCAGCGCGGGCGGGCTCTGGCGCAGGCGCGCCTCGAGCAGCTGCCGCTCCTGCTCCTGCTGGCCGTAGCCGGCGGCGAGCCGCTGCACCTTCTCGAAGCTCGCCCGCTTCTCCGAGAGGGCGTCCTCGTGGCGCGCGATCGACCTGCCGAACCCGGCCCAGAGCACGAGCAGCACGAAGGCCAGCGCGCCGGCGCCCCCGAAGAGGAGCAGCCGCCGCTCGCGGGGCGAGGCGGTCTGCACGTACTGCAGGGCATCGGCGAGGAGCGCGCGCAGGCGTTCCATCACGCGCCTCCCGGCTGTTCGCCCGAGCACACGTAGGCGAAGTCGATCGAGAACTGCACCTTCTCCGTGCCGCGCTGCTTCTCGGTGCGCGGCTGCTTGATCTCGCCGAAGCAGCGGTCCTTCCTCAGCGCGGTGAGGATCTGGTCCACCTTGCCGAAGCTCTCGGCGGTCCCGCGCAGGCGGATTGCGGTGGTGGTCAGGTCCACGTCGTCCAGGGTGGGCATCGCGTCGTCGGGGAGGTGTGCGACCAGCTCCGCCAGGACGTCGGCGGCCGAGACGCGAGGGATGCCTGCCGCCTTGGAACGGCCGCCGGACAGCGCCGCCACCGCCTGGCGGTAGTCGGTCATGCAGGTGCCGAGGATCTTGCGGGTGGCGGCGCAGAGAGCGTCGTCGTAATCGCGGCCCTGCCGGGAGAGCGAGGCGATGCGCGCCGCGCCGAGGCCCACCGCGAGCGCGAGCAGCACGGAGGCGGCGGCCGCCAGCCGGGCGAGGTGGCCGCGGACCTGCGAGAGGTCGCGGGTGAAGGCGAACTCGCCCTTGCGGAAGTTGAGCCGCCCGCGGGGCTGCTGGGCGCGGAGCGCGAGGCCCAGCGCGAGCGCGTAGTCGGCCCCGGCCCCCTGGGCGACCTGCGCAGCCTCGCCGGCGAGCGCGAGCGGCTCGACCCGGATGCCGAGGTCGGCCGAGAGCCGCTCCGCCGCACCGGGCAGGTTGGCGAGGTCGCCGGCGACCAGCAGGCGGGACACGGGGCCGGCCTTGCCGCGCATGCGGAGCGACATCTTCAGGTCGCGCGCGAGCGGCGCGAGCAGCCGCTCCAGCGCGCGCGGATCGGTCCGGGCCGACTCCCACACCGGGGCGCCGGCGCTGGAGAGCGAGCGCGCCAGGACCGGGCGCCCCGCGTCGAGCAGGCAGAAGTCGGCGCGCTCGGGCCCGGCCTCGAGCACGGCCTCGGTCGCCGCGCCCTCGGGGGCGGCGCCGTCAGGCGCGACCATGCCGCGCTCGGAGGGCGTTGCGAGCGCCAGCGGCGCGAAGGTCACCAGGAGGGGATCGATGCCCGCCTCCGCGAACAACGCCAGCGCCTGCTGCAGCGCGGACTTCTTCACCACGCCGACCAGCACCTCGGTCCGGCCGTTCGCCTGCGAGAGCACGGCGTGGTCCCACACCACCTCCTCCAGATCGAAGGGGATGGCGCCCTCCACCTCGCCGGGCAGCACCTGCTCGATGCGTCGCGCGTCCGTGAACGGCAGCGACACCAGGTGGCTCGCGACCTGGGTGCCGGGCAGCGCAACGGCGAAGGTGTCGTCCTCGGCGCGGGGGAGCTGCGCGAGCGCGGCCTTGAGGCGCTCGCCGTGCGTCGCCCCTTCGGGCAGCGCCAGGCTGCGCGCTTCCAGGACCGAGAAGCCCCGGAAGCCGCTCTCCAGCGCGACCAGGCGGATCTTGTCGCCCGAAACGTCCAGCCCCACGATTCGGTGCATCAGTTTTCCTTCCAGTACAACAGCTTGCCGAGCAGGTCGTCGTACCGCACCACCGCGGTGAGCGTCTTCTCGATGCGCCCGGCGCGTCCGGTGGCGGTGATGCGGAACGTGTCGCTGGTCGAGGCGAGGAAGTTCTGCGGGCTGGCGGGATTTTCCAGCGCCGGCAACACGGCGATCCCGTTCCGTTTCAGGATGCCCACGAAGTCCTGCGCGGACAGCCCGAGGAAGCTGAACATCTTCTGCACCTGGATCTCTTGCAGCACGATGGCGAGCAGCCGCGGATCGCGCAGCTTCGGATCGTTCGGGTTGGCGGCCGCGCTGAGGATGTTGGTCAGCATCTGCAGCGGATCGTTGGTGTTGATGTTCAGCTTCGCGTCCACGTTCAGCCAGACCGTCAGGCGGTCGCCGAACGCCGCCATGAACCGATCGTTCACGCCGCGCACCATGTACAGCTCTTCGAGGCTGTCCAGCGGCGCGTTCTTCGCCTTGTAGCGCGGCAGGTAGCGGTCGTAGGCGGAGTTCTCGTCGGAGAAGCCGTTGACGAACGGGTTGGAGGGGTTGGTCGGATCGAACGCGCTCCCCGTCTCGTCGAGGTCGATCCAGTCCTTCATCGCCAGCAGGACGTCCTCGCGGCGCACCCGATCGCGGTTGGCGTCCTCCTCGTCGAAGATGAAGTCGTACTTGGGGTCGTTCAGCATCGCGCGCAGCTGGGTGACGGTGGCCATCGGGGCGGCGCCCACGCCGTCCATGCCGCGAACGTTGATGCGGCTGTTCTCGTCGACGATCTTCGCGTTGAACGCGCCCTCGAAGCCGCCGAAGGAGTGCAGCGGCGGGCCCTCGATCTGCGGGCGCCGGGTCTCCTCGGGCGGGACGGGCTGGGCGCGCGGGTCGGGAGCCGGCGCGCCGAGCCCGGACAGATCGCCCCCACCGAGCAGGGCCGACATGGCGCTCGAGTCGATCGGCAGGATCTCCCACAGGCGGATGCCCAGGTTGTTGGCCGGCGCGGGCGCCTGGAGGCCCTGCAGCTGCCCCCCGCGCTGCCCCTGCCCGCCGAGGAGGCCCGCCACCATGGGGCCGATCTGCCCGCCCAACTGGTCGACCTGCTTCTGGAAGTGGAGCAGGAGGCGCGAGAGGTTCACCGCCGAGCGCGCCAGGTAGTAGGCGCGCAGCTCGTCGCGCGAGTTCTCCGCCAGGCGGAGGCTCACGCGCGACTGGTAGCCGAACTCGACGGCGATGGAGCTGAGGATGGCCACGGTGGTCAGCACCAGGATGAGCGCCACCCCGCGCCGCGAGCGGATGCCCGCCGACCGACCTCGCCGCGCCCGGGAGCGCTCCGTGGGAAACGGCCTCCGCATCAGAAGTCCAGGGGTTGGGTGAGGAAGATCTTCGCCTGCGTGGTGTACGTCTTCTCCTTGCCGTCCTCGTCGCGGACGGTGAGCGACAGCTTGACACGGGGAGGGACCAGCAAGCCGCCGCTGCGGTCGGCGCCGTTGGAGTTCCATTCGGCCCGCCACTCCCGGTCCTTCGGCTCCCAGGCCTCCACCGAGAAGCCGACCACGCCTTCCGCGAGCACCGCCTTGTCGCCGCCGCGCTCCGGGTCCTCGTCGAGCAGAGGCTTCACCCGCCGGAACAGGTCCCGCTTGGAGCCGTCGCGCGGATCCGGACCGATCGAGTACTCGAAGAGCGCCTGGTCCGATTCCTTGGCGTCGACGTGCAGCCGTTGGTGCCCGAAGGAGGTGAAGATCAGGTCCGCCTCGCGGCGCCCGTCGCGCAGCCGGAAGAGCGTGGGACGCTCGCGGAACCGCTTGCGGTCGTAGTGCTCGGAGAGGAACGTCATCGAGACCTCGCGCGCAAGCCGGTTGAGCGCCCCGCGCACCATCTGGTCCCGCTCTTGGGCCTGCTCCACACGCGACTTGACCGCGTAGGCGCCGTCGAAGCTCTTCCAGGTCAGGCCGCCGATGAGGGCCAGCACCGCGACGGCGATGAGCACTTCCAGCAACGTGAAGCCGCTCGCGCGCGTCATTGCGAGTCTCCGTCGCCCGAGATGCGTCCCACGCGAGGCGGCTGCACCACCCCAGGTTGCTGCGGGGTCTGCTGCTGAGGGGGCGGCGGCGCCTGGACCTGGCCCGCCTTGCCCACCGACTCGGGCAGGATGACCATCTCCTGCGAAGCGGAGATGCTGCGCTCCTCCTTGCCGTCCTTCCAGGTCACCGTGACGCGCACTTCGCGCACGCTCTTCTTGAGCGTCTCGATGAACCCTTGCGCCTGCCCCTGCAGGAGGCCCGCGAAGGGACCTCCCGTGAGGGCCGCGGCGCCGGGCATGCCCGGCATCCCGGGCGCCGAGCTGCCGAGCGCGCCCGCGGCGGCGGCGAGTCCCCGGCTGAGCGGATTGTCGCTCTTCGAGGCGTCGCCGGGCTTGCCGGGCCCCACGCCGAGGAGGCTGAGCAGCTGCGTCGAATCGATCTGCACGTCGGGCTTCAAGATTTCGGCCCGCCACGCATACGCGGGCGCGCCTTCCTCCTCGAAGGTGCCGCGCTTGTCGTCGTCGAAATCGGAGAAGCCGTCCTTGTGCAGCTGGTCCTCGAGGTCGTTCATCTTGGCGCGCAGGAGCAGCGTCGCCTCGGTGGCGCGGCGCGAGTACGCCTCCATCGCCACGGCCCCGCCGGTCAGCCCGGAGATCGCCACCAGCGACACCGCCAGGATGGCGAGGCTGATCATGACCTCGAGCAGCGTGAAACCGGCGGCAGGTCGCGGCGCGCGGCTCATTTCTGCCCCTCCGCGTCCACGCGGCCGCTGGCGATGCGCACCTTGCCGGTGAGCGGCTCGACCAGCAGGCTGTTCACGTCGTCGCCCTGCGCGAGCTGGATCGAGGCCGTCTCGGTCAGGCCGCTCGGCCAGAAGTAGAGGAACGCCTTTCCGGCGAGGTACCGCTCCGGCTGGTGCGAGATCCAGACGGCGGCGAACCGGACCGAGCCGCCCAGCTCCGTCTTCGGGATGTGGTTGGTCGGCGCAAACGCGCTCTTGCGGGCCAGCTCGGCGCGCGTGCGTTCCTCGTCGGAGATCGCGTCTCCGCGCTGGGCGACCCTGGCGAGCAGCTCCTCCTCGCGGCTCGCCTCCCGTGCGCCGCCGCGCGCGCGCTCGCCGTCGGCGGCGAGGCGCACCGCGCCCTGCGCGCACTCCGACCAGTAGGCAGAGGCGTCGAGGTCCATCACCAGCCGGCAGCTCCGGCCGGCCACCGCGGAGGCGCCGTAGAGCGAGCGGATGCCTCCCGCGAGCTGCCCGGTGCGTTGCCGGAGCTGCACGCGCGCGACGCTGGAGATGGACGGCACCGCGAGCGCGATCAGTCCCGCCACGATGGCGAGCGCGATGCCGATCTCCAGCAATGTCATCCCGCGCGCGCGCACGCCGCTACTTGCCTCCCTGCGCGGTGGGCGTCGAGCTCTCGCCACCGTGGACGGTGATGTCGTCGTTTCCGCCTTGCGCCCTGTCGGGGCCGTACGAGTAGACGTCGTATCCGTCGCCCGTCTTGAGGTACTGGTACTCGTTCCCCCACGGGTCCTTGCGGAGCTCCCGGATGAACTTCGGGGTGAGGGCGGTCACCGTATCCGGCCAGTTGCCCGTCTCGACGTGGTACATATCCACGCCCTGCGAGATTGCCTGGAGGTCGAGCCGCGCGGTCTTGATCTGCGCCTCCTTCAGGTTCTGGAAGACGTTGAACCCGATCGCGCCGGCGATGAGGCCCAGGATCACCAGCACCACCATGATCTCGATCAGGGTCATGCCGCGGCTGCGGCGGAGACTTCGGAGTCGTCCGGTCTTCTGCTGCATGGCTGTCCTCATCTTCATTTCGGAACGAAGCTGGTGAGCTGCATGATGGGCATGAGGATGGAGAAGACGATGAACGCCACGCCTCCGCCCATCACCACGATCATGATCGGCTCGAGGAGGCTGGTGAGCGCGCCGACGCGCATCTCGACCTGCGCGTCGTAGCTGCGGGCCACGTTCTGCAGCATCTCTTCGAGCTGCCCGCTCTTCTCGCCGATGGCGATCATGTGGTGCACGAGCGGGGGAAACTGCCCGCTGCGCTTGAGCGGCGCCGCGATGCTTTCGCCCTCGCGGATGGCGTCGCGCGCGTCCTCGATCACGCGCGAGAGCACCGAGTTGTGGACGATGTTCTTCACGATGTCGAGCGCGGTGAGCAGCGGCACGCCCGAGCTGAGCAGGGTGGCGAGCGTCTTGGCGAAGCGCGCCAGCGCCAGCATGCGGATCAGCTCCCCGAAGATGGGAAGCGTGAGCTGCCTGGCGTCCCACCACGCGCGTCCCTTCGGCGTCCCGAGCCAGCGGCGCAGGCCCCAGGCCAGAAGCGGCAGCCCGACGAGCAGCGCGTACCAGTAGTCGCGCGCGAAGTTCGAGGTGACGATGAGGATGCGCGTCGTCCAGGGCAGGGCGACGTTCATGTCCTCGAAGATCTTGGTGACCTTCGGGATCACCACCACGAAGAGGATGCCCACGATGGCGATTCCCACCACCACCATGATGGCCGGGTACAGCATGGCGCCGATCAGCTTGTTGCGCAGGATCGCCTGGGACTCGGTGAAGTCGGCGAGGCGGGTGAGGACCACGTCCAGCGCGCCGGAGGACTCGCCGGCGCGGATCATGTTCACGTAGAGGTTGGAGAAGATGCGCGGGTGGTCGGCGAGCGCGTCGGCGAGCGAGGCGCCCTCGTTCACCCGCTGCTTGACCGCGCCCATCACCTTCTTCAGGCGCGGGTGCTCGACCTGCTCGACCAGCGCGGTGAGCGACTCCGGCAGGGTGATGCCGGCGCCGATCAGGGTGGCGAGCTGCCGGGTGGCGATCGCCAGGTCCTGGGCCGAGACGCGCGACCCGAACAGCGCGCGCAGATCGACCTCGCGCGACAGCCCCTGCCCGCTGAAGGCCTCGACCCTGGCCGCCGCGGCCACGGCCGCCGCCCCTTCCGCGCTGCGCGCGTCGGTCAGGAAGATGCCGTCCTTGCGCAGGGCGGAACGGAGCACCTTGCGGCTCTCCGCGTCCTTGAGGCCCCGGACCGACTTCCCCGACTCGGTCAGGCCGCTGTACTCGAACACCGGCATTGTGCCCCCCCGCGGTTAGGCGAGGTCCTCCTGGGTGACGCTGAGCACCTCGGCCACGCTGGTGATCCCGCGCAGCACCTTGCGCCCGCCGTCCTCCATGAGCGTGCGCATGCCCTTCTGCACCGCGGCGCGCTTGATGCTCCCGCTGTCCACCTTCTTCACCGCCAGCTCGCGGATGGCGTCGTCGACCATCATGATTTCGTAGATGCCGGTGCGCCCGCGGTACCCGGTGCCGTTGCAGATGTCGCAGCCCTTGGGCCGGTAGAGCATGCGCGGCTCGCGCGGCTTCTGCTTCTCCGTCGCCAGCCCGATCTCCTTCAGCTCCTCGGGAGTGGGCAGGTACGCCTCGCGGCATTCCTTGCAGAGGACGCGCACCAGGCGCTGCGCCAGGACGCCGATGAGCGACGACCCGACCAGGTAGGCCTCCACGCCCATGTCGATCAGGCGGGTGATGGCGCCCGCGGCGTCGTTGGTGTGGACGGTGCTGAAGACGAGGTGGCCGGTGAGCGAGGCCTGGATGGCGATCTCCGCCGTCTCGCGGTCGCGGATCTCGCCGACCATGATCACGTCGGGGTCCTGGCGGAGGAAGCTGCGGAGGCCGTTGGCGAAGGTGAGGTCGATCTTGGGGCTGACCGGCGTCTGCGAGATTCCCTGGAGCTGGTACTCGACCGGGTCCTCGATGGTCATGATGTTGAGGTCCGGCCGGTTGATGATGCTGAGCGCCGCATAGAGCGTGGTGGTCTTGCCGCTCCCGGTGGGCCCGGTGACCAGCACGATCCCGTTCGCCTTGTGGATCAGCCCGTCCATGGCGGCGAGCTGGTCCTTGTCCATCCCGATCTCGGCCAGATCGAGGAGCACCGCGCTCTTGTCGAGGAGGCGCATGACGATCCGCTCGCCGAACACGGTGGGCGTGGTGGAG
>DASQBG010000024.1:0-1668 GCA_035635335.1 Myxococcales bacterium | reverse complement strand
CTCGTGGCTCGAGCACCAGTCGGGCGCGGCATCGGCCCGCTACTTCCCGTTCTTCGGCGCGCTGGTGGTCGCTGTCGCGCTCCTGCTCTACCGATCGGTGCGGACGCTCCTCGCGTTCATGCTGTCGCTCGGATCGGCGGTGGCGCTGGGCGTGGCGGCGGGCGGGCTGCTCGGATTCAGCTTCACCATCGTGTCGGTGCTGGTGCCGCTCACCGTCCTGGTCACCACTCTGGCGAGCCTGGTGTACCTGCATTCGCGGTTCGTCGACCGCCCCCCCGGCACCCCCTTGCGCGAGCACCAGCTCGCCGCGCTCCGCAACAAGCTCCTGCCGGTGACCGCATCGACGTTCGCGGCGGTGATGGGGTTCGCGGCCCTCTCCGTCTCGAAGGTGCGGCCGATCCGGGAGTTGGGGATCTGGACCGCGCTTGGCCTCGCCATCTCCTGGCTGGTGGCGTTCACCCTGTTTCCCGCGCTGCAGCTGGTGCTGCGCACGCCGACCGGGACCGCCGGTGCGTCGCGGAGCGGGCTCTACCAGCGCGTCGCGGCCGAGGTGCCGGCCTTCGCTTTCCGGCATCGCCGCAGGCTCGTCGCCGCCGTGCTCCTGCTCTGCGTCGCGGGCGCCGCGGCGCTCTTCGGCGTTCCCGGCTTGCTGCGCCCGATGTCCGTCGGGGTCGACACGCTCACCTACATGGATGCCTCGCTGCCGCTGCGCCAGGACCTCGTCTGGTTCCGCGAGAACGTCGCCGACCTCAACGTCGCGCACGCCTGGATCCATCTGCCGCGCTCCGCGGCGACCGATCCGGAAGTGTTGCGCGCCGTCGATCGGTTCCAGGCCGAGATCGAATCCGTCCCCGCGGTGATCGCGGCGGTAGGGCCGACCACCTTCCTGCGCATGCGGCGCTACTTCGCCGGAGAGGGCGAGCGGCTTCCGGACGATCCGGCGGAGTTCGCGCGCGCCGCGGCCGACCTCGAGCAACTGCTGCTGTCGGAATCGGGCTTGCGCGGCTACGTGGACGTGAACGGGCTCCGCGACGTCCAGATCACGGTGCTGTTCCGGCAGGGGGACGCCGCCGGCTACGCGGCGCTGTCCGGGAGGATCGGGCGCGCCTGGGACGCGCTGAAGGCCGCGCCGCTTTCCGGAGCGCAGATGCGGGTGGTGGGCGAGTCGCTCTTGCACGCGAAGGTGGGCGCCAGCCTGGTTCCCACTCTGGCGCAGAGCTTCGCGCTCACCGCCGCGCTCATCTTCGTGGTGTTCCTCTTCATCTTCCGCAGCCCTTCGGCGCGGCTTCTGGCGATGATCCCGTCGCTCTTCGCGATCCTCGCCACGTTCCTGGGGATACGGCTGTTCGGCGCGTCGCTGAACCTGGCGACCATCCTCATCGCCACCACGGTCCTCGGCACGACGGAGACCGACCAGATCCACTTCTTCCACCATCTCCACGAGCGCGACGGCGCGCCGCTCGCGGAGGCGCTCGGGCATGCGCTGCGGGTCTCCGGCCGCGCCATCGTCTTCGCCACCCTGATCAATGCGGCCGGGTTCCTGGCGCTCTCGTTCTCGAGCTTCCCACCGCTGCGGCAGTTCGGGTTGGTGACCAGCGCCGCCTTCCTCCTCGCCCTGATCGCCGACTTCACCGCCCTCCCCGCCGGCCTGTGGCTAATCGACCGCCG
>DASQBG010000023.1:0-17200 GCA_035635335.1 Myxococcales bacterium | reverse complement strand
CCTCGGCGCGAGAGAAAGCGCAGCGCCGCCGAATGCGGCCGCGGCTGGTTTGACCATGCAGTTCATCGACGAAGCCGAAATCCTCGTCAAGGCAGGCGACGGCGGCGCGGGCGCGGTGGCGTTCCGGCGGGAGAAGTACGCGCCGCGGGGAGGGCCTTCGGGGGGCGACGGCGGGAACGGCGGCGACATCGTCCTCGAAACGGACGAGCGCCTCACTACGCTCCTCGACTTCCGCTTCAAGCGCGAGTATCGCGCGCGCAACGGCGAGCCCGGGCGCGGCCGGGACCAGAACGGTCATGCGGCGGCGGAGCTACTCCTCAAGGTTCCTCCCGGAACCCTGGTGAAGGACACCGGGAGCGGCGAGCTGCTCGCCGACCTGCGCGAGAGCGGCCGGCGCTGGGTGCTGGTCAAGGGTGGGCGGGGCGGCCTCGGGAACATGAATTTCGCCACCTCGACCTTGCAGGCGCCCCGCTTCGCGCAGCCCGGAACCGAGGGCGAGGAGAAGCGCGTCAAGCTCGAGCTGCGACTCCTGGCCGACGTGGGCCTGGTCGGCTTCCCGAACGCCGGCAAGTCCACGCTGGTCTCGCGCCTCTCTCGCGCGCGGCCCAAGATCGCCGACTACCCCTTCACCACCCTCCAGCCGCACCTCGGCGTGGTCCAGTACAAGGACGGGCGCAGCTTCGTGCTCACCGACCTGCCCGGGCTCATCGAGGGGGCCCACGCCGGCGCGGGGCTGGGGCACCGCTTCCTCAAGCACATGCAGCGGTGCCGCGCCATCGTGCACCTCGTCGACGCCGCGGCTCCCGGTCGCGACCTCCTCGCCGACTTCGACGCCATCAACCGCGAGCTGGAGCTGTTCGACCCGGCGCTGCGGCGGAAGGCGCAAGTGGTGGCGGCCAACAAGATCGACGTGCCCGAGGCGCGGGAGCGTGCGCGGGAGCTGGCGAAGAAGCTCAAGCGGCGCAAGGTCCCCGTGCATCTCATCTCCGGAGCGACCGGCGAAGGGCTGGACGAGCTGCTCGACGCCATGGTCCGCGCGCTCGACACCGCGGGCCTTCCACAGCCGCTCGAGCGCGATCTCCACCCCGAACCGCCGGGGGAGATCGGGCGCGGACGTGAGCAGCGCGAGGACGAGCGCGAGATCGACCGCCGGGAGAAGGCGGAGCGCGCTCCTCCGGAAGGGCGGCGCGCCAAGGAGCGGGCCTCGCGCGCGAGGCGCAAGTGAGCCCCCGCCGTCCAATCCGCGCGTGGATCGGCAAGCCCCACCTCGATCCGGCCGAGCTGGCCGGGCCGGGCGGACTGACCGCGGAGGTGCTCCGCGGCGAGGGCGACGGAGGAGGGCAGGAACCGGAAGGGGACGACGCCTTCTGGGAATCGCTCCTCACGCCGCAGCGGCTGGCGCGGATCGAGGCGGTCGTCTCCGCGCGGCTGCGCAGCGTCACGGTGGTCCTCGACCGCCTGCTCGACGCGCACAACGTGGCCGCCGTCCTGCGCACCGCGGAAGGCCTGGGCCTTTCCCGCGTGCACGTCGTGCCGCACGGCGCGCGCGACGACGGCGCGCACCGCCGGGTGACGCAGGACGCGCACAAGTGGCTCGACGTGGAGGCGCACGCCTCGGGAGCGCAGGCGGCCCGCGCGCTCGCCGCGGAGGGGTTCGCCGTGTACGCCGGCCACCTCGACCCCGGAGCGCGACCGTATACGGAGATCGCCGCGGACCGCCCCGTGGCGCTGCTGTTCGGCAACGAGCACGAGGGCCCCTCCGCCGAGACACTGGCCGGCTGCGCCGGCACGTTCCGCATTCCCATGGCGGGCTTCACCCAGAGCTTCAACGTCTCGGTAGCGGCGGGGATCGCGCTCTCGCAGATCTGCGCGGGCCGCCGCGCGTTCCTGGGATCGGCGGGCGACCTTCCGTCCGAGGAACGGCGCGCGCTCCGCTCGCGCTTCCTGCGCCTGGCCGCGAAGCTGGCCCGGCGCGTGAAGCGTTGAACACCTTTGGGCAGAGCGCCGTCGAACGCGGTAAAGAGGAGCCCGCATGCCCGCCGTGATCGCCGCGCTGCTCGCCGCCTCCGTTCCGGTCCTGGCCGCCCCCGCCAGGGACCCGGCGGCGGCGATCGCCCGGCGGGTGGAGCGGCACTACCAGCGCATCAAGGACTTCAGCGCGCGCTTCGCCCAGACGTCCACGTACCCGACCTTCGGGAACGTGAAGAACGCCACGGGCAAGGTGTTCCTGAAGAAGCCGGTCCTGCTCCGCTGGCAGTACGACGACGGCCGGCTGATCGTCATCGACGGCAAGGAGCTCTGGACTTGGAACCCGGAGGACAAGGAGGCCCAGGTGAAGCGCGGCTTCGGCCCCGATCAGGTGCCCCCCGAGTTCGCCTTCCTCTTCGGCAAGGGCAGGCTGCTCGACCGCTTCGCGGTCCGCTCGGTGCCGCGGCCGGAAGGGCTGCCCGAGGGTGACGCGATCGAGCTCCTTCCGCGCCAGCCGAGCGCCGACGTGCAGAAGCTGGTCTTCGTCGTGGACAAGGCCGGGCAGGTGCTGGCGAGCGTGCTCACCAATGGCCAGGGGGACGTGAACCAGCTCATCTTCAGCGACGTGAAGGTGAGCTCCGGGCTGCCCGACTCCCTGTTCCGCTTCGATCCGCCCAAGGACGCCCACGTCCAGGTGATGCAATGAAGCGCATCCTCCTCCTCGGCGCCCTGCTCGCGGCCTGCGGTGGGCCCGCCCGCACCATCATCGTGAACGGCCGCGAGGTGAACTACGACGACGCGGCCAACGACGTGCTCCGCCGCGGCAAGCAGGCGCTGGAGGGCGGCCGCACCGACGAGGCGCTCAAGGCGTTCCGCGAGGTGATCGAGCGGTTCGGGCAGAGCGCCGCAACCGACGAGGCCCGCTTGCGCCAAGGCCAGGCGCTCGTGCGCGCGGGCAGACTGCAGGAGGCGCAGGCGAAGCTCATCGAGCTGCTCGAGAAGCACCCGAACACCTCCTTCAAGAAGGAAGCGGCGCTGGAGCTTTCGGCCGTGCAGACGAAGCTCGGCAACACGCAGGAGGCGGCCGAGGCGATGAAGACCGCCGTCTCGCAGATGTCCGAGGCCGAGAAGCAGCAGGCGGCGCGGAGCATCGCCGAGGCTTACGCCAAGACGGGCGAGCCGGCCGAGGCGGTGCGGTTCGCCGCGCGCGCGGTCGACGCGGCGCCGACGCCCGAGGAGCGCGCCGCGCGCCTCCTGGACTACGAGAAGGCGCTGCACGCCGCTCCGGGGCCGGCGGTCGCGCAGCTCGTCGCCGATCTCGACCGCCGCAGCGCCGCCTGGCCGCCGGCGGCGCTGAAGCTGGCGCGCCTGCAACTCCACGCCGGCGACCGCGCGCATGCCGACGAGCTTTCGCGGCAGATCCTCTCCGAGGTGAACACGGGCCCGGTAGCGCAGGGGGCCCAAGCCATCCAGCTCTCCATCTCGTCGGCGGTGAACGTGAAACCCAACCTGATCGGCATCGTCCTGCCGCTCACCGGCGAGTACAAGGCGCTCTCCGACCTGATGCTGAACGCCATCGCGCTCGCGGTCGATCTGCAGAACCGGGGCGGCGTGCAGGTCTCGATCAAGGACTCGAAGGGGGAGGCGGACGCCGCCGCGCAGGCGGTGGACGACCTGGTGCGCGACGGCGCCATCGCCATCCTCGGCCCCATCGCGCTGGCCGAGGGCCAGGCCGCCGCCGTGCGCGCGCAGCAGCTCGGGGTGCCGATCGTCTCCCTCTCCCGCGCCGAGGGGCTGACGCAGATCGGCGAGTACGTCTTCCGCGACATGCCGACCAACAGCGCGCAGGCGCGCGCCGTCGCGCAGTACGCGCAGAAGAAGCTGGGCGCGCGCAGCTTCGGCATCCTGCAGCCCGATTCGAGCTACGGCGACGAGGTCACCCGCTTCTTCTGGGACGAGCTCGATTCAGGGGGAGCAGCTGTCACGGCGTACGACCACTATCCGCTGCGGACCACTACCTTCAAGCCGTTCGTGCAGCGCCTGGTGGGGCGGACGCAGGAGGACCTGGAGGGACGCAAGGAGTTCAGCGACGAGGTGGAGAAGATCAAGCAGCAGATCACGAATCCCTACCAGCAGCGCCGGGCGCTCACCGCCCTGCGCAACCTGAGCGCTCCGGTGGTGGACTTCGACGCGCTCTTCATCCCGGACAGCGCCCGCACCGTCCGGCTGATCGCACCGGCCATCGCCGCCGAGGACGTGATCACCTCCGGCTGCGATCAGCGCGAGCTGGAGGTGGTCCGCAAGACGACCCGCAACGAGAAGAACCTGCGCACCGTGCAGCTCCTCGGGACCAACCTGTGGAACAACCCGGACCTGGTGGACGAGCGCATGGGGGCCGCCAAGTACGTGCAGTGCTCGATCTTCGCCGACAGCTTCTTCGTCCAGAGCCAGCGGCGCGCCACCCGCAAGTTCGTCGAGGACTACGACGCCGCGTACCACAGGTCCCCCGGGTTCCTCGAGGCGCACGCCTACGACGGCGCGGCCATCCTGAGGAAGGTCGTCGAGGAGCGGCGCCCGCAGTCGCGCGACGACATGCGCAACGCGCTGACCGGGATGGGCAAGCCGTTCGACGGGGCCACGGGGGATACCGTCTTCGGCCGCGACCGCGAAGCGCAGAAGCCGCTGTTCTGGCTCTGGATCAACCGCGGGACCATCCAGGAGTTCGACCCCGAGGGACCGCCGCCTGTGCCTCCGGTGCCGGACACCCGCACCGGCTCGCGCTGACGTCCTTCTGCGCGACAACTCGACCCGCGGCCAGGGCCGAGTCCGTTCCAGGACGTCGTCGCCGTGAAAGGCATAGCGCTACTGGTTCCGCCGGTGACTACACTCCCCGGAAATGGGCGCCAAGCAGGTGATGGTGTTCCCGTTCACCGTTCCCATGGACGGCGGGGGGCAGATGCGCGACGCGGCGCAGGGCGTGTATGCCCGGTCCCTCGCCCGCACGCTCGCCGAGCGGCTGTCGGTGGGCCCCGGCGTTTCCGCCACCGCGGCCACGCTCACGGCGGACGGCCTCGAGGGTCGGGCGCAGGACCACGGGTGGGTGGTCGCGAGCCATCCCTGGACGCTGGAGGAAGCTTGCGCGGTGGGCCTCCCGGAGGGCACCGAGTACCTCCTGCACGGCGCGGCCGAGCTGACCGACCGGGTGCGGCTGCGGCTCATCCTGGTCGACCAGAAGGAGCGGCGGACGGCGCTGGACCACGTGGTGCTGCGTCCGCGCTCGGAGCTGTTCGGAGCGCTCGAGGAAGCCGCCGTTGCCGTCGCGCAGGCGCTGGAGCTCGAGTTGGTCGCCACGGACTGGCCCACCGAGGACGTGGAGGCGTACGTCGCCTACCTGCGCGGGCGCGACCTCTCCGCGGCGCACGAGGTCGGGGTGCGCGTCATCGATCCGGCCAAGAGCTTCGACCCATACCTCGAGGCCGCGCAGCGGGACCCGGCCTTCGCCGATGCGCAGGACCGGCTGCTCTCGCTGGCGCTGGACTTCGCGCTGGGCGGCGCCGGGCCCTCGTCCGCGGCGCGCGCGGGCTGCGAGAAGCTCTTGCAGCTCGATCCCACCGCGGTGAAGGCGCACGCGGCCCTCGCCGAGATGGATCTCGCCGACGGGCGGCCCGGCGCGGCGGCGGACCGGCTCGAGGAAGCCTTGCGCAGCAGGCCGGACTGGTGGCCTGCCTTCGAGCGCCTCGGCACCGCCCTGGTGCGCCTGGGGCGGAACGCCGAGGCGATCCCCTGGTTCGAGAGGGCGCTGGCCGAGAAACCGGAGGACGCCGACGCGCTGACTGGCCTGGGCGTCGCCCTGGCCGAGACGGGGCGGCTGGAGGAGGCAGTCCAGGCGTGGGGACGCGCCCTCCGCTCGGGGGACGGCGGCGCGCACCTGCACGAGAACCTCGCCCGGGCGCTCCGGCGGCTGGGCAGGCACGCGGAGGCCCGCCGCCACGGGGCCATCGCGCGAAGACTCCTGGGCCGCGGCGGCGTCTTCGGTTACCTTCAGGACGCATGGGAACGGCTGACGGGATCTGGGTGTGAGTGAAGCTCCTCTGGAGGTCCCGCGGCCACTGCCCGGCACGCTGGGTAGCCTGCGCCCGCCGCTGCTCAACCTCCTGCTCTTCGTCCTGACCGCGCTGTCGGCTTTCGTCACGGGTACGCTCTGGACGGACACGCAGCTCCCGCCGCCGACCCAGGCCGAGGCGATCCGCCACGGGCTCGCCTTCTCCGCCGCCCTGCTCGCCATCCTGCTGGCCCACGAGATGGGGCACTTCGTCCTGGCCCGCCGGCACGGAGTCGACGCGACCTGGCCGTTCTTCATCCCCGCTCCCGTGCTCTCGCTGATCGGAACGCTCGGCGCGGTCATCCGGCTGCGCAGCACCCCGCGCACCCGCCGCGCCCTGGTGGACATCGGCGCCGCGGGACCGATCGCGGGCTTCCTGGTCACGGTTCCGGTGCTGGTGATCGGGCTCCGGCTCTCCACCATCGTGCCGGAGGAGGGACCGTTCCGGCACTGGACGCTGTGGGATTCGCTGCTGACCTGGATCCGCGAGGGACATCTCCTGCGCCTCCGCGAGGGGCTCGAGCTCGGCGCCCCGCTCGGAATGACGCTTCTCGAGAAGCTCGTCGTGAACGTCCCGGCGGGGCACTCGATCGCGCTGCACCCCGTCGCGGTGGCGGGCTGGTTCGGCTTGCTGCTCACCGCCTTGAACCTCCTCCCGCTCGGCCAGCTCGACGGCGGGCACTGCCTGTACGCCGCCTCGCCGCGCCTGCACCGCTGGGTTTCCGCGCCCTTGTCCGCGCTGCTCCTCGCCCTGGGCGTCTTCACCCCTTTCCTCGGCTGGGCCGTCTGGGGCCTCATCACCGGGATCTTCCTCAACCAGCACCCGCCGGTCGCCGACTCGGAGCCGCGCCTGTCCGCCGGACGGCGAGCCGTGCTGGTCGTGAGCGTGATCATCTTCGTGCTCTCCTTCGCTCCCGTGCCCCTGGCGCCGCTGGCGGGGTAGAACGCCGGAGTGCCGTCGCTTCCCGATCTCCTCCAGGTCGAGCTCCGGCGCGCGCTGCCGGCCTTCGAGCCGCGGCCCTCGCAGCTCGCCATGGCCGAGCACGTCGAGGGCGCGCTCTCGCAGGGCCGGGCGCTGGTGGTCGAGGCGGGCACCGGGACCGGCAAGACACTCGCGTACCTGCTGCCGGCCGCCCGCAGCGGCCTCAAGGTCGTCATCTCCACCGCGACCAAGACGCTGCAGGAGCAGCTCGCCGACAAGGACGTCCCGCTGGTGCAGGCGCTCGGGGTGAAGGCGCGGTTCGCCTTCCTGAAGGGCCGGCAGAACTACCTGTGCCTCTTGCGCAAGGAGCACTTCGACCGCCAACCGACCTTCGCCGCGCGCGAGGACGCGGGGATGTACGGCCAGCTGCACGCCTGGGCGCAGGAGACGCGCACCGGCGACCGCGCCGAGCTCGCCGGCCTGCCGGAGAGCTTCGCCACCTGGCGCGAGGTCAACTCGACCGCCGACACCTGTACCGGCCAGAAGTGCCCGCACTACGATGGGTGTTTCGTGTTCTCCATGCGGCGGCAAGCGGCGGACGCGGACGTGGTCATCGTCAACCACCACCTCTTCTTCGCCGACCTCGCGCTGCGCAGCTCGAGCGCAGGTGACGCCGGCGCTGCGGTGCTCCCCCGCTACGACGCCGTGATCTTCGACGAGGCGCACGCCGCGCCGGAGGTCGCCACCGAGAACTTTGGCGCGCAGCTCTCCAGCTTCCGGGTCGCGGAGCTCGCGCGCGACGCGCTCCGCGTCCCGGCGGCGCCGCCGCCCGCAAGGGACCTGGCGGGGCGGCTCCTGCTCTACGGGTCGGCGTTCTTCGAGGCGGCGGCGCGTTGCCGGCCGCCGTCGGGCAAGTTCTCTCGCGATGCCGACCGGTGGTCGCTGCCGCCCGGCTCGCTGGCGCCGGCCGAGCGCGAGCGGGAAGGCCTGACCGAGCTCTTGCGCGGGCTCGGCGCCGCTCTCTCCGGCAGCGGAAGCGACGAGGTCGAGCTGCTCGAGCGGCGCTGCCTGGCACTCTCGGCCGACCTGCTCCTCTTCGGCGCTTCGCAGGCGGTGAGCGGGCGGGGCGACATCGAATACGACGAGCCGCCCCCGCCCGATCGGCTGGTGCAGTGGGCCGAGCAGCGCTCGGGCCACCTGTTCCTCAACGCCTCGCCGATCGACGTCGCCGGGATCTTCCAGGACCACCTCTACGACCGGGTGGGCCCCGTGGTGTTCACCTCGGCCACCCTGGCCGTCGGCGGGTCGCTGGACTACTTCGCGCGCCGGGTGGGGCTCAAGGACGCGCGCGGACCGCTGTTCCCGCTGGACGAGGCGGTGCTCCCGTCCCCGTTCGACTACGAGGCGAACGCGGCCATCTACCTGCCGCAGCGCATGCCGGACCCACAGGACGAGCATTTCGCCGAGGCGGTGGCCGACGAGCTGCGGGGGCTCCTGCCCATCACGGGCGGGCGCGCTTTCGCCCTCTTCACCTCGCTGCGCAACATGCGCCGCGTGCACGAGCTGCTCGCGCCCGAGCTGCCCTGGCAGGTCCTGCTGCAAGGCGAGCGGCCCAAGGCGCAGCTGCTCAAGGCGTTCCGCGAAAGGCCCAGCGTCCTCTTCGCCAGCCAGAGCTTCTGGGAGGGCGTCGACGTGCAGGGGGACGCGCTCAGCCTGGTGGTGATCGACAAGCTGCCGTTCGCCTCGCCGGGAGAGCCGCTGGTGCAGGCGCGCATCGAGCAGTTGCGGGCCGTAGGCGAGGATCCGTTCTCCGCCTTCCAGGTGCCCGAGGCCGCTCTCGCCTTGAAACAGGGCTTCGGCAGGCTGATCCGCTCCGCGCAGGACCGCGGCATCGTGGCCCTGCTCGACCCGCGCATCGCGGGCCGCGCCTACGGCCGTCGCTTCCTCTCCAGCCTTCCACGGTGCCGCGTGGTCCGATCGCCCGACGAGGCGCGAGGCTTCTGGACTGGCCTTCCGAAGCGGTAGAGTCCTCGCATGGCGGGGGAAAAAGACGCGGTCGAGCGCGAGCTCGACCTCCCGGACGTGCTGCCGCTGCTGCCGGTGCGCGACGTGGTGGTGTTCCCGGCGATGGTGGTGCCGCTCTTCGTCTCGCGCGAGATCTCGCTGAACGCCGTCGAGCAGGCGCTCAAGGCCGAGCACCGGGTGGTGTTCGCCGTCGCGCAGCGGGACGGGAACGACGACGCGCCGCGCGCGCCGGACGGCGTGTACCGGCTGGGCACCATCTGCCAGATCATCCGCCAGCGGAAGCTGCCCGACGGCCGGGTGAAGGTGCTGGTCCAGGGACTGCTCAAGGCCACGCTGGAGGAGGTCGTGGCCCGCGAGCCCTGCACGCGCGCACGGGTGACCAAGATCCACGAGCTGCCCTTCGCGGATGGCGGGGATCGCGCGCTGGAGGCCGAGGCGCTGGCGCGCAGCGTGAAAGGCCACCTCGAGAAGCTGATCGCCACCGGCAAGGGCATCTCGCCCGAGCAGCTGCTCCTGCTCTCGAGCGTGCAGGACCCGGGACGGCTGGCGGACCTGGTCGCCGCGAATCTCTCCATGAAGGTACAGGACGCCCAGGAGCTGCTCGAGCTGATGGATCCGTTGCAACGGCTCAAGGCCATCCACGAACGGCTGGCGAAGGAAGCCCAGCTCCTGGCCATGCAGGCGCGCATCCAGAGCCAGGCCAAGGAGGAGATCAGCAAGACGCAGCGCGAGTACTACCTGCGCGAGCAGCTGCGCCAGATCCAGCACGAGCTCGGCGAGCGCGACGAGAAAGCGGAGCTGGCCGCCGAGCTGAAGCAGCGGATCGACTCGGCCCAGCTCCCTCGCGCCGCGCAGGACGAGGCGGACAAGGCGCTGCGCCGCCTCTCCGCCATGACGCTCGAGTCCGCCGAGGCGGCCGTGGTGCGCGCGCATCTCGAGTCGATCTGCGAGCTGCCCTGGACCCGGCGCAGCCCGGACTCGCTCGACATCTCTCGCGCGCGGCAGGCCCTGGACGAGGACCACCACGGCCTGGCCAAGGCGAAGCAGCGCATCCTCGAGGCGCTCGGGGTGCGCAAGCTCAAGCCGGACGGCCGCGGCCCCATCCTCCTCTTCGTGGGTCCGCCCGGAGTGGGGAAGACCTCGCTGGCGCGGAGCATCGCGCGTGCCATGGGCCGGCAGCTGGTCCGGGTCTCGCTCGGCGGAGTCCGCGACGAGGCCGAGATCCGCGGGCACCGGCGCAGCTACGTGGGCGCGCTTCCGGGCAGGATCCTGCAAGGGATGAAGCACGCCGGGACCCTCAATCCGGTGTTCGTGCTCGACGAGATCGACAAGCTCGGCGCCGATTTCCGCGGCGACCCGTCCTCGGCGCTCCTGGAGGTGCTCGATCCCGAGCAGAACCACGCCTTCCGGGACCACTACCTGGACCTGGAGTTCGACTTGAGCAACGTCCTCTTCATCGCCACGGCCAACACGCTGGACCCCATCCCGCCGGCGCTGCGGGATCGGATGGAGCCGATCGGGATCCCCGGCTATTCGGAGGAGGAGAAGCTGCACATCGCGGAGCGCCACGTGCTCCCGCGCCTGCTCGCGGAGCACGGTCTGCGCGGCGGCCAGCTCGAGCTGCCGCGCGCCACGCTGCTCGCGGTCATCCGCGGCTACACGCGCGAGGCTGGCCTGCGCGAGCTGACGCGCGAGCTGGCCTCGGTCTGCCGGAAGACCGCGCTGCGGGTCGCCGAAGGAGGGCCGCAGAACACCCGCATCCGCGTGCGCGAGCTGCACGCGCTGCTCGGGGTGCCGCGCTACGTTCCCGATGCCGAGCAGGAACCGGAGACCATCGGCTGCGCGACGGGCCTGGCCTGGACGCCGTACGGCGGGGAGATCCTCCGCGTGGAGGTGGCCGCCATGGCCGGCCGCGGGCAGCGCGCCGGCGGACTGATCCTCACCGGGCAGCTGGGAAGCGTCATGCAGGAGTCGGCCCAGGCGGCGCTGTCCTACCTCCGCAGCCGCGCACCCGACCTCGGCGTACCCGCGGATTGGTTCGAGACGCACGAGATCCACCTGCACGTCCCGGCCGGGGCTATCCCCAAGGACGGGCCGAGCGCCGGGGCGACGATGGCTTGCGCCTTGGCGTCGCTGTTGTGCAGGCGACCATGTAGGGCGGAGGTCGCCATGACGGGCGAGGTGACCCTGCGGGGAAGAGTCTTGGCGGTTGGCGGGCTTCGGGAGAAACTGTTGGCGGCCGCACGCGCGGGGGTGAAAATCGTCTGCATTCCGGAGGCGAACCGTCGGGACCTGCTCGAGCTGCCGCGGCCGCTGCGCCGCCGGATGCAGGTGGTGACGGTGAGCACGCTGGACGAGTTGTTCGGGCACGCGCTCTCGGGGGGCGCACCGCAGTCAGGCCGGCTGGCGCCGGTCGCGAAGGCATGAGGTGAGGTAACGGTGCAGTTCAATACGGCCCAGCGGGAGCTGACGCTCAAGATCGTCTATTACGGCCCCGGGCTCTCCGGGAAGACGACCAACTTGCGCGCGCTCTACCAGCGCATCCAGCCGGCCTTGCGCGGGCACCTGATGACGCTCGACACGGCCGACGACCGCACCTTGTTCTTCGACACGCTGCCGCTGGTGTTCAAGAGCGGCACCCTGAAGGTGAAGCTCAAGCTGTTCACCGTCCCGGGCCAGGTGATGCACAACTCCACGCGCCGGATCGTGCTCCAGGGCGCGGACGCCATCGCCTTCGTCGCCGACAGCCAACCTGCCAAGCGGCAGGAGAACTACAAGTACTGGATGAACATGGTGGAGAACCTCAAGATGAACGGCCTCTCCATCGACTCGCTGCCCTGCGTGGTGCAGTGGAACAAGAAGGACCTGGGCGACGCGACCACCGCGGAGTCGGTGGCGAAGATGCGCGGGGAGAACAAGCAGCCCGTCTTCGAGGCCGTGGCGGTGCAGGGCGTAGGAGTGGTGGAGACGTTCCTCGCGCTCGTCGACCTGACCTTCGAGGCGATCGACAAGACCTACCTCCTCCGCGACAAGATCGGCCTCGACCGGCAGGCGTTCATCGAGGAGGTGCGGCGCTGCCTGGTCGACCCGCCCCGCATCGAGGACATCCTGCCGCCGCGCGGCGGCGGGAAGAACGGAAGCGGCGCAGGCGGTTCCGGTGTGGGGAGCGACCCGTCCTCGATGGCCGGCGGAGCGTAGGAAACGGTGGCGGAGAGCATCCTCCAGAAGAAGCTCGTCCTCGGCGAGCTGCTCGACCTGCCTACGTTCACGCAGGTGTGTAAGACGTTCGTCGATCTGTACAAGATCGGCCTCAAGGTATTCGACGCGAACGGCACCAAGCTGGTCGACATCAAGATCGCGAGCGGCGATTTCTGCGCCTACATGTTCACCGGCCCCAACGGGCGGAAGCTGTGCACCGAGACGGTGACGCACATCAAGGTCCGTCCCCTGGAGGAGCCGCAGGTCGCGGTGCGCAACTGCTTCAGCGGGCTCCGCTATCTCATGCTGCCCATCCTCTACGAAGGGGACATGCTGGGCCGCATCATCTTCGGGCCGTTCCTTCCCGAGGACGTGGGCGACCTGGGCCAGGAGCTCAAGTCGCTCGAGGGCGAGTTCGACCTGGCCAAGGCGCGCGACCTGATCGGCCGCATCCGCCGCGCTCCCGAGAGCACGGTGCGCAAGGTGCTGGACCATTTCGCCCGGCTGGTCGAGGTGCTGGTCTTCACCTCGCACAAGGCGCTCATCACCTCGCAGCTGCACATCGAGAGCGTGACCGAGAGCTACCGGGAGGTGCAGGAGAAGAACAAGAAGCTCTCCGAGGCCCTGGAGCGGCTCCAGGAATTGAGCCGCCTCAAGTCGAACTTCCTCGCCACCGTCTCGCACGAGCTGCGCACGCCCCTCACCAGCGTGATCGGCTACAGCGAGATGCTGCTCGCGGGCCTCGCGGGCGAGCTGAACGACGAGCAGAAGGACTATCTCAAGACCATCCTCGACAAGGGCGAGTCACTCTTGAGATTGATCTCCTCCATCCTCGACCTCTCGCGCATCGAGGCGCGCGGCGTGCAGCTCCAGCGCAACGTGGTGGACGTGAACGACATCCTGCAGGCCGCGGTCGAGTCGGTGCTGCCGCAGAGCTTCAAGAAGAAGCTGACCGTCTCCACCGAGGTCTCGCCCAGCATCCAGAGGGTGCACGTCGACCCGGACAAGATCCGGCAGTGCGTGATCAACCTGCTCTCCAACTCGGTGAAGTTCACTCCCGCCGGCGGACACATCGCGGTGCGCGCCGGGCCGGCGCAGCACGCGCCGCAGAACGCGGGACCGTTCGGTGGAGCGGGCTACTTCCAGATCCAGGTCGAGGACAACGGCATCGGGATCCCCAAGGAGCTGCAGGCCAAGGTGTTCGACACCTTCTTCCAGGCCGATTCGTCCGCCTCGCGGGAATACGGGGGCGCCGGGCTGGGGCTGTCCATCGTGAAGAGCTACGTGGAGGCGCACGGCGGCGGGATCTCGGTGCGCAGCGAGCCGGGCAATGGCAGCGTGTTCACGCTGGTGGTGCCCATCGAGGCGCCCGGTGCGCCCCTCGAGTCGTCGCTCCGCGGCGCCTGAGCGGGTCCCCATGACGCCGCTCTGCGCTTTCCACAGTGCCGACGTCATGGCATGCACTCCCAAGTGGACGAGCTCCGGCTGATCGACGCCTTCCTCGCTCCCTTCGGACTCTCCCGCGACGCCCGCGCCGCAGGGCCGGGCGTGCTCTCCGGACCCGGCGACGACTGCGCCGTGGTGCGCCCATCCGCCGGGCGGAAGCTGGTCCTGAAGGTCGACGAGCTGGTCGAGCGCGTCCATTTCGACTGGCGCTGGTTCCAGCCGGCGGACGTGGGTCACAAGGCGCTCGCGGCGGCCCTTAGCGATCTCGCGGCCGCGGCGGCGAAGCCGCGCTGGCTCCTCTGTGCCCTGGGCGTGCGCCCGGGACCCGACGCGCTGCGCATCGCGCGCGGCATGGCCGGCGGCATGGCGGCCCTGGCGCGTCGGCACGGATGCGTGCTCGTCGGCGGAAACGTCACCCGCGCCGGCGCGTGGTCGGTGTCGGTCTCCGCGCTCGGAGAAGCGACCCGGCCCCGCGGACGCGGCGGGGCGCGGCCGGGGGACGGGATCGTCCTCCTGGGCGAGCTGGGCAAGGCCGCGCTCGGACTTCGTCTGCTGCGCGGCGCCGGGAAGAGACTTGTCTCGCGCGCCCGGCCAGCGGCGATCCGCGCCCAGCTCCGACCGGAGCCTCTGGTCGAGGCCGGTCTCGCGGCCGGCAGCCTGGCCAGCGCGGCGGTCGACGTGAGCGACGGGTTCCTGCGCGATCTGGGCCACGTCTGCGCCGCGAGCCGCTGCGGCGCTGAGGTGGACCTGGACTTGCTCCCACTCGACCCGGCGGTCCGATCGGCTGGCGTCGAGCTGGCACTGTCCGGAGGCGAAGACTACGCGCTCGTCTTCGCGGTCCGCCCCCGGAACGTGGCGCCCCTCCTCTCGCGCCTGCGCCGGATCCGCACGCCGGCGACCCTGGTCGGCCGGTTCGTCCCGGGACGAGGCATCCGCCTGCTCGAGGGGGGCAAGCCGCGCCCGCTCCCGAAGCGGCTCGGGTGGGACCACCTGGCGTGATGCGCGCCGGGCCGTCTTCGGCGCGACCCCCGCACAGCCGCTCGGCTTGACTTGGCGACCGCCGGGCCCTACTCCACGCCTTCCCAATGGAGTCGCTGAAGGCCGCGCTCGCGCCTCGCGCGGGAAGCCCGACCGCGCTGGCCGAGCTCCTTTTCTCGTTCCGGACCGGTCGACGTGCCCGTGCAACCGGCCTGCACGGCGCTTCGCGCGGTTACGCCCTGGCCCACCTGGCACGCGCGCTGAAGCGGCCCCTCGTCTGCGTGGAGCCCGACGAGGAGGCCGCCGAGGCGCTCGAGCGGGACCTGCGCTTCTTCTGGCCGCCCTCCGATGCCGACAAGTCCATCGTCCGCCTCCCCGGCGACGAGGTGCTCCCGTACGAGGGGCTCACCCCGGACCCGCAGGCCGCGATGGCGCGGCTCGCGGGCTTGTTCCACCTCCACCTCGGCAGCGCGCGGGTGGTGGTGCTCTCCGTCCGCGGACTTGCCCGCCGGGTGCTACCGCGCGAGGCGCTCGATTCTCGCTCGCTCCAGCTCGCGGTGGAGGCGACCCAGGATCGGGACGACCTGGCGGCGAAGCTGACCGCGGCGGGGTACGCGAAAGTGCCCTTGGTCGAGGACCCCGGCACCTTCGCGGTGCGCGGGGGCGTCTTCGACGTCTGGTCGCCCCTCGACGCGCAGCCCGTCCGCATCGAGTTCTTCGGCGACACCATCGAGAGCCTCCGCGCCTTCGACCCGCAGACCCAGCGCTCGGTGCGGGAGCTATCCGAGGTGTCCCTGTGTCCCGCGCGCGAGATCGTGCTCGACGAGGCCGGCCGGAAGGCCGCCATCGCGACCGTCCGCGCGGCCGCCGACGCGGTGGAGACGCCCACCCGGCGCCTGCGCGAGCTGATCGACGAGCTGCAGAGCCATTCGCAGGACGACGCGCTCTTCGCGGCCGGTCTGTCGGCGATCCTGCCGGGCTTCTATCCGGGCGGGCTGAAGCCGGTCACCGACTACCTCCCTGCCGAGGCGCTCTGGGTGCTCGACGATCCGCTCGAGCTGGAACGCCAGTGGGGCGAGCTGTGGACCGAGCTGCAGGCCTCGTTCGCCGCCGCGCGCGGCAAGGGCGAGCTGGCGTTGCCTCCCGACCAGCACTACCTGCACGAGCGCGACGTGCGTCCCACCCTGGACGGCGCCGCGGTGCTCGAGCTGGGCGGCCTCGGATTCGCCTCCGACGCGGCGGCGGGCGTGCCGGAGATCGACTTCGCCCTGAAGCCCACCGCGGAGCTGCGCGCGGAGATCGCCGGGCACCACGGGGAGGACGGAGCGCTGGCGCCCCTGGTGCGCAGGCTGGCGGATCTCCGCGATCGGGGCATCGCCGCGCTCGTCGCGTGCCACTCGTCCGCCCAGGCCGAGCGCGCCCGCCGGCTGCTGCTCGACCGCCAGCTCATGGCGCGCATCGTGCCGGAGCTGCCGCCCGAGCCGTCCTCGCTCTTCGATCCCGCGGTGCACGCGCATCTGCTCACCGGCGAGATCTCCGCCGGGTTCGTCGACGAGCACGACCGATTCGCCCTCTACTCCGACGAGGACATCTTCGGACCGCGCGCGCGGCCGCGAAGGGCCGCTCGCCGCCCGCGATATTTTGGAGAGGACGCTACCGACTTCCGCGACCTTAAAGAAGGCGACCTGGTGGTGCACGTCGAGCACGGGATCGCCCGCTACGACGGTCTCACCCGGCTGGAGGTGCGCGGCTTCGCCGCCGATTTCATCTTGCTCCAGTTCGCCGGCAAGGACCGGCTGTACGTCCCGGTCAACCGGCTGCGCCAGATCCAGAAGTACGTCGGCGGCGACCCGGCCAAGACCAGGCTCGACTCGCTGAAGAGCCAGACCTTCTTGAAGCGCAAGGCGCGCGTGAAGGAGGAGCTGCTCAAGATGGCCGCCGAGCTGCTCGACATCTACGCGGCGCGGGCGGCGCACCAGGGGTACGCCTTCACTCCGCCGGACAACATGTACCGGACCTTCGAGGCCGACTTCGAGTTCGACGAGACGCCCGACCAGGCCAAGGCCATCGAGGACGTGCTGGCGGACATGCAGAAGCCGCGGCCGATGGACCGGCTGGTCTGCGGCGACGTGGGGTACGGCAAGACGGAGGTGGCGCTGCGCGCCGCCTTCAAGGCGGTCGAGGACAAGAAGCAGGTCGCGGTGCTGGTCCCCACCACCGTGCTCGCCTCGCAGCACCACCACACCTTCGCGAAGCGGTTCGCCGACTATCCGATCACGGTCGAGATGATCAGCCGGTTCCAGACTGCGAAGGAGGCCAAGGAGATCCTGGCGCGCACGCGCGAGGGCAAGGTCGACGTGCTGATCGGCACGCACCGGCTGCTCTCGCAGGACGTGTCCTTCAAGGACCTGGGGCTGGTGGTCATCGACGAGGAGCAGCGGTTCGGCGTCAAGCACAAGGAGCAGCTGAAGAAGCTGCGCAAGCTGGTCGACGTGGTCACGCTCACCGCGACCCCCATCCCGCGGACGCTGCACATGGCCATGATGGGGGTGCGCGACCTC
>DASQBG010000022.1:0-14738 GCA_035635335.1 Myxococcales bacterium | reverse complement strand
CTCGCTAGCCGGCGCGCCCGGCCGCCAGACCGCCACGGTGCCGACCACCTTTCCGTCCAGCTCCGCGACGAGGACCAGCGCCTCCCTCCGCTTGGAGGCGACGTCGCGCAGCTCGGCCTTGCGGCGGTCGGTGAGCACCACTTCTGGCATCTTCTGCGCGTAGCGGGTCAGGTAGCCGGAGACGAGGATCTCGCCGACGGCCGCATCGTCCTCAGGACGGGCTTCGCGAACGACCACCTCAGCCATGACGCAGTTCATAAACGAGCCGGCGCGCGGACGCGGAGAACCCGAAGGACCGGTACAGCGCACGGGCCGGCCGGTTCGGCTCGGCCACCGAGAGGACGGCGTGCGCCACGCCCGGCAGGGCGGCGGCGATCAGCGCGCGGCCGATGCCCATGCGGCGGAAGTCGGGGAGCACCGCCACCTCCTCGATCCCGAGCGTGCTGCCCAGCCAGACCGCGGAGAGATAGCCCACCGCGCGCCGTTCCGCCTCGGCCAGGAGGAGCAGCCGCCCCTCGTCGGCAAAGAGCTGCGCCACTTCGTCGCAGCGGGTCGCGAACGTGTCCGGCGCGCCGGCCCATGCCTCGCTGGAGAGCCGCTCGAGGTCGCGCGTCGCCTCTCCCGGCGCGAGCCGCCGGATGCGCAGCGCCGGCATCGGGAGCACCTCGACGGCGCGGGCGGACCACGCGAGGGTGAGCTGCGCCGAGGTTTCGACGAATCCGATCGCGCGCAGGAAGGCCCGTCCGGGCCGCGCATCTTCGCGCACGCGCGCCCGCAGCGTGGCGCCCTGCGCGGTGGCCCATTCCAACGCGGGACAGCACAGCGCCCGCCCCAGTCCTTGCCGGCGCAGCTCCGGCGCGACCGCAGCGTAGACGTCGGCCGTGGGACGCTCCGCGCCTTCCGGAGTCCGCGATTCCCGCACGGCCGCGAACGCGATCCCGTGCAACGCTCCGTCCTCGTCGTGCGCGACGCGCCACAGATCGAGCAGCGCGCGCGGCCCCTCCGCGATGATCGGTAGTCGCTGCGCGAACGGCTCGACGGCGGAATCCCCCGCGCGCAACCGTTCGCACAGATCACCCGCCGCCGCGAGGTCCCCGGGTGCGAGCTCGCGGACGGTGACGACCCCGGTCAAGGCAGCCCGGACGCCACCAGCTCGGCGATGTCCTTGGCCTCCATCGATTCGCCCCGGCCGGTCTCGTTGATGCCGTCCTTGATCATCGTCAGGCAGAACGGGCAGCTCGTCGCCACGATCCCCTTCTCCCCCAGCGTCACAGCGGCCTCGTTCACGCGGTTCTGGTTGATGCGCTGGCCGATGGTCTCCTCCAGCCACATGCGGCCGCCGCCCGCGCCGCAGCAGAAGGTCTCGGTGCGGCTGCGATCCATCTCCTTGACCTTCACCCCGATGGAGACCAGCGCCTGCCGGGGCGCCTCGCTGATCCCGTTGTGCCGCGCCAGGTAGCACGAGTCGTGGTAGGTGACCGGCTCCTCGAGCCGCACCTCGCCCGGCTTGAGCCTGCCCTCCTCGACGAGCTGCGCGATCACCTCGCTGTGGTGCAGCACCTTGAAGTGCCCGCCGAACTGCGGGTACTCGTTGCCCAGGGTGTTGAAGCAGTGCGGGCACTGGGTGATGATCTTCTTCACTCCGTAGCGGTTCAGCGTTTCCACGTTCTGCTGCGCCAGCGATTGGAAGAGGTACTCGTTCCCGAGCCGGCGCGCCGAGTCGCCGTTGCAGGTCTCCTCCTCGCCCAGGATGACGAAGTCCACCTTCGCGGCCTGGAGAATCTTCACGATCGCGAGCGAGACCTTCTTCTGCCGCTCGTCGAAGCTGCCCGCGCACCCGACGAAGAACAGCCACTCGAAGTTCTCGGCCGCCTCCTTCACGCTGGCGGCCGTGCGGACGCCGAGGTCGGCGCACCACTCGGCGCGGCGGTTCGAGCCCATGCCCCACGGGTTGCCCTGCCCCTCCATCCCCTTGAAGACGCGCGCCGCCTCGTCGGGGAATCGCGACTCCATCAAGACCAGGTGGCGGCGCATGTCGACGATGCGCGGGAGGTGCTCGATGAACACCGGGCAGGCCTGCTCGCACCAACCGCAGGTCGTGCATGCCCAGATGGTCTCGTCGGGGAGCACGCCCCCCGCGTCGCCGACCAGCGGCGGCAGCTTCTCGACCAGGTCGGCGGGGAGCTGCAGGCCCATCGTGGAGGGGACACCATGGGAATGGTGTCCCCCATTTGCAGACGCGCCGTCGTGGCCGTTCGGGGACGCCGGAACCCGGTCCATCCGCGAGAGGAGCGCCCGGAGCGGCAGCGGCATGGAGGCCGCCGCCTGCTGGGCGTGGTGGCGGATGGCGCGGTTCATCTCCTTGTGCGTGAGCGGCTTCCCCGTGTCGTACGTCGGGCAATATGTCTGGCAGCGGCCGCACTCGGTACACGAGTAGGTGTCGAGGATCTCCTTCCAGGAGAGGTCGGTGAGCTTGGAGACGCCGAAGCTTTCCGCGTTCTCCAGGTCGAGCTTTCCGAGCTGCCCCATCGGCGTGAGGCGCTGGAAGTAGACCGTCGGCAGGCCGGTGATGATGTGGAAATGCTTCCCCAGCGGCAGGAAGTTGAGGAAGGACATCACGATGGCGATGTGGAGCAGCACGCCGAAGGTCGTCGCGTTCGCAGCCGCCTGGGGCGACATCCCGTAGAGGAACCACTCCGCCACGCGCCCGGACACCGGCAGGTACCAAGGCACCTCGCCGGCGCTCTTCGCCAGCGCCGCGGCGTCGATGAGCACGTCGGTCCAGAGGACGCCGATGATCATGCAAAGGATGAACACGCCTTCCCACGAGAGCGTCATCCGCTCCTTCTTCGCGATCAGGCGGAAGTAGAGGAAGACGGCGCACCCGAGCGTGCCGAGGATGTCGATGACGTCCTTGGTGAACAGGTAGCCCTGGCCGAGCCGCGTCTCGTGCGCGAGGAACGGCAGCTGGAAGCCCGGATCGTAGGCCAGGCCGAACGAGGTCAGCGTCCCGAGCTGCGCGACCAGGAAGGCGACGAAGATCCAGATGTGCGCCATGCCGGCGGCGCGCTCCGGCTTGGCCGGCATCCGTTTCTGCCCGAAGCCGTACTCGATCAGCTTCTCGGTGCGCGTGAGCGGATCGTCCCAGCGCACTTCCTTGCGCGCGAAGAGCAGCGGCCGGATGCGGTAGGACATCGTCCAGAAGAACAGGGCGAGCCCGGCCGCGATGATCAGCGTGGCGAGAATGGGAGCCATTGGCGGCGCAGCATATCCGCGCGCCGCCCGCAGGGCCACGCCTCGACCACGAGGTTACCGAGCGTCAGCCGAAGTGACCGTGATCTTTTGGGGGGTCGAGGGGGGAGCGAGCTCCCCCCTTGTAGAGGCGCCGAAGGCGCCGGATCGAAGAGCGTGATGTGTACGGCAGAGCGGTCAACTCAAGCGAGCCGTGCGGTCAATGGATCATTCGCAAATGCGGCGGGCTCGCCCGCTCGCGCAGGAACTTGTCGATCACCTGCCGGTACTCCGACAGGTCGCGGCAGCCCTGCATGAGCCACTCGCCGCCGATGACCAGCGCCGGGACGCCCTTGATCCCGAGCGCCTCCGCTTCCTCCCCGGCCACGCTGACCGACTGCTCGGTGTCCGGATGGTCGAGCCGCTCGAGGAAGCGCGACACGTCGAGCCCTGCCCGCGCCGCCAGCTCGACCTGCACGTCGCGCCGGGCCACGTTGATGCCGTCGAGGAACGCCGCCCGCCGCATCCGCAGCAGCAGCTCGTGCTGCCTCTCGTAGCCCTGGAGGAGAGCGGACTCGAGGGCGACCAGGGGAGGCAGGCTGGACGCGGGCGGATCGTCTCCCGTCCATAGGTCCGGCTTCACGCCCTCGCCTTCGCGCTCCTTGGAGATGCGCCGGAAGTGCCGCGCCAGCAGCGAGCGCTGCTTCTTGTCCGGAAGCTGGTTTTCCGGCCGGAGCGCGTACGGCTTGAAGGTCCAGAGCACGGACGGGCCGTACTCTTCGCGGAGCAGTTCGAGCCGGGCGTCGGCGAGATAGCACCAGGAGCAGAGTACGTCGTGGAAGAGGACCAGCTCGACCTGAGCGGGCGCGCTGCCGTCCTGCAGCCGGGACTGGAAGGCGAGCTCCCGGCCGATGCGGATCGCCATGCAGCCAGTGTCGCCAAAGACGCGGGCCTGCTGCAAGCGATTTGCGCGTCGGCGCGCAAACGCCGGGTCGGAAGTGGGATGGTGTCGTACAGCACCGCCCGGCATGCCGCCGGGGCGCCGGGCGGGCGAATTCTACCCACCTGCCCGGGAGACGCGAGCAGCCAGGCGGGCGGCGTACTCGACGATGGCCCCGGCGATGTCCAGGCCGGTCGCGCGCTCGAGCCCTTCGAAGCCCGGCGAGGAATTCACCTCCATGACCTTCGGTCCTGCCTCCGCCTCCAGGAGATCCACGCCCGCCACGTCCAGCCCCAGCACGCGGGCGGCGTGCACCGCGGCCTCCGCGTAGTCCGGGGACAGCTCCAGCGCGCTGCCCTCGCCCCCGCGGTGCAGGTTGCTGCGGAACTCGCCCGAGCGCGCCTCGCGCCTCATCGCCCCGGCGACGCGATCGCCGACCACCAGCGCCCGCACGTCGCGCCCCCGCGACTCGGCGATGAACTCCTGCAGCAGGATCTCCTGCCCCAGGTCCCAGAGCGTGGAGAGGATGCTCTCCACCTCGGCCTCGCTGTGGGCGATCATGACACCGACGCCTTGCGTCCCCTGGATGAGCTTCAGGATCGCGGGCAGCCCGCCGACGTGCGCGACCAGCTCCTTGATGTCGCCGCCGCCGCGCGCCAGCACGGTGCGCGGCATGTCGACGCCGGCCTGGGCGAGCAGTTGCAGGGCCCGCAGCTTGTCGCGGCTGTTGGCGATGCCCGCGGCCCCGTTCACGACGGGCACCCCCAGCGCCTCGAGCTGGCGCACCACCGCGAGCCCCGCCGCCGTCACCGAGGCGCCGATGCGCGGGACGGCGACGGCGACGTCGCGCAGCTCCTCGCCGGCGACGAACACGCGCGGGCGGCCTGCTTCCAGCACCAGGTTGCAGGCGAGCACGTCTACGACCCGCGTCCTCATGCCCCGGGCCCGCGCCGATTCGACCAGCCGCCGCGTCGAGTAGAGGCTCTTCTTGCGCGAGAGGAGGGCCAGGAGCGGCCGCGGCCTCTTGCGGGGGGTCTTGCGCGGCATCTGCGAAGGGTATCAGGCCTGCGCGGGAGCGTGCGCCGCGCGCGGGGCCGCGAGCGGCAACGCGAAGCTGAACACGGCGCCCTTGCCGCTCTCGCTCTGGACCAGGAAACGTCCGCCGTGCCGCTGCACGATCTCGTGGCTGACGAACAGGCCGATTCCCAGCCCGCCGAAGTGGTGCGTCGCCGCGTTGCGCGCGCGGAAGAAGCGCTGGAAGAGCCGCGCCTGCTCCTCGGCGGGAACGCCGATGCCCTGGTCCGCCACCGACACCCACGCCTCGCCGCCCTCGCGGCGCAGCGTCACCCTGATCTGGCCGCCCTGGGGGCTGTACTTGATGGCGTTCTGCAGGAGGTTCACCAGCACTTGCTCGAGGCGCTGGCGATCGCCCACGATCACGATCCGGTCGTCCGGCCTCGAGAGGATGATTTGACGGGTCTGCGCCGCGGCGCGGAAATCGCCGACCACCTCGGCGACCAGCTCGTCCAGCTCGACCGGATCGCGCTGGATCTCCAGCCGGCCGGACTCCAGCCTCGACACGTCGAGCAGGTCCTCGACCAGCTTCGCGAGCCGCGTCACCTGCCGGCGCGCTTTGTTGGCGAGCTCCGGGTCGACCGCCATGCCCCGCGCGAGACGCCGGTCGATGTTCTGCAGGTACATCGAGAGCGGCGTGAGCGGCGTGCGCAGCTCGTGCGCCGCCACCGTGAGGAACTCGGAGCGCTCGTTGTCGAGCTCCTTCTGGGCGGTGACGTCCACGTGGACGAAGAGGCGCCCGAAGTACTCTCCGCGTGGCCCGTGCACGGGAACGCTGGTGCGGGTCAGCCAGCGCCCGGACCGCGCGATCTGGAACTCGTCGAAGGACCGCTCGTCCCGCCGCGAGAAGATCTCTCGCATCCGCCGCGCCACCTCGGCGGTCCCGCCGTCGCCTCGCGCGTCGAACCCGAACAGCTCTTCGTAATGCTTGCCGACGAACTCTCGGACCGGCAGCCAATCGAACATCTCGGCCAGACGCGGGCTGATGTATCGAACGCGGTCGTCCTGGTCGAACAGCACCAGCCCGTTCGGGTCGGCCTCGAAGGTCGCGAGCAGCTCGGCGGCGCGCCGCTCGGCGTCCTGGCGGGCGAGCTGCTCCCGGTCGCGCTCGGCTGCCAGCTCGCGCACCAGCCGGGCGTTGCGCACCGCGAGCGAGGACCGATCGGCGAGGGCCACGACGAAGTCGAGGTCGTTCGGCGTGTACCTGCGCCCGCCCGGTCCGGCCGAGGCGAGGATCAGCGTCCCGAGCGGCTCCGGGCCGCTCAGGAGCGGCGCCACGATGACGGAAGCGAGTCCGATCTCCTTGAGCAGGTGGAACTGCTCTTCGCTCTCGACGCCCGCGCGCAGCATCTCGTCGGTGATCTCCTCGAAGACGAGCGGACGCTTCTGCACCAGCGCGTTCGTCTCGGGAAGCCCCGCGTCCCACCGGCGCGGCTTCTGGATCAGGGTCAGCTTGTCGACGAGGTCCCGCTGCCGCGGATCGGGGTGGTACGCGGCGGACTGCCGCAGCACCCCGTCCGGGCCGACGAGCGAGAAGGCGCACCAATCGCCCATCCCCTGGACCACCTTGTCGACGATGCGGCGCAGCGGCTCGTCCTCGTCCCCACCGACGTAGTCGAGCAGGAGCGCGGAGATGTCCGAGAGGATGCGCTGCCTGCGCTCGGCTTCCTGGAGGCGGGATCGCTCCGCCTCCAACTGGGTCTGGTCGGCCAACCGGTCCTCCACAGCTCAGGTTGCCCCGGCGGCGGCCGGCTGCCAACCGGCACGCCGCTCCGCGCCTCGGACAGTGCTCACGCCGGGCTGCGGCGGCAGGCGGCGTTTGCTACAGTGCGCGACCGCATGGACGCGCGAATCACTCCCGAGATCGTCAAACAGCATGGTCTCACCGAGGACGAATACCGGCGCATCGTCGGCCACCTCGGCCGGGACCCGAACCTGGTCGAGCTGGGCATCTTCTCCGCGATGTGGTCCGAGCACTGCTCATACAAGTCGTCGCGCCGCTTCCTCAAGCACCTGCCGACCAAGGGCCCGCGCGTCCTGCAGGGTCCGGGCGAGAACGCGGGCGTGGTGGACGTCGGCGGCGGGCTGGCGGTGGCGTTCAAGATGGAGAGCCATAACCACCCCAGCTACATCGAGCCGTACCAGGGGGCGGCCACCGGCGTCGGGGGCATCCTCCGCGACGTGTTCACCATGGGCGCGCGGCCGATCGCCTCGCTCAACTCGCTGCGCTTCGGGAAGCCGTCCCACCCGAAGACCGCTCGGCTGCTCGAAGGCGTGGTCGCCGGCATCGCCGGCTACGGGAACTGCATCGGCGTGCCGACCGTCGGCGGCGAGGTGGCCTTCGACGAGAGCTACGACGGCAACTGCCTGGTCAACGCCTTCACGCTGGGACTGCTCAAGTCGAACCGCATCTTCCGCGGCACCGCGTCGGGATTGGGGAACCCGGTCATCTACATCGGCGCGCGCACCGGCCGCGACGGCATTCACGGCGCGACCATGGCCTCCGCCGAGTTCGCCGAGGAAAGCGAGTCGAAACGCCCGACGGTCCAGGTCGGCGATCCCTTCCTGGAAAAGCTCCTCCTCGAAGCCTGCCTGGAGCTGTTCAAGACGGATTGCCTGGTGGGCATCCAGGACATGGGCGCCGCCGGGCTCACCTCCAGCTCGGTCGAGATGGCTTCCCGCGCGGGCAGCGGGCTGGAGCTGGACGTGGACGCGGTGCCGCGCCGCGAGACGGGGATGACGCCCTACGAGGTGATGCTCAGCGAGTCGCAGGAGCGCATGCTGCTCGTCGCGAAGAAAGGGCGCGAGCGCGAGGTGTTCGAGATCTGCGACAAGTGGGACCTGGCGCATGCGGTCGTGGCGCGCGTCACCGACACGGGCAAGCTGGTGGTCAAGTCGGAGGGGAAGACCGTGGCGGAGCTGCCCATCGCCCCGCTCACCCACGAGGCCCCTTCCTACGACCGTCCTCGCCGCCGCCCCGAGTGGCTGGACGATGCGCGGAAGCTCGACCTCGCACAGGTCCCCGAGCCGCGCGACCTCGCGGGCACGCTGAAGCAGGTGCTCGCGTCGCCGACCGTCGCTTCGAAGGAGTGGGTCTACCGGCAGTACGACCACATGGTCCGCATCGGCACCACGGTGCGGCCGGGGCAAGGCGACGCCGCGGTGGTCCGGTTCACCGGCCAGCGGGAAGGGGGTGTGGCGCTGAGCGTCGACTGCAACTCCCGCTACTGCTACCTCGACCCGCGCCTCGGGGCCGCGCACGCGGTCGCCGAAGCGGCGCGCAACGTGAGCTGCGTCGGTGGAGAGCCGCTGGCCATCACCGATTGCCTGAACTTCGGCAACCCGGAGCGGCCCGAGATCATGTGGCAGTTCGAGCAGGCGTGCCTGGGGATCGCCGACGCCTGCAACGCGCTCGGCACTCCCGTCGTCTCGGGCAACGTGTCGCTCTACAACGAGACGGAGGGGAAGGGCATCTTCCCCACGCCCACCATCGGCATGGTCGGCCTGATGGAGGACTGCGGCAAGAATGCCCTTTCCGCCTTCCTGGCCGCCGGAGACCGCATCGCGCTGCTCGGGCGCCCCGCGGGGCCGCAAGGGGGGCACCTCGGGGGGACCGAGTACCTCAAGGCGGTCCACGGCCGCACCGCGGGAACGCCGCCTCCGCTGGATCTCGACCTGGAGAAGAAGGTCCAAGGAGCGGTGCGCGCGCTGGTCCGCGCCGGGCTCGTCCGCACGGCGCACGACACCAGCGAGGGCGGGCTGGCGGTCGCGCTCGCCGAGATGTCCTTCGGCCGCGATCTCGGCTGCAAGGTGGCGCTTCCCGCGCAGCCCGGGCGCGCCGACGCGCTGCTCTTCGGCGAGGACGCGGGGCGCATCGTCATCGCCTATCCGGCCTCGGTGGCGGATCGCGTCGCGGCGGTCGCCCGGGAGCACGGCGCGCCCTTCCTGGAGATGGGCGAGGTCGGCGGGCCGTCGCTGGTGATCAAGTCGGGCGAGCGGACGCTCGTCGATGCGCGCGTTGCCGACTTGAAGAGCGCCTGGTCCAGCTCCATCCCGCAGATGGTCGGCGAGGGAATCCACCAGGTCGCTCTCGAAGGGCGATAGGTGGATACCCAGCTGCTCAGCGCGAGCAGCCCGGCCGACCTGGACGAGGCGGCGGGGCTGCTGCTGCGCGGCGGGTTGGTCGCGTTTCCCACCGAGACCGTCTACGGGCTGGGAGGGCTGGCGCTCGAGCCGCTCGCGGTGCGCGCGATCTACGCGGCCAAGGGACGCGCGGCGACCAATCCGCTCATCGTGCACGTGCTCGGCGAGGACGAGGCGCGCCCGCTCTGCGCGCGGTGGCCGATCGAGGCGCAGGAGCTGGTGACGCGCTTCTGGCCCGGGCCGCTGACCCTGGTGTTGCCGCGCAGCCAGCGCGTTCCTGACGAGGTGACCGGCGGCGGACCGACGGTCGCCGTCCGGGCGCCGTCGCATCCCGCCGCGCGCCAGCTGCTCACGCGCGTCCGCGTCCCGCTCGCCGCGCCCAGCGCGAACCGCAGCGAGCACGTCTCGCCCACCACCGCGCGGCACGTGCTGCGCGACCTGAACGGCCGGATCGACGCCGTGCTGGACGGCGGGCGCTGCCCGGTGGGGATCGAATCGACGGTGGTCGCGCTGACCTCGGCGGGTCCCCGCCTGCTGCGCTCCGGCGCCGTGCCCCGTACCGCGCTCGAAGAGCTGCTCGGCCACGTCCCTGACGCCACGCCGAACGGACCTGTCGCTCCTTCGCCCGGACAGCAGAAGCGGCACTACGCGCCCGCCGCGGTGGTGCGCATGGCTGACCGCGCCGCGCTGCCGCGCATCGCCGCCGATCTGCCCGGCCGCGTGGGCGCCCTGGTCCGCAGCGAGGTCTCCTTCCCCGAGAGCGTCGTCTCCCTGCGCCTCCCTTCCGATCCGGCCGGTTACGCGAGCGAGCTCTACGCGGCCCTGCGCGAGCTGGAGGACCGCGGCTGCACCTCGATCTGCATCGAGAGCGTCCCCGCCTCACCGGAGTGGGACGCGATTCGTGATCGGCTCAACCGAGCCTCGGCGTAAGTAAGGGTAGGGGCACATCACGCTCTTCGATCCGGCGCCTCCGGCGCCTCCACAAGGGGGGAGCTCGCTCCCCCCTCGACCCCCCAACAGATCACGGTCAACGTTCACAACGCGGATGCAGGGGACCGGGCGGCGAGCGCGACCGCGATCTCGCCCGCGCGGCGGGCATCGTTCTCCAGCAGGTCGAGGTTCGACTGGAGGGTGCGCCCGCCGCTTGCGTCCGCGAGGCGGGCGAGCAGGAAGGGAGTCAGCTTCTTTCCCGCGAGCTTCCGCTGGGCGGCCTCGGCCAGCGCGGCCGACAGCGCGCGCTCCACCTCGGCACGGGGAAGCGGCGAGGGAGGTGGGACGCAGACCAGCACGCCCGAGCCCTGTTCCAGCACCTCCCAGTGGATCCGCAGCGCGCGGGCCACGGAGGCCGCGTCGTCGAAGCGATGCTCCAGCAGGATGCCGGTCGACCCGGTGAAGAACGCGGGCAGCTCGGAGGCGCCGAATCCGAACACCGGAATGCCGAGCGTCTCGAGGGCCTCGGCGGTGGCGGGGAGATCCAGGATGACCTTCGGCCCCGCGCAGACGACGCACACCTTCCGCCGCGACAGCTCTATCAGATCGGACGAGACGTCGAGGGGTTCGGCCGGGGATGCGCGGCGGTGGACTCCGCCGATGCCGCCGGTCGCGAAGAGGCGGATGCCGGCCTCGGCCGCGATCGCGCAAGTAGCGGAAACGGTGGTGCCGGCGTCGCGGCCCGAGGCGCAGAGCGCGGCCAGGTCGCGGACCCCGGCCTTGGCCGCACCGAGCGCCGGATCGGCCAGGCGCTGCAGCTCCGCGTCCGTCGCCCCGACCACGATCCGGCCGCCGATCACCGCGACGGCCGCAGGCACCGCTCCCGCTTCGCGGATCGCCCGCGCGCAGCGCCGCGCCGCCTCGAGGTTGTGGGGCGGCGGCAGGCCTTGCGCGACGACGCTCGTCTCCAGCGCGACGGCGGTGCCGCGCGCGATCGCCTGGCGGACCTCGTCAGAGATCTCGATCAACGCTCCTCCAGCAGATCCAGGGCCCGGGCCAGGCCAGGGCCATGGTACGTGCGCGACGACTCGCCCTCTCCGCGAGCCGCTCGCGCCGGATCCTCCACGTAGCCCAGATATCCGTCCGCCAACCCGATGAAACGCTCCGGCCCTCCACCGAGTGCCAGGCTGCCGACCGGCTCGCCCGGGACGCCGCCGAGCCTCACGCCGTCGATGCTCAGTTGCGTCCTCACCGCGAACGGCTCGGCCCAGAGCGCCAGGGCGTTGCTCGCCGCGCGGCGCAACGGCCAGGGAACCCGAGCGCTGGCCTGGGCGGGAGGCAGGGAATGCAGCGTGACCGCGCAGGCGAGCGGAGCGCCGTCGGTCCAGGCGGCGGTCTCGAGCAGGTCGAGCGCCCGCGCCGCCACCCGGGTCCCGAGCGCCTGCGCCGCCGCCGGAGGGTCCGCGGGCAAGCCGTCGCGCGACCAGGTCGCATTGCCGCCGGCGCCCTGCAGCACCAGGGCCGGCGCCTGGGTATCGTGCTCGAGCGCGCGGGCCGCCGCGCCCGGCCAGTCGCCCGACGCCGTCCGCCAGGAGGGCGGCAGCACCGTCGGGTGCATGGCGTAGATCACCAGGGTGGCGACGACCCTGCCTGTCTCGTCGCGCGCCTGGAGGGCGCTCAGCATGGGATCCACCGGCCCTGCGCTGCGCACCACCGCCGGTCCATTCGCCCACTCGACCTGCGCGACGGCGAGGCGGCCCGTCCGCAGGTACCCGAGTGCTCCGCGGATCGCGTCCGCCACGGCTTGCGCCACGCTGTCGCGCATCGCAGGGTCGAACCGCCCGTTGCCCGCCACCTCAGCGAGCGCGTTGTCCCAGGTCCCACCCGGGCCCGAGTGGGTATGCGTCGCGGCAAGCAGCAGGCAGGTGCGCGGCGGAAGCTGGGCTCGGCGCAGGACCTCCTCTTCCAGATCGCTCGAGACGAGCAGCGCATCGAGCGCGACGATCACGGCCCGCACTTCGCCGGAGCGAAGGACCAGGGCGCGGACGTACACCTGGCCTTCGCTGGCAGCGCGCCGCCGCCCGGCGTACCCAGCCAGAGACGCCCCGCGCGGGACCTCGATCGTCATCCTCTGGGCGCCGACCTCGACGGGCCCCTCGGACCTGACCTGGAGGGTGGCACGCCCGTGCACCACCATCGGCGGCGGCCCCGCGGAACGGCGTCCGAGCGGAACGGCCAGCACGACCAGCGCGAGAAGGCCGAGGGCCGCCCCGGCGATGGGGACCGCGAGCCTCAATTGGCGACGCGCCGCGCGCCCAGGTAACGCGACTGGAACCACGGCTGGTCCATGTCCGCCTCGACCACGCCGTGCGACGACGAGGAGTGGATGATGCGGCGCGTGCGCGGGTCGATCACCATGCCCACGTGCGAGACGCCCGAGCCGTTCGTCGCGAAGAACACCAGGTCGCCTTCGCGCAGCGCCTCCTTGGCCACCGGCGTGCCGCTCTTCCACTGCAGCTTGGAGACGCGCGGCAGCGGGATCGAGATGGCGCGGTACGAGTTCCGGGTCAGGCCCGAGCAGTCGATGCCGGTGCGCGTCTCGCCGCCCCAGACGTAGGGGGTTCCGAGGTAGGAGAGCGCGGTTCGTTCCACTCGTGCCCACGAGCTGAAGGGCCCCTCGCCCTCGTGCGCCCGCGGAGGGTCGGGCGGAAGCTCCGTCTCGTCCGGAGGAGCGGGCTTTTCGGGCGGGCGGCGCCGATCGGGCGGCGACGCGTCGGGCGGCGGCGGCTTGCGCTCGGCGCGCGGGGGGGCGGTCTCCACTTCGAAGACGCCTCGGTAGCCAGGGTCCTCGGGCACGATCTTCCTGCGCGCGGCGTCCGCGAAGGTGGCGCGCGTCGCCCCGAGGAGCGCGCCGGGGTGCAGCGGGTCTTTCTCCATCCCCGCGAACACATACGCGGCGTACAGCTTCACGTCGTACTTCCGTCTCGCCGCATCGATCAGTCCCCATTTGACGGTATCGAAGCCGCGGACGTCCCATCCGCGCTCCATCGCGTTGCGCACCAGGTCGGCGGCGACCTGGTCCGGGACGCCGCCCTTGACCGCCACGCGATAGCCATTGGCCCAAGCGGCCAGCTTGTCGGGCGGCACCGGTTTGCGGAACCCGTACAGCGCGATGCCGTCGACCACCTCCGCGGGCGCTCCGCGCCAGACGGCCTGGTAGGCGGCGAACGCGACCTCGGCGATGCGGTCCATCGGCGCCTGGTCGAACATGCCCTCCGCGACGACGTGCATGAGCGTCTGCACGTCCTGCGGCTTGTCGGGCCGGACGACGTTGTGACCGTAATTCGCGAATCGGTCCTCCAGCGCCTGTTGCAGCTGCCCCCGCTGGGCGGGCGTGAACCCGCGGTCGCGCGCGAGCTGCGCGCGCACGTACTCGAGCACGTTCTGCCGCGGAGCCGCGGCCGCGGGAACGGCCAGGGCCAGGGCTAGGAGTAGCGATCGTCTCGCCATGGATGCGCGGTGTTGCTGTACCCGCGCAGCTCCCAGAACCCGAGCCGGTCGTGCGTCAGCACCTCGATGCGACGGACCCACTTCGCCCCCTTCCAGGCGTACAGCTGCGGAGTGATGACGCGGACCGGGCCGCCGTGCTCCACCGGCAGCGGCTGGCCTTCCGCGGTGTGCACGAGGAGGACGTCGTCCTTGAGCGCCTCTTCCAGCGGCAGGTTGGTGGTGTAGCCGTCGTATCCGTGCGTCACCACGTGGGTGGCCTCGGGCAGCGGCCGCGCCAGCGCGAGGACGGTCGACAGCTGCACTCCCTCCCAGGGCACATCCAGCTTCGACCAGGTCGTCACGCAGTGGAAATCGCTCACGTCCTCGGTCTGCGGCAAGGCGATGAAGTCCTTCCACGCCAGCCGGAGCGGCTCCTCGACCGCGCCGTCCACGACCAGCTCCCACTTCGAGAGCGGCACGTCGGGAAGACGTCCCAGGTCGAGCACCGGCCATCCCTTGGTGACGGTCTGGCCGACGGGCAGCTTGGGCATGCCGTGCCGGTTCGCCGGACCCGAGCCCTGGGGCCTGGCGTCGGCTGCGGAGGGCGTCTCGAGCATGCGCCGCTGGAAGCGCTCGCGCAGCTTCATGCGCGCATCGACGATCCGCGCCTCCTTGTCGTCCGGCATGCGCCGATGCTAACCGGAGCCCGCCGGCCGCAAAAGGCTGCCTGACCGGCGGCGGCCGGGCCGGGCGGGGCGCCGCCGTCCGGAAGTACCCGTCGCTGCGACGTGTTCTGGCACCATTGCAGGGCGAGTGCCAGCCCTGTACGCTTCGTTCCCCGCGCTCTCCCGGAGAGGCCGTGCAGCTGAAGGTCCTCACAGACCCGATCGACGACGACAAGTTCCACGACGAGTGCGGCGTGTTCGGCGTC
>DASQBG010000021.1:0-2266 GCA_035635335.1 Myxococcales bacterium | reverse complement strand
CCCGTTCACCCGCGCCGCGTACCGGAGCACCAAGGCGTCCAGCCAGCCGCAGCGGCGCGGCCGGCCGGTGGTCGCGCCGTACTCCGCCCCTACCGCGCGCAGCTTCTCGCCGGTGGCGTCGTTGAGCTCGGTGGGCAGCGGGCCGTTGCCCACCCGCGTCGTGTACGCCTTGGTGATGCCGATGACGGAATGGATCGCGGTCGGCCCCAGGCCCGCGCCCACCGCCGCGTTGCCGGCCACCGTGTTGGACGAGGTGACGTACGGGTAGGTGCCGTGATCGATGTCGAGCAGCGTGCCCTGCGCCCCCTCGAAGAGCACCGCCCTGCCCTTGGCCACCTCGTGCGAGAGCACCTCGCTCGCGTCGCCCACGTACGGCCGCATCCGCTCGCCCAGCTTGAGCGCCCAGTCCATCAGCGGCTCGAGCTCGCACTTCTCTCCGCCCAGCGCCTTGATCTGCGCGTTCGCCTCTTTCAGCCGCTCTTCCAGCTTGGTCCGGAGCGCGCCTTCCTTGAGCACGTCGCGCACGCGGATCCCGCGCCGCGCTACCTTGTCCTCGTAGCAGGGCCCGATGCCGCGGCCGGTGGTGCCGATCGCCTTCTGCTTCTCGCGCCCCACGTCGATCCGCTTGTGGTACGGCAGGATCACGTGCGCGTTCTCGCTCACCACCAACTGGGTCGGGTCGGCGAGCAGGCCGCGGCTGCGGAGCAGATCGATCTCCTCCAACAGCGCTTCCGGATCGACCACGACGCCGTTGCCAATGATGCACTTCTTGCCCGGGTGCAGGATGCCGCTCGGCACCAGGTGCAGCACGGTCTTCACCCCGCCCACCACCAGCGTATGCCCGGCGTTCGCGCCCCCCTGGAACCGCACCACCACGTCGGCCCAGGAGGTGAAGAGGTCGACGACCTTTCCCTTGCCTTCGTCGCCCCACTGCGCGCCGACGATCACTACGTTGGACATGCGACTTCCCTATCACGGCGGCGCGCCGCGGCGGTACGTGGCAGGCGGGTTGCTGCTCTCGGTCAGCTCCGAATGGTCGGTCGAGGCTTCGAAGAGTCGCTCGACGGTCGCGCCGCCGGTGCCGCGGAAGAACAGGGAGATGTACTTTCCGTTGGGGATGAACTCCCCCCGCCCGCTGAGCGCCGGCGGATTGCCGGAGATCACTCCGACTTCCTTCGGGGCATTGAAGAGCAGCCATTCCTTGGGAGCGGATTGGCGCTCCCAGGTGCCCACCAGCCAGGAAATGTCGGCCCCGAATGCAGTAACCTCCGGTTTCGCCGTGGAGCCGGCGTCCGGCAGGGAGGGGCGTGGCGCCGCCGCGTGCTGGACCTGCCTGTCTCGCGAGCAGGCGAGCAGGCTGACCAGGACCAGCGCCCCCGCCGCTCTCACAGAGTGACCTGGTGGACGCTGCGCACATTGGGCAGCCGGCGCAGGCGGTCCAGCACCTCCGCCGGCGCCGCCGTGTCCACATTCACCAGCGCCAGGGCCTCGCCGCTCTTGCGGTCCCGGGAGAGCGCGAACTGGGCGATGTTCACCTGGGCCTCGCCCAGCGTGCGCCCGACGTTGCCGATCACGCCCGGCTTGTCGTCGTTGTGCATCACCAGGACCGCCCCTTCCGGCACGGCTTCCAGCTCGAACTTGTCGACGCGCACCACGCGCGGCTCGCGCTTGCCCACGATGGTGCCGGCCACCTCGGTGGACAGCTCCTTGCCGCAGCGCAGGCGGACGGAGACCAGGCTGGCGAAGTCCGGCGTGTCGCTGGTCTTCACCTCCGTGACCGAGAGGCCGCGCTCGCGCGCCAGCGCAGGGGCCGAGACCTCGTTGACGGGCTCGGCGAGGAAGTTGCCCAGAACGCCCTTCAGGACCGCGGCGGTGAGCGGCGCGGTGGGCTGCTGCGCTACCTCGCCGGCGTAGGCGATCTCGATCTGCTCAGGGGCGCCAGGGGCCCCTTGCATGGCGAGCTGTCCGGCGAAGGTGCCGAGCTTCTCGGCGAGCTTGAGGAAAGGCCCCAGCCGCTCCAGCACTTCGCCGCTGACCGACGGCACGTTGACTGCGTTGCGGACGGTGCCGGTCCTGAGGTACTCGACCATCGCCTCGCAGACGATCACGGCCACGTTCTGCTGCGCGTCTTCCGTGCTGCCGCCCAGGTGTGGGGTGGCGATGAAGTTCTCGCAGGAGAAGAGCGGGTGGTCCGCCGCCGGGGGTTCGGTCTCGAACACGTCGAGCGCCGCGCCTCCCAGCCGCTTCGCCTTCAGCGCCGAGGCCA
>DASQBG010000020.1:0-2082 GCA_035635335.1 Myxococcales bacterium | reverse complement strand
CGCCCTCCACCGCCAGCCGGATGTGCTCGCGAAGCGGCATCGCTACACCTCGAGGAAGTTGCGGAGCAGCGTCTGCCCGTCGGGAGTGAGGATCGACTCGGGATGGAACTGCACCCCGAACACGGGCAGCTTGAGGTGGCGGAGCGCCATCACGATGCCGTCCTTGGTGCGGGCGGAGACCTTGAGCTGCCTGGGCAGCGTGCGGGCATCCACCACCAGCGAATGATACCGGCCGGCATGGAGCGGCCGGGGCGCGCCGCGAAACAGGCTGCTGCCGTCATGGACGATCTCTTCCGCCTTGCCGTGCACCGGCACCCGCGCGCGGACCACCTTGCCGCCGAATGCCTGGCCGATGCTCTGGTGCCCGAGGCAGACCCCGAGGATGGGGATGGCCCGCTCCGGCCGAGGGAAACCGTTGAGCCCGCAGGCGCGCGCGATCAGCTCCAGGCAGACGCCCGCCTCGTTCGGCGTACAGGGGCCCGGCGAGAGCACCAGCCGGTCCGGCTTCCGGGCGAGGATCTCGTCCGCGGCAAGCGCGTCGTTGCGCAGCACGTCCACCGAGGCGCCCAACTCGCCCAGCCGCTGCACCAGGTTGAAGGTGAACGAGTCGTAGTTGTCGATCACCAGGACGCGGCGCTTCATGCAACCGCCTTCCCTGCTACGGCGCCGTACGCCGCGCCGACGGATGCGCGCACTTTCGCCAGCACCTCGCGCCATTCGGAGGCCGGATCGCTGTCGGCGACGATCCCCGCGCCGGCCTGGGCGAAGAGCCGCCCCCCGCTGCGGAAGAGGGTGCGGATGGCGATCGCGAGCTGGACGTCGCCGGATCCCGAAAACCAGCCCACGGCGCCGCCGTACGGACCGCGCTGCACGCCTTCCAGCTCGTCGATGATCTCCAGGGCGCGGATCTTCGGGGCGCCCGAGAGCGTCCCCGCGGGAAACGCCGCGGCGAACGCGTCCACCGCTCCGAGCCCCGGATTCAAGGCGCCGCTCACCTCGCTGGTCATGTGCATCACATGGCTGAACCGCTCCGTCTCCATCAGCCGCTCGACCTTGACGGACCCGATGCGCGAGACGCGGCCCACGTCGTTGCGCCCGAGATCCACCAGCATGGTGTGCTCCGCGCACTCTTTGGGGTCGGCCCGCAGCTCCTGCTCGAGACGGAGATCTTCCTCCTGCGTCGCGCCGCGGCGCCGCGTGCCGGCGATGGGCCGCACCGTCATCTTGCCGGCCTCCACCTGCACCAGCAGCTCCGGGGACGCGCCGAACAGCTCGCGCCCACCGACGCGTAGGTAGAAGTGGTAAGGCGCCGGGCTGGCTGCGCGGAGCGTGCGGTAGAGCGAGAATCCGTCGCAGTCGGGCAGCTCGAAGCGCTGCGAGAGCACCACCTGGAAGACGTCGCCGGCGTGGATGTACTCGAGCGCCCGCCGGACCGCGGCCTTGAACTGCTTCTCTCCTCCGGCGACGGGCACCGGCTCCGGCAGGCCGCCCTTGAGGAAGCGCGCACCGTTGCGGCGGTCGCTGAACAGGCGCGCGCCGAGCGACTGCGCCGCCGGGGTCCGCAGCGCCTGCGGGAAGTGACCGAGCGCGAATCCTTCCAGCACGCGCTTCGCCAACGCTTCCGCCCGCGGCTGCGCCTCGGGGCCGCTCGCCAGCGCCCAGGTCCTGCCCTGCCGGTGATCGAAGGCGACCAGCTCGCGGACGAGCAGCAGCTCGGCTTCGGGAAAGAGCGGGTCCGGGCCCAGCCGCTGCGGCAGGCGCTCGGTCCAGGCGGCGCTGCCCCACCCGAGATACCCGACGTATCCGCCGCAGAAGGGCGGCAGACCCTCGACGCGATCCGCCCGCTCGGCGTCGAGAGCGCCTCGCAGGGTCTCCAAGGGCTGCGCTTCCTTGCGCAGCGAGAGGCGTCCGCCGTCTGCGCCCGTGCCGACGTAGCTGTATCGGCCCAGCGCTCCCTCGAAGAGGAAGGCGTCCCGCCGCTGCTCTTGGTCGAGGAGACAGAAGACGCCGAAGGGCGTCAGCAGATCACCGGGAAGTTCGACGGAGGCTGGAGCGCCTCCAAAGCCTGCTCCGGGAAAGGGG